>CALDJX010000249.1 GCA_937899075.1 uncultured Planctomyces sp. | reverse complement strand
AACGAGTGCCGGCTGAAAAACTGAACGAGCCGGACATCCGTCAGATTTACGGTTCGGCTTACCAGTTGAATGTCAGCATTCAGCTGAGAAACATCAGTACAAAGACAATCGCCGCTCAGTACGCGTTGCAGGGGCCGGTTGGGCTTCCGCTGGAAGACGTTGAAAACGCTCGCAAGTATCGCGATATCAAAGTCGGATTTCTTGACGAGGCTGGTGCCGTTTCCGCTGAACTGCTGACCGCTTCTGCGTTGGTCAAGGATGTGCAGAAAGAACGAGTCGAGGAATGGTCGAAACCGATTCAGTACGCCGGTGTCGATGTCCAGTTTTTTGCCGCCTTGATTGTGCCAACCGGTGACCAGGTCGCTCGGCAGTCCTTTGCAACAATCACGCCGACTGTTGTCACGCAGGACGCAGAGTCCGAACGCAGCGACATCAGCCTCGAATTGAAGTCGCCTGAATTCGAAATCCCCGCAGACGGTCTCGTTCAGCACGACTTCCAGATATTCCTTGGCCCGAAGAGTCAGGAACTGCTGGTACAGTTCAACGCGGACACGATTATCGACTACGGCTGGTTTGGCTCGATCAGCAAATTCATGGTCGTCCTTCTGAGGACTTTCCACGGTTGGGGAATTCACTACGGCATTGCGATCGTCATGCTGACGATCCTTGTCCGAGGCATGATGTTCCCGATTTCGCGCAAACAGGCGGTTAGCTCGAAGAAGATGAAGGATCTTCAGCCGCAACTGACGGCGATTCGCGAAAAACACAAAGACGACAAGCAGAAGCTCGCGCAGGCTCAGATGGACCTGTACCGGGAAGCCGACTTCAATCCGTTTGCCGGTTGCCTGCCAGTCTTTCTGCAGCTTCCAATTTTCATCTCGCTCTATCAGGCGTTGAACAACTGGGTCGATCTGCGAATGGCCTCGTTCCTCTGGATCGAAAACCTGGCCGCGCCGGACGCACTCTTCGAGATGGGTTTCTCGCTGCCGTTTCTCGGATCAGATTTCAACCTGCTGCCGCTGATCACCATCGTTCTGTTCTACGCTCAACAGAAGATGTTCATGCCGCCGCCAACGACCGACGAAATGGCGATGCAGCAGAAGATGATGAATTTCATGATGATCTTCATGGGTTTCCTGTTCTATCGAGTTCCCGCTGGCTTGTGCGTCTACTTCATCGCGTCCAGCGCGTGGGGTATGTCAGAGCGCAAACTGCTGGAATACCTGCCCGAGAAACCGGTTGATCCTGAAAATCTTGAAAAGAAAAAGAAGAAGAAGGAAGGCGGAGTCTTCAGCAAGCTCATGAAGCAGATGCAGGAAGCCGCCGACATGCAGGAGCAGATCAAGCGGCAGAACGAAGCCAACGGTGGCGACAATAAAGGCGGTGCGGGAAGCACCAAACGACGTAAGAAGTAGCCGCCACGGATCGTGCTTTAACTCGTATCCTGATTTCGCGTTTTTGTTGACCGTCGATTCGAGACGGTCAGGAAGATTCCAGCCATGTTCCGAGTCACCCAGAACATCGAATTCTGCTACGGCCATCGCCTGCTGAACTACAGCGGAAAGTGTCGTCACCTTCACGGCCACAACGGGCTGGCGGTCATCGAACTGGAAGGCGAAGAGCTGGACGATCGCGGCATGCTCGTCGACTTTTCGGACATCAAAAAGTCCGTACGCACCTGGGTCGATGACAAACTCGACCACCGCATGATCCTGAACGAGAACGATCCAGCGGTACCGTTCTTTCAGGAGCAGGGCGAGCCTCTGTATCTGCTTCCGCACAATCCAACTGCCGAAACAATCGCGAAGATCATCTACGACTTCACAAAATCGCAGGGTTTCCCTGTGCGGGAAGTGGGGCTGTGGGAAACGCCAAAGTCGTTCGCCACCTACACCGATCGCTGAACCTGTTGCGGAATCGTTCGTCATCACGAATTCGGAGTTCGTGACGTCAGGCGGAGGTCGATCAGGTTTTAGCGTCGACTTTGGCGGGCTCAACTATCGCCTCGGCAGTCATTTCGTAGAGCCGAACTGTGCCGTCATGATCGGCGACCGCCAGGGTTTTGTTGTCCGGAGCCAGATCGACGTCGAAGCCTGGTGCTCGTTGACGGAATTTGAGCTGATGGAACGCGACGTCGTTTTCGGGAGTCCAGAACCAAAGGAAGCCTCCGGTGCGGCTGCCGCCTGAGGCTACGATGAAACCGTCGGGGTGAAACTGGACGCCCCACGCCGTGCAGACTTCTTTCTTCTCAGGACGCAGTTCTTTGAGCAGGTTTCCGGATTCCCAATCGAACAGCAGCACGCGACCATCGCCGCTGTGGGCGATGCCTTTGTCCTCGCCAGTCGCGCCGGCGCATGCGAGTTGCGAACCGTCCGCGTTGAAAGTCATGCCCCGGATTCCGCCGACGTCGACTTCATACTTCACGCTGTAAGTGTGCAGCTGGCTGGCGTCGATTTCGCGGATCAGTTTGCCGGACTCGACATCCCAGTGTTTGACGACACCTTTCAGGTCCGCGGAGATCAGGCCTTTTCCGTCGGGGTGAAATGCGACGTGGTAAACGTGGCAGTCGTGGCCGAGCATTTCCTGATGAAGTTTCTCAGCGGCGTCTGTGTGCCAGACTCGAACGGCTCCATCGTTGCCGGCAGTGGCCACCAGCTTCCCGTCAGGACTGACGGCGACTTTGCGAATCGATCCTTTGTGCGCTTCGAACGAAAACATCGGTTTAGGTTCAGAAGCTCTGCCCGACCAGATCACAAGCTGCCCAACAAAGTCGCCGGTCGCCAGTCGGTCGCCATCACTGAAAAGCGACAGGCCGCCGACCCAACTCTGGTGTTTCACCATTTCGAGCCGCGAGTCAGCCGGTGCTGCCGGGACGGGCGGGTAGCGCGGTTTCTTCTTCGGATCGGTGGGCGGCTCAAGGACCGGTTCTTTGTCAAGGTCCCAGCGATGCACGAAGTAATCTCGCGCCCCGGCGAACAGAAACTGATTTGCCGGATCGTATTTGCAGGCAAGGATGCCGCGGTCGTGCTTCAGCTCGGCGACGAGCCGCGTCGCCACGGGATCGGCTCCGTCTGGCTTCGGGACGTACTTGGGTTCATCCATTTTCACTTCTCATTTTTTTCGCGGTCTCAACTCAGCAGTTCTTCAACGGCCGAACGCTCCGGCGCGCCGATGGGAACCTTGTTACCGCCGACTTGATGAGTCGCGGTTGGGTCGAGGCCGACGGCTCGCAGGTAGGTATGAAACATCTCACCGACGTGCACAGGACGGTCCACGATTTCTGTGCCGTTGTCGTTGGTGGCTCCCAGCACGCCGCCGGTTTGGATTCCGCAGCCGCCCAGTACGACGGACCAGTTGGGAGGCCAGTGGTCCCGACCGTTGTCTGGTTGGATCGTCGGCGTGCGACCAAACTCGGTGACCAGCATGACCAGCGTGCTGTCGAGCATGCCTCGATCGTCGAGATCCTGCATCAGCGTCGCGAATGGCTGATCGAATTCGCCGAGCTGTTCAAGATGGAAGTTGAAGTTCTCCATGTGCGAGTCGTAATTGTTATGGGTGACCTTGACGCAGGTGACGCCTTTTTCGAGCAGTCGGCGGGCCATCAGACAGTGGCGACCGACGTCGTGCGAACCGTATCGCAACTGGTCTTTCTCTGATTCTTTGGTGACGTCGAACAGTTCCTTCTGGCGGATCAGTTGCGCCGCCTGGTCGTACGACGACTGATAAGCCTCGGTGTAAGCCGTGCGTCGTCGTTGTGAGAAACGCAGATCGGCGATCTGTCTGAGCTTGTATCGAGTGTCGTCAAGTTCTTTGTCGAAGAGAGTCGGGCGGTCGACGTTCAGCGGAGGCTTGCCTCCACTTAGAACGAGCGATGCATGTCGAGGTCCCAGGAACGCTGCGTCCTGGCGAGGGCCCCACCGGCTCGGAGTGATGTGAATGTTGCCCGGCAGGTCCACGTTGTCGGCCAGGAGCTTGGAATAGACAGGACCGATCCACGGATACGGTCCCTGCTGTGGCGGTCGTCCGGTGACAACGTACTCACGAGCGCCGCCGTGGCTGCCGGGAACCTTCTCAGCAAACATGCTGCGGACAACGGCCAGCTTGTCCGAGATCTGCGCGGTGTAAGGCATCAACTCTGAGAAGTGGATGCCTGGCACCGCTGTTGAGATCGATCGAAACGGTCCGCCGGTATCAGTGTTCGGTTTTGGATCGAACGACTCAAACTGACTCAGGCCGCCATTCAGCAGGAAGATGAGAACCTGTTTTTTCTTCGCCTCGATTTCTTTGGCCACGAGTGGGTGAACCAGTTGCCCCAACGCTCCGACACCCGCCGCACCGGCCAGCATGTTGCTGAGCATCGAACGTCGTGAAACCAGATGAGCGGTCGAACTGCAGGACGGATCGAAATTCATGATTCAGCCTTCGACGCGTGTTAATGGTTGAGGCGAAACTCCGCGGAAGCGAGCAGCGACCAGACAAGTGCGGCAACAGTCTTTGGTCGATCGGCGTCGGACGATCCGAGTTGCTCCATGACCAGCTGCGTTTCTTCGGCTTCGGGTATTCGAGACAGTACGCTTAGAAACAGTTCTTCGGCAATCGCGGCAGGATCATCCATCTCAACGAGTCGTTCTGTCAGGTTACCAGAACCGGCCGGAACCCAGTCGGACACCGTTTCGCTATTGGCCAGAAACAACGCTTGTGGCAGAGACGCTGCGAACTCGCCTTCCGGTTGCCCGGGCACGCTGCCGAAGACCGTCACAAATTCGGCGACTTTGGCGGACCTGTGTTTGTTGCGTTCTTCCTTAGTCTTGTCGTCGTCTGATTTTTCAGCTTCAGCGTTTGCTTCAGTTGTGGCTGCCGATTCTTCGGCGATTGCGTCGTCGATCTGTTTTTCAAGGAGCGCTCTGGCCTGCGTGGAGACGAGCAGGCTTTCAAACAGCTGCTCGGGTGAAAGCCCCTTCATATTCGCGACGGCGAACGAGTCGGCCGGTAACTGTTCTGCGATGGCTTTGTTCGGGATCAGGCTCGAGCGCTGGTAAGTGTTGCTGAGGCAGACACCCCGCAGGAATGATTTTATGTCGTACTTCGAGGCCGCCAGATTCTGCCCCAGGGCTGACAGCAGTTCCGGATGCGACGGCGGGTTCGCTGAATGGTGCATGTCGAGTGGGTGGACGATGCCGCGGCCCATCATCATCGCCCACAGACGGTTCGCCATGTTGCGTGCGAATTCCGGCGTTTCATCCTGCGGCAGCCGCTCGGCCAATAGCTTGCGAAGACTGAATTTCGGAACGGATCGGACAGTTCGCGATGGCTTTTCGACGTACTCTTCGCCTTCCGGGAAATCGGGAATCTCCATCAACGCGTCCAGCAGACGCGGCCCCGTCTTCTTTGTCGTCTCGGGATCGAATACTGACGCGAACTCGACCTCACGCATTACGACTTCCTGCAGCACGAACTTTCCGTCTGGCTGTTTGAATGTCTTGCTGCCCGCGACGAAGACCGAAAGTCCGTGATAATGCTGATGCAGATAATCGTCGATGTCGGGGTGGTCGTGACACTGCGCGCATTGCAGGTCGATCCCCAGGAACAACCGCCCGATGTCTCGGACCAGGACGTCCTTCTCGACGGCACGATCAAGATAAAACTTCGCCGCTGGTCGAAGTTTCTCGTCAACGCCGTCCGCTCCCAGAATCTCAGCGATCAGTTGATTGAGCAGTTTGTTCTCGGCAAACGATTGAGCGAGATAGTTCCGCCACTCCGGTGTGGTCACGTAATTGTCGGGCCGACGCTCCATCAACGTGACGTCGAATACGACAGCCATCTGCGTCGCGAATTCGTCGCTGCTCAACAGTTGATCGATCAGCTTCTCACGCTTTTGCGGATCGGAACTCTCAATGAATTCTCGGGCTGTTGCTGAGTCCGGAATTGTTCCTGTCAGATCCAGAGTCACTCGTCGCAGAAACTCAGCGTCGGATGATCGTTCTGCGGCCGGAATATTTCGTTCGACCAGGGCAGCGTCAATGTGATGATCGATCAGCTCACCAAGCGGCGGCTCCTCAGCGAACGCCTGAAAGCTCGTCACGTTGAGTGCGACAAACACGCTCGCCAGAAGTGTTGTGCATCGGTCTGTCAGGCCAGAAACCATGAGGAGACTCAGTGAGCGGGGAGGCAACGTGGTGGGAATGTCTGGGAGGGAATTATTGTCACCGGCAATTGTTATCTGCCAGGCGACGGGTTTAACTCTACCCAGGTTTTTCGTCCACGAGTAGGAAATCAGGCAACCATGCGATCATCGGCTCACTGCAGAATCGTGTTTCTCTGTGTTGTTTTCATGGGGACTGTTCTTGCCAGAGCAGCCGACAAGCCGCTGGCCAGGATCGCGGTTATCTCAAATCCGTACATTACGACGCTGCCGGCGTCGGAGATCAAAGACGAAAACGGAACGTTGCGGGACTTCCTGGCGAAGACCGGCCCGGACAGTATGAACAAGACCATTTCGCTGGTGAATTCGCTGAAGCCGGACGCGCTTGTCATGCTGGGTTCGTTGACCTGGTCAGGCTCCGACGACGACTTCGCCGAGTTTGCTGAGTACTTCGATCAGATCGACGTGCCTAAGATCACCGTGCCGGGGCACCGGGATCGGCTGAGCGGATCTCTGGCTGCTTATGAGCGAGCCTTTGGGAAGTACGACGCTCGCGATCGCGTCCGAACAGTCAACGGTGTTCATCTTGGGTTTTCGAGTGACCTGCACGCTGATCCTGACGCCGCCGCGCATCGGCTTGATGGTCAGTTGGTCGAAGCGGGCGACGCCAAAGCAGTCGTGCTGTTTGACGAAGTAAATCGAACGATGGGCCGATCAAAGTTGACACCGACTCACGAGAAGTTCTGGAGCTTGATCGACCGGCATCACGTTGCTGCGAAACTGAGTCCGACTCGGTATGGGCATGCTCTCGGCTATGTCAACACGCTGCCGACCTGGACTGTTGGCTCGACGTCCTGGTCGACTCGCGGAGCCGTCACGCTGCTCAACGTCTTTGCGGATCGGGTTGAAATCGCTGAAGTCAGCGATCCGTCCAGCACGGCATTCTCGCTGACGATTCCGAATCCTGTCACGTCGCCTCGCCTGCTGCCGGTGGCGGATGACCCGTTTAGTTGCCCGTCGTTGAGTGAGGATTTGAAGGAGAAGCCCGACTTCACGTTCGCGTTGATTTCGGATCCGCAATTCGATCGTGAGACGAACCGGGCGACACTAATTCAGAAGGCCGAAGCCACCATTCGCGACCTCAACCAGTTGAATCCAGCATTTGTTCTCGTGGCTGGCGACCTGGTCAACAACAACCTGCCGGAAGAATGGGAACTGTTCAATAAGATATTTGCCGAGCTAAAGCCGCCGAAACACGTCGTGCCTGGCAATCACGACGTGCTGTTCAACTATGACTTCATGGAAGCTTCGTACTCGACGGCTGCAGAGAAAAAGCCGGAGTACGCAAAGATCGTCAAGCAGGCATTGGCCGAAGCCGCGAAGGAAGGCTTCACCGGACCGGCTGCTCTGTATGAGAAGTTTACCGGTGCGAAGCCGCGGCAACTCATCGAGCACGGCGATTGCGCATTCATCACCGTTCCGTTTCTGACGATGCGCGCTGACACCGACCAGATCGAGTTTCTTAAAGAGCAACTTGAACGGTCCAAAGAGAAGCAGCACGTTTTCGTACTCGCCCACTATCCCTCGTTGTCGGCGTTTGGGAACAACGTGTTGCCTCAGTTTGGCGGGACAGAAGTTCTGTCGCTTCTCCACGAGCACCGAGTGACGGGCTACCTGTTCGGGCATCGTCATCGCAACGGATTTCGCATGCACGAGCGAACCGCTCACGTCCTCAGCGACAATTGCGGAACGATCCATCTGTTGCACGTCTTTCCCGACCGAGTCGTCGTCGGGCGAAAACGAGTCGGCACGCCGCTGTACGAGAAGTTGACAATCCCGTCGCCTCGTGGCTGAGAACTCAGTATGTCAAATGCAGCACGTCGGGTACGTCAAGTGGAGCACGCAGGCGTACCATTTTCTCTGATCGAGGGCACGCCGGTGCTGCGTTTGACGATGCCCTACGGAAACTCCTGTCAGTTCAGATTCCTGTGCAGAAGCTGGATGCAGCTGGTGATGCGCGACATCCTTTCGCCGTACCGGAAAGAGGACGTTGACGAAGTCATGGACATCGTCAAAGCCAATGGCGGCCTGGAAGAAATGCACCTTGCCTTCTACGCGGACAAAGACCGTCCGCAAAAGGGAGAACCGTGGCACTTCTGGCGACTCGAAGGTCCGGGCTTCGTCTGGAATTACCGAGTGATCCCGCACGTTCACTGCTTCGTGAACATCGCGAAGATCGCCTGACATCAACGGCAACAAACAGTGGGGTCAGTTTCTGCCGGTCGGTCGGAACTGGCCCTGCTTAACTAGCTGTCGGGGGTGATCGCTTCGTTGAGGATTTCGGCGAGATGCATGACTCGGATGGGTTTCTTTTCTCGCCGAATCAGACCGTCCATGTGCATCAGGCAGGACATGTCGTTGGCAGTGAGAATTTCCGTGCCCGCCGATTCGTGATCCGCGATCCGGTCTTTGCCCATCATCACAGAGACCGCTTCTTCACCGATGGCGAAGGTGCCTCCGAAACCGCAGCATTCGTCGGGGCGAGTCAGTTCGCTGATCTGGATGCCTTCCAGATTCTCCAGCAGGAAGCGGGCTTTGTTAAATGTCAGGCCGACGAGTTCTGACGAACTTCCCAAACGAAGTTCCCGCAGGCCGTGGCAACTTTGGTGCAGGCCGACTTTGTGCGGGAAGCTGCCTTCGATCTTGTTGACCTTCAGAACGTCGACGAGGAATTCGGTCAGCTCGAACGTCTTCTTCTTGAGTGCCTCGAAGCCGTCGCGACCGTCCAGATATTCCTCGTAATGATGAGTCACCATCGCCGTGCAACTTCCCGACGGGCAGACGACGTATTCGTACTCGGCGAAGAGGTCGAGAAACTTCTCCGCCAGCGGGCGTGTCTGCTCGGTCAGGCCTGTGTTGGCCATCGGCTGGCCGCAACAGGTTTGCTCGGTCGGCACGACGACGTCGCAGCCGAAACGCTCCAGCAGGTCGACCGTGGCGAGGCCGACGTTCGGGTAGAGCTGATCAATGTAGCACGGGACGAAAAGTGCAACTTGCATAGTTCTGACTGAATCCAGAGAGAAGGCACGGGGCTGACGGGCGGCAGTTTAGGTCATTAGTTTGATAATCGCGAGTTTGTTCGTGCGGGATCGGCAGACGTGAATGTGTCGGAGTTTTTTTGAACGCAGAGGTCGGAGAGGTGAAAAACGCAGAGGATAAAGAGGAGCAACGATCAATTCCTGCCTGCAGACATCCGCTGACTCGAAAACTACTTTGAGTAGACATTTTTCGTGTCGCAGAAAACTCGTGTTGAAGTCTCCATCCTTAATCTCTGCGTTTTTCACCTCTCCGACCTCTGCGTTCAAAATCAAAATACGAAAAACGGCGAGTCTCGGTTTCCCGGGACTCGCCGTTTTCTTCTGCCTGGAGACGCAGGCGTTTCAATTTTCAGAGTTCCCTGTCCGGTGATCCGGCCGTTCGGTGTGGGTCGATCAAGGTCAGCGTTGTCAGGTGGTCAATCGTTGGAGCGGTCGTCGTGGTCAATCAAGGTGGTTGCTCAGGTGTGCATTCAGCAGTCGGCGTTTATCAAAGTGGGTGGCACGTGGAGCAGTGGTTGATCGACCGGACAGGGTTCTGAAAAATCAGCGTTCAGTAAACTACTCGATGCTGTCAATCACGGAGTCGATGTCGAGGTCTTTCGGCAGCGGGACGAAGATGTCTTTGGGCTGCTCGTCAGTGAAAAGTTCGACGTCGTTGAGTTTCAGCCTCGGAGCGGACTTCGATGCTGAATCCGCAGGTCGAGAAGCAACTCGGGAAGTTCGCTGATCCATGATCAGGCGAGCGGCTTCCCGCATTTCTGAGCTGCTCAACCGGCGAAGATTGCTGAGTTCGGCCAGCGGCTCAAGGATGCCAGCCACTTTGCGAACTGTTGATTCCATCAGCACGACGTCCAGCAGGCTTTTTCTCATGCTGTCGATCGTGGCGACCTGAGTCTGCAGCTCGTCGTTGAGGTCCGTCAGAACTTCCAGAGTCTCGACAGCGTCGGCGACTTCGGCAGTCTGTCGGTTCAGTGTGTCCTGGATTCCGACGAGCTGATTCAGATTGCCTTCGGCCGAATCCAGATCGGCTTCTGCGATCAGAGCGTCACGCAGGGTGAAGAGTCGTTCGGTATTGGCGAAGGCGGTTTCTGTGTTGCCACCTTTTGAAACAACAGCGTCTTTCAGACTGAAGAGTTCTTCAGCAGTCAGCTTAGCCGTTTCCAGACCTTCCGACTTTTCGTTGATGTCGTTCTTCAGGGCGATCATGTTGCGAGCTGCTTCGTGAGCGGCAACGACATTGCCAGCTTCGTTGAAGACGTCATTCTTAATGGCAGCCAGAGCGGCCACGTGTTCCTGAGCGATGTCCAGACCTTCGCCGTTGCTCATGATCTGATTCTTCAGTTCGCCGAACTTCTGCACGGCATCGTAAGCGTTGTCGATCTTCGCCACTTCAACCTCAGCGGCGTTTCGAACTTTGACCAACTGGTTGATCGCAGAGATGGCATCGCCGGTGTTCTCGCCGGATTCGACGAGGTGTCCCTGCATGGCGACCATCCGATCGAGACTGACTTCAGCAGACTCGACGTTTTCGGCGTTTCGCAGAACAGCGTTCTGCAGGCCGACAAGGCGATCAAGCTTTGAAAACGCTGCCGTTGTGTGGCTGGCTTCGTTTTCGATTTCGGTGCGAAGCTGAGCAAGAGCACTCATACTGACCCGTGCGTCTTCAAGTTGTCGGTACTGCGATTTCAGGCTGGTCAGCAGGTTGTTCGTTTCCCAGACCTGATTGCGAACTCCGACGAGTTCTTCCATGTCACGTTCGACGGATGAGAGTTCGGTGCGGACTGAGGCAAGTTCTCGCATCATGGGCCGTCGCACCATGATGTCCATGCCTAAGAATCCGGTGGCGAGTCCGACGAAGAGCATACTCCATCGGAACGCGGGACTGGCGACAAAGTCGTTTGTCGTCGACGATTGGTCGTGGCCTGAGATTAACAAGGCGGCTCCTCCAGGGCTGAAAATGAGGCAATCATCAGGTGATGTGTTTGCCTTCCCGAGCGGCGAAGCATCCACAACTTTCGCGGCCATCGTGCCACTTGGTTGAGATGCCGATTGACGAGCCGGGGGAAGGTACATTTGCCTGGCCGAACTGCTGAGCGAGCGAGGCTCAATCAGTGCGGCAGTGAAACAAAGCAGGTAAGTCTCGGAAGGTGGCAGTGACGGCCTGCTCGAATGCAGCCACAACGTCACGGCAGGGAATACTCACGCGTGCCTGTCAAACGTGAGTGGTCGATACGCGGCCGGGCTCACTTCAGGAGGTTGATTCGGCACAGATCGCTCGGAAAGAAACCCCGAGACTTGTCTGAGAGGGCGACACTCTGTGATCGAACCAACTGGAACAACCGGCAATCACCAGCTCGAAGGCCAGTTTTGACTGTTGCTCCCACACCACCAGATATCGCCAAACTCACCAACCAGAATCGCTTCTCTTTGCTTCCTGACCGGACGAATTTTTGAGGTCCAGGTCACAGCCGTTACAACGCATCTCGGCCGTCACGGTCGGTACATCGCTACCGGGAAACGCGTTCAGACGAAGTCCGCAAGAATGCGAACAATCTCGGTCTGAAGCTCCCCGCCGGTGACGTGGACCTGACCTTCTGAGTCGACGAAGACGTCGACCTCGCTGCGGACACCGAACTCGGGCTGGTAGATGCCAGGCTCGACCGAGAAGCACGTTTGCTTCATCACGAGGCGGTCTTCGCGAGTTTCCAGGTTGTCCATGTTGGCACCGTTGCCGTGAACTTCCTGACCGATGCTGTGGCCAGTTCGGTGAACATAGAATTCGCCGTAACCTGCCTGCTCGATGACGTTTCGGCAAGCATCGTCAACTTCCCAACCCTGCAGCGGGCGGTCTGCGTCGTAGGCGTCGCGGACGCAGGCAATAGCGGCGTCGCGCGAGGCGGCGACGATGTTGAAGATCTCAGTGTACTTAGCCGGAACTTCCGTGCCGACGAAGCCTGTCCGAGTCAGGTCGCTGTAGACCGCGCGAGGGCGATCCATCTTGGCCCACAGGTCAACCAGCACGAAGTCGCCTTCGCGGATCGATGTGTTCTTCCCGGTGCCGGTTTCGTAATGAGGATTCCCACTGTGGGGACCCAAGCCGACGATTGGCGGGTGGTAGGTTGTCATCTTATTCGACGCAAAGTGGTCCATGATGACGTCGGAAACCGCCATCTCTTCAACCGAACCATTGGCTCGAACCTGGTCGGCGATGAATTTCCAGGCGACACCGAAAGCGGCGTTTGTGTGCGTCGCGGCTTCGAGGTGCATTTGCCATTGCTCGTCGTCCCAGGTGGCTTCGAACGACTGAATCAGGTCGCCGGACGGGACGATTTCGGGTCCGAAACTGCGGACCAGTTCGATTGTGCCGGCGTCGACTTTCGA
>CALDJX010000248.1 GCA_937899075.1 uncultured Planctomyces sp. | reverse complement strand
AACAAAGAACCTTGCTTCCGAACGCCCCGGTCGCGTTGCTGACCTGAAGAAGAAGTTACAGGCCTGGCGTCAGGATGCGCTGGCCCGCATGCCAATTCCCAACCCAAGCTACGATCCCGACCGCGCCGCCGAGTGGTGGAGTGTTCGCAACGGTCAACCAATCGACAGCGACAAACGTATGCGATTTCCACCGACGGAAAAGGACCAGTGATTCGCCGACGAAAGTGCCGTTGACGGCAGGTTCACAACTAAGCCCCAAAATCCCAAACAGAGCTATACCGGAATGAATCCAACAAGCCGACTCGCCACCATCCTGTTTGTGTCGATCATTGCGTTGACGCCGTCGTTGACGCAGGCAGACGTGACACTTCCCAGTATCTTCTCCAGCAACATGGTGCTTCAACGGGAATTGGCCGTACCCATTTGGGGAACAGCTGACCCGGGCGAAGAAGTCACTGTGACATTCGCAGGCCAGTCGAAACAGACAAAGGCAGACTCGGATGGCAAGTGGATGGTCCGGCTAGCTCCGCTCGCCACATCGAACCAGGCACAGAGGTTGCTTGTTGAAGGAACGAATAGGCTGGAACTTTCTGGTGTACTGGTTGGCGAAGTTTGGCTGTGCAGCGGGCAGTCGAACATGGCGGATTCGTTCAGCTCGAGCAAGAATCGATTTATCGAACCGGAGTATTTCGAGAAGGGCCTGGCCCGAATGCGCGTCTCCACTCGGCACGGTTGGACGGGGATCGATGAGAAGACACAGCGGAGCGTTTCTCGCGTCGGGTTCTACTTTGGCGAAAAACTGTACCGAGAACTGAATGTCCCGATCGGTCTGATCCTGCGATACAACTCCGGGACACCCATCCAGGCCTGGATCCCGAAACACGATTCAGAGGTTATTCGAAAACGGCTCAGCATTCCCGAGGGCTGGAATGACGTGCAGGAAAACCGAAACCCAGGCGTTCAGTACGCCGATAAAATTGATCCGATCGTCCCCGTTTGTTTTCGAGGTGTGATCTGGTACCAGGGCGAGCGAAATGCCAAAGCACAGACGGGCTACGAATATCGGCAGTTGCTTCCCTTCATGATTGACAATTGGCGCGCGCTGTTTGCTCATCGTGCGGGAGTGCCGGAACGAAAGTTCCCCTTCTATTACGTTCAAGTTCCCACTCAGGATGCGACGGGCGAGTGGCCGTGGCTGCGAGACGCCATGAGACGAACGCTGGCAAACACGCAAAACACCGGGATGGCGGTCTTCTATGACCACGGCCCAAGTTTACACCCACATGACAAACAGCATGCGGGGCAGCGTCTGGCTCTGTGGGCACTGGCGAAAGACTACGGCAGATCGGAGTTGCCCTATTCAGGGCCACTGCTAAAGAGCGTTGAATTTCACGGCAACATTGCTCAACTTTCCTTCGACTATGTTGTAGATGGACTCAGCAATCCCACCGGTAATGACTCGAGCCTCGACTTCTTTGAAATCGCTGGCGAAGACGGCAAGTACGTTGCGGCTAACGCAAAGATCGTTGGTGACCAGGTTCATGTGACCAGTCTGCAGATCGGCGACCCGAAATACGTGCGGTACCTGTTTCGCAAGCCAGAACCTGATCCCGCCATTAGTCTTGTCAACTCAGCGGGTCTGCCTGCATCGAGCTTCATGACGGATGAATTCAAGCCGCCGCGAGAACCAATCACGCAGAACGCGCCGAAGAGAGAACTTACCGAAGCTGAATTGGCAGAACGCAAAGCAAATCGAATCGCCAAACGAGCCAAAGGCGCCGAACAACAGAAGCTGTCGGGTAAAACGTCGCCAGCCAAAGCAATGACAACACAGGACGCCGGCTTACTGACGGAAGCTGATGGGCTTGCACCGGAAGTCACGGATTTGTCGTCCGAAGATATTTCATACGCCAAAGAGCAGCATCTTTCCGATCTTGAGCGACCGTTTATTGACACTGCGCCTGAGGACATGGCGGACGGAATTGAAGTCGGTGAACTTGGCAGCGATAGCGGCAATAAGAAGATGATCCTGGCATTGGCCCGAGAGATTGCCGCCGGTCAGCACGGAGACGTCGACAGCCTGTTGATTCACCATGATGGACGACTGATTTTCGAGTCGTACTTTCGACGTGGGCGAGCCAACTATCCTCATTACCAAATGTCGATCACCAAATCCTACACGGCATTGGTATTGGGCCGCGCCATTCGACTGGGCCATTTGAAGATGTCCGACCTGGATCGACCTGTGCTCGACTTCCTGACGGACATCGAACAGAGCAAACTCGCCGCAGGCAGTGACACGATCACGTTGAACGACGCGTTGAACATGCACTCCGGGATTCGCGTCGA
>CALDJX010000247.1 GCA_937899075.1 uncultured Planctomyces sp. | reverse complement strand
CCCAGGCGAGTTTCTCTTTGTACTGCAACTCCTGAGTTTTCTTGCTGTTTACAACACGCTCGATCTGAACTTCCATCAGCATGCGGCTACGGTCAGCTTTGTCTCGAGACTGACGAGCCTGACGAGGAGAAATCAGCCCTCGCAGCGATAGTCGATCGTGCAATTCGGATTGAAGTCGAGCTTTTTCAAAGTTGGCACGCGACGTCGCCGTTGCGACTTTCAGATCGAGTTCCGTCGACTTCTGAGAAATCGTGAACCGTTCGACATCGGCCTGCGCCAGCGTCAGTGACCGCTCCTCTTCACGGACGGCACGCTCCATCTGAGGGTCGTGCAGTTTGAGAATAACTGTTTCCTGAGTGACCTCGACGCCAGGTTCAATCAGGACTTCGGTAACCTGACCGCCGACTTCCGTCGTGACCCAGGTAATGTCGACCGGAACCAGCGTTCCGGAACCTCGCACTTCCCGAATCAGCGTGCCACGCTGCACCGTGTCAAAGATGACGGGAGCCCGGTCGAACTCCGGTAGTGCTGGCTTCAGATTCGAAAGCCCGGAAGTCGTCGCCGCAATTCCAGCGCCGATCACGATGAGCAGAAATGTCCATCGCAACCACTTTCCGGTTTTCGGTTTCTTGCGAACAACGTCCACGAAAATTCACTTTCCAAACGAGCAAACCGCTCTTTCTTTTCTTATGAAAATTTGAACGCAGAGATCACAGAGGTCAAAAAACGCGGAGACTGTGGAGAGCCGATTGATGCTCCTTACCCTCTGTGGGAACTCAGCGACCCCTGCGTTCCTTTCCTTTTGAATGACTCTCTGAATTATGAAACGCGGAATCGTTACCCCGTTGCCAGAACGAGATTGATCGCCGACGAAAGTCGTTCCCAGTTTGCGGTTTCAACGCCGAGTTGTTTCCGACCAACGCTTGTCAGTTCGTAAAATTTCGCTCGGCGGTTGTTGTCGGACACGCCCCATTCAGACTTGATCCATCCGCGGTTTTCAAGACGGTACAAGGCCGGGTAAAGCGAGCCCTGCTCGACCTGCAGCACCTCCTGAGACATCTGCCGAATCCGTATCGAAATGCCGAAGCCGTGCATCGGAGCGTGGCTGATCGATTTAAGAATCAGCATGTCGAGCGTTCCCTGCAGCAACTCCAATCGCTCTTTCGCAGTCATCAGTCTCTCCATTTATTCGTCACCGTCGCGGAGGCAACGGCTGTAATTTTTTCGTTGAATTCCATGCTACGACCGCTCCCCTAGACAATCAAGGAGAGTTTCGGGAATCGATCTTGCCAGTCACCAGAGTCGTAGGAACGTGCCCGAAATAAATTCCTGAAACCAGCACGAAGCGCAAGCGAGTGATTGCCGAGAATCCACTCGCTTGCGCTTCGTGCTGGTATGTAGTCGGGAACACGTTTCTTAACTTTGAGGCGTTCACAAACGGAAAACTCGTTCGAGTACAGAACCGAATTCGTCATTCGTGACAAAGTCGATCATTCGTGCCGTAGCGCGGTCAGCGGGTCCACACGCATGGCGCGCCAGGCGGGAATCAAACTGGCCAGCGTGCTGACCAGAAGCAGGATCACTGCCACGGTTGCCAGAGTCGCCGCGTCAGTCGACTCAAGGCCGAAGAACAAGGTGCTCAGTAGGTGTCCGAGCCCGACTGAAACAGCGACTCCGATGGCAATCCCGATCGACGACAGAATGACGCCCTCGCCAACGATGGTTCGTAGAATCTGCCCAGGCTGAGCGCCGAGCGCCAATCGGATGCCGACCTCCTGAATTCGTTGCGACGTCGAGTACGACATCACTCCGTACACACCGACAACGGCCAGCAGCAAAGCGATGCCGGAAAACACTCCCAGCAGCACGGCCTGAAATCGTTGCTGCGAGGCCGAATTGTCCAGCATGTTCTGCACGTTGCGAAATCGGATCAGCACCTGCTGCCGAGGATCGGGGCCGTCGACGGCGGCGCGAATTGCCGGGACAAGGTCATCGGTGCTGCCCTGAACTCGGATGAGGATCACAGGTCCGACTTCCGAACCGCCCATGAACTGTTGCGCGAATGGGAAGTAGAGTTCGTGTTGGTCCTCGCCGTCGCTGCTGTAATTTCGGACGTTGCCCGCAACACCGACGATCTCACTTTCTCTCTGAGCCCATCCTCGAAATTGGAGCTTCCGACCGATTGGATTCTCACCGGGAAAGAACTTCTCGGCCAACGCCTGATTGATGATCGAGACGCGTGGGTTCTCAGCGGTGTCGGTGTCGGCGAAATCCCGACCGGACAGCAACGGAATCCCCAGCGACTTAAACACGCCGGGACTCATGAGTCGCAGATCGGCGTACGGCAGATCGGAATTGTCGAGGCCTTCGTGTTCCGGCCCGACGATCCTGAAGGTGTCGTTCCAGCCACTTTTGACAACGGGAATCTCGCCGACTCCGGAGACAGCCGTCACGCCAGGCAGCGCAGAGACTCGCTCAACGACTTCATCAAATGCTTCTTCGATCTTCATTCCGTAGACCTGTTCGGCCATGTCGAGATCAAGCTCGGCCTGCAGTACCGGCTCGGGATCCATGCCAGGATCGATCGCGAGCATCTTCGAGAATCCGCGCAGGGCCAGCCCGGCTCCCGCCAGAAGAACCAGCGCGAGCGACACTTCGGAAATCAGCAGCGAGTTTCGAAACAGCCGCGCCGCTTTGGCTGGTGTGCCTGATCGGCTGTCCTCTTTCAGCGTGCTGTTGATGTCGAGCCGCGAAGCCTGCACGGCCGGAATCAGTCCAAACAGAACGCCGGTCACGACAGAAACGAGAATCGTGAAGCCGAGCACGCCTCGATCAATCTGCACGTCGCCGATGCGGTCGAACCGGAATTCCTTGACTCCGAGATACGTCGAATCCAGACGGATCAGCTCCAGCAGGTCGATGCCCCAAACCGCCAGCAGTGAAGCGGCGGCCGCTCCCAGCAGAGACAGCAGCAGACTTTCGGTCAGCAATTGCCGAATCACTCGCAGGCGTCCTGCGCCGAGTGCCGCGCGAATCGCCATTTCGCGTCGTCGCGAGATCGCAGGAGCCAACAGTAGATTGGCGACGTTCGCACAGGCAATCAGCAGAACAAAACCGACCGCGCCCAGCAGAAGCAGCAGCGCGGACCGAGTACCGGATCCGTTGACCTGATCCAGCAACGGCATGACGATCACGCCGGCTGACAGTCGCTGGTTGCTCTGATTTTCGGGGGCATCGTGAATCTGACGTTGAAGGACGTTCAATTCGGCTTGCGCTTCGGCTGGCGTTACTCCCGCCTTTAAACGGCCAGCCACCCAAAGCGGATGATGTCCGTGGCTCTGCATAAGACCCTTCAGGCTTCGTTCGTCATACACGCCGGCCACCGACAACCATGCGTCGGCGTCCTGAGGAAACCGAAACCGCGGCGGCATAACGCCGACCACTTCGAAGGGTTGCTGTTTTCCCAGATCAATCGTCTGCCCGATGACCTTTGGATTCGCACCGAAAACCTGAGACCACATTCGATGGCTCAGCACAACGCGATGCAGGCCGCCCGGTTCGTCGTCGGCACTCGATAATGTTTGACCGATCAGCGGCGCAACGCCCAATACCTTGAACAGGCTGGATGAAATATGGCGAGCTCGGATTCGCGACACATCGTCGCCAGTTTTCATTAGAAAGTTTCGGCTGGCCGCCATCCGATTAACGACGTAGCCGATCGATTCGAACGAGGTTGTTGACTCCTGCCACTCCAGGAAATCTGCCCACGCCACCTGTTCCTGCTCGACACCGTGGTCGGGGTTTTCCTCCCACAGCATCACGATCCGGTCGGGATTCTCGAACGGCAGCGGCTGTAGCAACAGGGCGTTCACGACACTGAAGACGGCGGTGTTGGCACCAATGCCCAGGGCCAGAGTCAGCACAGCCACGATCGTGAAGCCGGGACTTCGAACCAGAACGCGCACCGCGTAGCGAATATCCTGAATGAAGTCGTGCATCAGTCGCAGCCCCAAAACGTCGCGGCAGTCCTCAACGGTTCTATCAACGCCACCAAACTCGATCAGAGCCACTCGGCGAGCGTCTCGTTCGGACATCCCGGACTTAACGTACTGCTCGATCTGCATTTCCAGGTGGAAGCGCAGTTCCTCGTCCACTTCAGATTCAAGCTGCGACCGACGAAAAACATTCGCCACGCGCGAGCCCGCTTCCTGGAACCAATCAAGCCACATACTGCCAGCCAGTTTTCTTGTGTAGATAATCTAGGAGAGAAGGTACGAAGTCTGAATCGAATGTCAACAGGCTGCTTTGCCGCGGTTGGATTGTCGCGAGCCGATGGTGAGCCCGGCTCGGAGCCTCTAACTTGCACGGTTCTTCCATCGCAAACTGACGGCGAGAGTTGGGATCATTAATAGAAACATAGGATCAAAGCGAAGCGTGTCATGAAGATTACTGATGTCCGAGCCTGCCAGCCGATCACGCCAACGTCGCCCGATGACTGGCGGACGAGCATCGGCCAGATTCTGGTCGCCGTTGATACCGACTCGGGAATTACAGGCTACGGAGTTGGCGGCGGCGGCTTCGCCGGGATTCATGTCGTGCGGACTGTCCTGCGAGACATGCTGCTCGGGAAAGAGCCGTCGCAGATCGAGTCTCTATGGCAGACGATGTTCGACTCGACGCTGGCGTACGGGCAGAAGGGTCTCGTCGTGATGGCGATTTCCGGAGTCGACCTCGCGTTGTGGGATCTGAAAGGTCGCGCCGAGAAGACAAGCGTGTGCAGCCTGCTCGGTGGAGCAAAGCAAACAAGCCTGCCGACGTACATCACCGTGTGGGACAACGACGCGATGGACGAAGTCGCGGCGAGTCCTCATCAGGGCTTCAAGCTGCACCTTGGCGGTCAGTCGACCGAAGAGGACGGCAGTACGGAAGCCTTTGCCGACCGCATCGCCGATCAACTATCCCGAGCACGTTCGGCAATCGGACCGGACCGGGAGTTGATGGCCGACGCCTGGATGAAGTGGAATCTCGTCGAAACGCAGGCTGTTATCAGCCGCGTGGCCGATCTGAATCTGAGCTGGCTGGAAGAGCCGCTGCCGGTTCACGATGAAGCTGGTTATGCTGAACTCGTCAGCAACTCACCGGTGCCCATCGCGGGCGGCGAGCACGAATACACGTCGGCCGGCTTCAGACATCTCGCCGCTCAGCGTCTGCATACGGTGCTGCAACCCGACGTCTGCTGGTGCGGCGGCCTGACCGAGCTGATTCGCGTTTATGAGATCGCTTCCGAATTCGGTTTGCGCGTCTGTCCTCATCGCGGAGCCGAGCTGTGGTCGCTGCCGGCTATCGCGGCGCTGGGCAATGCTCTCGCTGATCCTTTGGCCGAATCCGGTCGGCCCTGGATGTCCTGGGTGTCCGGCCAACCGTCGATCGAAAATGGGTTCGTTGAAGTCCCGAATCGTCCAGGCTTTGGCGTCGAGATTGACGAAGCGTCGATCACCGCCTATCCCACGCCGTCCTACGACAACTGGCGGAAGTGATCGGTCGCTTCCGCACTTTTACAGTCATTGCTGAAACGAGAGGTTTCCTCTTGTAAGGTCTGACGCAAAGTCGCAAAGCCGCTAAGAAACGCAAAGAGTTGAGTAATCGAAAGAGATGACTCTCGGCAGTCGAGGTGCTCTGAGTTCAAATCGTTAAGTGCCTTTGCGAATCTCTGCGTCTTCGCGACTTCGCGTCAGATGATCAGCTTAATCTGCGTAGCGACGGAAAAGTTTTCACGAGCGTTGATCACGGGCCAGAAATCGGACTCTAAATGCAGGATCTCCCGCTGACCGCTGTTTGCATGCTGAGCGTGCTCGGTGTCGCCAGCTTTATCGTCTTGTCGCTCGCCGCGTATCGGCTGTGGCATCGCCTCCCGATTCTCCCGGCTAAAGATGAACCACTGCCGGTCGCTCATGCGATTTCGATCATCGTCGTGGCCTCGTGGATCGGGATGCAACTCCTGGCCCTGGTCGGTGAGCCTGTCACCACAGGCCGTCCACCAACCGTCGCCGATGTGCAGCTTACCTGCCAGTTCAACGTTCTGCTGTTTCTGGCGATCCTTGTTCCGATGACGTATTCGACGACTGTTAGTGTCGAGGCGTTTGGATTTCATTTGAACGAACTCCGGCAGCAGATTGCGGACGGGGTCCTCGGATTCGCCGGGGCTGTTTTGCCGGTGCTCGGCGTGTGGGTGTTGACGCTTCCCTGGAGAAGCACGAGCAACTCGCACGGACTTCTGCAGCTTCTCGAGCAGGATCGTTCATTCTCGACGCTGGCCTGGATCGTTATCGCGGCGGTGTTCCTTGCCCCGCTGGTTGAAGAATTAATTTATCGAGTCGTGCTGCAGACCTGGCTCCAAAGTATCGCTCCGCCACGCGAAGCATTGGTCGCCGTCGCGGTAATCTTCGCCGCCGTGCATCGTCTGCCCGACGCCATTCCATTGCTGCCGCTTGCTCTGGTACTTGGATACGTGTATCAGCAACGTCGCTGTTTCCTGAGCGTTGTCCTGCTGCACATGCTGTTTAACGCGGCGAACCTGGTACTCGCCATGCTGACAATCCCTCCTCCAGCCGCTTCATAGCCAGGCACCGATCGTGTGCCCTTCCCGGAGTCCTCACCAAATGGACCTGAAACTTCAAGACAAAGTGGTGCTCGTGACTGGTGGCTCGAAAGGAATCGGCGCGGGAATCGTCCGGTCGTTTCTTGCCGAGGGAGCCCGCGTTGCCAACGTTAATCGCAGCACGGAAGAAGGGTTGGCTCTCGAAGCCGAGTACGCTGCTCAGGGCAAGGACTGCTTCTTCATTCAAGGCGACCTGTCCGAAGTCGACGCGTGCCGCCACGCGATCGAAGCGACGATTCAAAAGTTCGGCCGGATCGACATCCTCGTCAACAACGCCGGAGTTAACGACAGCGTGGGACTCGACCAGGGCCCGGACGCGTTTGTCGAGTCGCTGAAAAAGAATCTCATCCATTGCTATGCCCTCGTCCATTATGCACTGGATGAGCTGAAGAAATCGCAGGGCGTCATCATCAACATCAGCTCGAAAGTTGCAGATACCGGACAGGGCGGCACCTCGGCTTACGCTGCGTCCAAAGGCGGCATCAACGCGCTGACCCGCGAATGGGCGGTCGATCTCGCGGCGGACGGCATCCGGGTCAACACCGTCGTTCCCGCCGAAACATGGACACCGCTCTACGAAAACTGGCTGAACACGATGCCCGACCCTGCTGCCAGCCGAGCGGCCATCGAACGCATGATTCCGTTCGGTCAACGATTTACGACTGTCGAAGAAATGGCTGACATGGTCGTCTTTCTGGCCTCGCCGCGTTCAAGTCACACGACCGGGCAGATCGTCTACGTCGATGGCGGGTACACTCACTTCGATCGCAAATACACGCCGCCAGTTGAGAGTTGAGAGTTGAGAGTTGAGAGTTGAGAGTT
>CALDJX010000246.1 GCA_937899075.1 uncultured Planctomyces sp. | reverse complement strand
GCGACTTTGCATCGCATGAAGTCAGCGGGAAAGCTCCCGCGTGAGCTGGCTTTGTCTCGCGGGTGCGTGCGCTGGCGACGGGAAACCGTCGAACTCTGGTTGTCCGCATCGGAACGCGAAGGTCGGTTGCTCGACCGGAAGACGTGGAAAGCGCTTTCCGAAAATACAAACGGCAGGCCAGCGCGCTGAATTCGCGTGCTGCCTGCCGTTTGCGTTTCGGAGTGAATTCGCCGCGTCCGTGCTGCTGCTTCGCGTGCGGCGCCGGGATGAGCATTTCGAAACAAATCAGCACGTAAAAATAGCCAGCCGTGACGGGCTGGCCATCTCACAAATTCACGCTGTCGGTGGTGGCCTTGCAGGGATCGCACCGCACAGCATGTAGGTCTCACAACATGACGCAGCATAGTCGACCGACGACGCCGACGGGAGTAGGCGCGAAGCCCTGGATCAAGATGCGGACTGACCTGTGGGACGACCCACGCGTCTCGGCACTGTGCGACGCACTCGCGACCGACGAGGCTCACATCATCGGCGCGCTGTATCGGTTGTGGTCGATGGCGGACGCGCACTCCACCGACGGTGAGTTGATCGGTCTGACAGCCAACGCCGTCGATCGGAAGTGTGGGCTGCCTGGGTTCGCCGCGGCCCTGGAATCTGTCGGCTGGCTGGCGACTGGCGACGCGGGCGTGACGATTCCGGATTTCGGCATCCACAACGGCCAGAGCGCGAAGAGCCGTGCACAGACCTGCCTCCGCCAACAAGCGAGGCGCAAGAAGCAGACCGGTGAAGCGGATGTGTCACGCACGCAGCGTGACACATCCGCTTCACTGAGGGGACAGCCGTGCGTCACTGGCGTCACTAGATTAGACGAGAGAAGAGGAGACAAGACAAAAAGAGAACCACCTCCTCCACTGTCCGCGCCTGTGGCAGCGTCGCTGGTCCTGCGCGACGCTGACATGGAGGCGGAGGTGGTCGAGATGTTACGACGAGCGGGGCTGGCGGCTGCGACGCAGACCGCCGCGGATGCCATCGCCGCGGGATACACGGCGGACGCGATAAGACAGCTCACGGCGGAGCTGGCCCAACGCCCGGACCTCGGGCCGGGAGCACTGGCGTGGCGACTCCGTGAGACTCCGCACGATGTAGCGGTGACGGATGGCTGGCCCGCGCCGCCACCGCGACCGACGCCCGCACCGGAAGTCGAAATCGGGCGGTACACGGTGACCTGGTCCGATATGCGACCGTCACCACGCAAGGAACTGGCACGGCAGGCCGGAATCGACCTCGCACGCCATGGTGAAACGATCGCATTGCAGGGACTCAGAGAGCTGCCCACTGACCTGCGGACGCCGATTGTGGCGCTGCTGGCTCGCGCTGCTGGCGATATGCCACAGCGAGCGGACACATGACACACGGCTGTCTCGAAAGGCCGGCCGGTTGATGTCGCTGCTGACAGATTCGTTTTCGAGGGTACTCGACAGGAAGGATCAAAATCATGGAACACCTCACGCAACTTTCGCTGTTCCCCGTTCCTCAGAATCCGGCGCGACGAGGCCGTTCCCGACGAACGAAACAGACTCGCCGCCGGTCGATCCGGGTCCCGCATAACCGAAGCGCAACCAGTCACGAAGCTGGTGAGCGAATTCGGTCGACCGTTCCGGCCATGTGGAAACGCGTGCTGGAGTTTCTCACGGCGTGTGCGGCCGAAGGCGCGACCGACTCGGAAATTCAGGAAGCATTGAATCTTCCAGGCAACACAGAACGGCCGCGTCGCCGCTGGCTGGTCGAGCACGGTTACGCACGTGACTCGGGAGAAACCAGACCAACGCCTTCCGGCTGCCCGGCTGTCGTCTGGGTGGTCACCGGTAAGCGACTCGATGACTGATCGTTCTCAGGATCGAAAGTGAATTCGTGATATGAATCACAAGTCAAACACAGTCTACCGGGAACAGCGGGCGCGGCCTCCGCCGGGAGGTGCGACGCTCGCGAGTTACTTGCGAAAGCAATTGCTGCGGACAGGTGCGTCGCCTGTTCATCGAAACGGGGCCGGTTGGCGTTCAATCGGACCGCAACGAAAACCGACCGACAGAAGCGTTCACGTTTGTGGCGTGAAGCTCTGCCGGCCGGAAACAACATTGAGACTTCCCCGAAAGCCGCGAAGCCGTGTGGGAAGACTCTCCGTAACAAGGACTGTATGCGATGATTGTTCTGACGAGAAAGAACGGGGAAGCCGTTCAGATTGGGAACGTTCGAATTCTGATTGTGAAGACAGGCCGGGGTGGCGTGCGAATCGGCATCGAAGCGCCGCCGGATACTTCGATCAAACGTGAGGACGCTACGGTAGAGAGCCCACGACCATCGAAGACCGATCGAAAACGGCCACGACGAAGCCCGCCGCGCCGGGGTACATCGAAACGTGATCGACAAGCCGTCAAACGATGTCGGCTGCCTGGTCGATCCGTGTCTCGCGCTGCTGAACAGGAAAACGGGCCGATTCAGTTTCGACCGGTACGGCGAATCCGTCGCCGAAGCCCGGAAGTCGGGATCTGTGGCCGGTTGAAGTCCGGTTTTCAAATCTGAACACGGTGATTCAGCAGGCGTCGCGAATCCGAATCCGTGGTGAGTGTGTGCTCACACAAACCAGAACGGGCTACGAATCCTGACGTGCTGCTGTAGTATCTGCCGAAACAACCTTTGCTGCGTCGCGGTGCCCGGTCGACTCGAAACGACCGGCCCGCGGCGCGGCGTTTTCGAGAGGGGTTGCCCCGATGGCTCATCTTTACCGGAACACGGTCCACCGATACGTGGACCCGAACGGAAAACGCTGTTCAAAGAATACACCTGGTGCGTGCAAGACCGTCGAGAAGTCGAAGGCCTGGTATGGCCGTTACCGCGACGCCGAAGGCATTCAGCATCGCATCAGGCTGGCGTCTGACAAGACCATTGCCCGACAGATGCTTCACGAACTGGAGCGGAAAGCGCTGCGGCAAACAGCCGGGCTGGTCGATCCGTTTGAAGCCTGGCACTCCGTCCCGTTGATGCAACACATCGACGATTTCGTCGGCAGTCTGCGCGATGCCGGCCGATCGACTGACTACTGGAAGCTCATCGAAACTCGTGTGCGGCGTGTCGCAGACGGCTGCAAGTTCCGCTTTATCGCGGACATTTCCGCCAGTCGCGTGCAACGGGAACTCGGCAAACTGCAACGCGACGGGCTCGGACAAAGGACCGTCAATCATTATCTGACGGCCGTGAAGCAGTTCAGCACGTGGCTGGTCTCTGATCGACGGACTGGAGACAACCGCCTGTCCCATCTGAAGGGCGGCAACGAATCCAAAGATGTTCGCCGCGTCCGTCGCGAACTGGCTACGGATGAAATTCAGCACTTGCTGGAGACGGCTCGACAGGAACGGTCCATTCGACATCTAACCGGCTGGGAACGGTTCACGCTGTATTCGGTCGCCATCGGAACGGGATTCCGGGCAAGCGAACTGGCAAGCCTGACGCCGGCTCACTTCGACCTGAAGGGCGTGGAAGTCGGTATCCCGACCGTACGAATCGACGCGGCTGACGAGAAGGCCGGACGTGGTGACGAGATCCCGTTGCCGCCTGAACTGGTCACCATGCTGCGTCCGTGGCTGGCGAAACTCTCACCGACGGTTCGATTGTGGCCCGGTGCGTGGGCGGCTCAGCACGAAGGCTGCAAGCTCATCGAATACGACCTGAGAAAAGCGAGAGCTGCCTGGATCAAGCAAGCCAAGTCAGACGACGAACGTGACACGCGGGAACGGTCCGGGTTCCTCTGCTACCGGACCGAAGACGGGACTGCCGATTTTCACTCGCTGCGCCACACATACCTGTCACGGCTGGGACGGTCGGGCGCATCGGCGAAAGCAATGCAGAAGCTGGCGCGACATACGACCGTCGAGCTGACAATCGGCCGCTACACGCACGCGAACCTCTACGACCTGGCCGCCGCGGTCGATGGTCTGCCGCCGCTGTTGCCGGTTCCGGAGTCTGACCGACCGGAAGCGGATTCGGTCGCTTTGCGGGCAACCGGTACAACGGATGCCCGCAAACCGTCCAATGTGGTTGGGCGCATGGTTGGACAAAAGGTTGGACAACCGCCTGATTCCGGTCGACCTCAGTTGAGACTGATTGAAGCGCCGGACGTTGCTGAGTCGACTTCAGAGACTGCCGACAGCGCAACACGAAACCCGTTGCAAGGCAACGGGTTTGAGTCTGTCAGCGAGTCATTGAGAGTCGCTGAGAATGAAAAGCGGGAGCGGATGGGAATCGAACCCACCAGGCCCCTTTTCAGGGGTCTCACCGGGTTTGAAGCCCGGGGCAGTCACCAGATCTACAAACACTCCCGGAGTCGAAAGCCGTTTCTGATTGAAATAACGCTCAGTCCTCAGCATTTGAGCGATGGTGACAGCTTACTCTGCGTTGACCGCGTTACCAACCGATCCGATTGTCGAGCTGGGTCCTTACCTGGTTCGCACGACTCGCGAGCAGCCCGCGGACATGCGACTGCTCGTTGGGCCTGCGACATTTGGAGGCGACACTCGACGTCCGGCTTCAGGCGATCCACCAGTTGATGTAATTGTTCAGCCAGTCTTCGACCTGAGGGATCACGCACAAAAGTCTGAGCGGCACGTAGATCACACGAACAACTGGACTGCCACCCATATTCTCGGCTTCGTACCAGAACCAGAACATCGGTCCGATTGAGAACACGTAAAGAATGACCCCGATAGTGAAGCGAACAGACTTCGGCCATCGCTGGCGAATCTTTGACAGGCCAGCGCCGTCGGATTTCGATTCTGAATTGGGACATTCATCAGTCATTGATTCACCCTAACCAGCATCGTACTGACTGGTCAATCGGTGCGTTGCCTCACTGCCTGGAATATCAAAGTCCGCGAAAGAGGTACAGGCAGTACCGGTCGATCCTCGCCACCAACCAAACAAATGTGGCTCGTTGGAACTTTAGAACTTTCGACTGGTTTCCTTGTCGGCTGTCGGGAAGTCCGACGGAATCTTCTGAGTGACTTTGCCTGTGGCAGCCCACTCGGTTCCGCGCTGCAGGCTAACAATGAAACCAACGCATTCCTGCGAGTAATCGGCGTGTCCCATCGGCGTGTGGAAGACACGACCTTTGCCATAGGTCAGAGTCATGAGCATCGGTTCGTGACGTCCGCTACCGCCAGCTTTGGGGTCTGCATAGGCCGTTGCCAGAACCTGCATGTTGACGGCTGGTCCGCGAAGTTTGTCATAGAGTTCATCTTTGCCGTGCAGCCATTCAGCCGGCATTCCGTCCGTAATCGGGTGTGAGTTGTCTCGAATTCGGATCGGGAATGCTCGCTGCGGTCCGTGATGGCCACCGTTTCCTTTTGACGTATCGCGGACCAGTTTGTCATCGTCGTTGTAGTAGACGTAGGGGCCGTGTTTTTCGTTTCGGCCACCCCATCCGCCGATTCCGATCATCTCGTTGTACTCAGGCCAGTCGCCGAACGAGTTATCCGCCGCGTGGACGATGACGAGCCCGCCACCATTCTTCATGTACGAGATCAGGTCTTTCTGCGTTTCTTCCGGCCAGGACGCTGCTCCGTGACCGAAGTTCGAAATGACAACGTCGTACTTCGCAAATTCCGGTCGGAAGTTCGGATCGGTCTTCGCCGACTTCGTCGGAGTCGAGTCGAACCCTTCCAGCGGGAATTCCTTCAACAGCGCTTCGCCGTTTGTCGTGAATGCCGTTCGAGCAATGTCGACCGTAAACAGCTTTGTGTCTTCCAGATATTTCTTCATCATGAAGGTGGTTTTCGGCCACGCTCCATGATTGTTCTGGCCATCGATGATCAGCGCCTTCATAGGATCGGCGGCGGAAACAGTGGAATGGACGATGGTGGCCAAGACGAGTGCAAGAGTACAAACGCTGAACTTCATTGGGTGGCTCCTGGTGAGGCAGCTTCTGGATGAGCTGTGGATAGCGATCTTACAGCCAGCGATTATAGCGCGACAGTTCTTCCCGAGTCACTCGACTGACAGAGAATCTTCGCAGCCCAGTTCCAGGAGCTGCCTGGACAGAACGCTCCGTATCCCAGCACACGAAACGCGGGTTCCAGAGACGTTCTCAGACGCGTGACCGAAACTGTCGTCTGAATGCTTTGCAGAGCAAGGCTACGTCCCGACGAGTTCCGCATCGATGCCGAGTTGGTCGAGTTGCTCTTGCACTTCGTTCAAATAAATGGAATTCATCACGACGACGACGCCCGGTTCGTAATCTTTCAGCTGCTCTGGCGAGATCACCGGGTGTCCTGTTGCCGGCAGGAATTTCCCCGCCTTGTACGGGTTAATATCGACCACGACTTCCACTTCGCGTTCCAGGCCCGCCGTGGTCAGAAACGCGACGCACTTCGACCCGGCTCCCCACAGCACCGGCTTGCGACCTTCGCGATAGAAGGTACCAATCGTCTCTCGCCAATGAGCGATCTGCTTCTGACTGTGCGTTTCGAAAGCCGACGCCAGCGCCGACATTTCTTCGAGATCGTCTTCGATGGTCAGCGACGCCTGAGTCGGCAGTTCTGCCGGCTTTGCGACCAACAGCAGATACTGGTCATTGTAGGCTCGCCAGAGATCGACGATGTCGAAGCTCGCATCACGGAACAGTCGTGCCAGCGAACCCGCGCTGAAGTACGAACAGTGTTCGTAGTAGACGTCCCAGAAACGAGTTTCTTCGAGAATGACTCGAACGTCGGGCAGCTCGAAACAAACCTGCACGTCATGTCGGTCACCGATCGAACGACGGACGATGTCCAGGAAATCGCGTGTCGGCTGAATGTGCTCCAGCGTGTGGCGGCAGAGGATGACATCTGCCTGAAGGTCAGAATGCTCTTCGGAATACAGCTCCGGTATCAACTGCATCTTCGCCCGTGCTTCGGATGAAAAACGCTCCGGTCTGATAGCCGGGTCGACGCCGATTCCAAAGTTGTCGCCGGCCTCACACAGTCGTGACAGAAACTCAGCCTTGCCACAGCCAATCTCAAGAACGCGCTTGTTGCGCATCCCAAACCGATCAACCAGATCAGCAACCAGCTCATCTGCAAACTGATTGAAACGCGGCGAGAAATGTTGAGTCTCTTCGTAGTCGGGGCTGTACTCATTCAGCGTGACGTCGAAGGCTGAGTTAGAGAGAAACCCGCACGCTTCGCAAAACAACAATCGCATGTCACCACGCGGGTACTTCGTTGCGGTCTCAAGGTTGGGCATCAACAGAACGCTATGCGCCGGGATCCTGTCTACCGAGTAGATCTGCCGACTACGTGTTTCGTGACAGTTCGGGCAGGGTTTCTGACGGACGTCTGGGTCCGCAGCCGCTGTCTGATCGGTATGTCGATGCTCAGAAGTCGTCATGATCACTCACTCAAAATTGTCTGCAAACCTGAAACTCTGCTCATTGGTCATCGCGTGAAGTCACGACGCAGCCGACAACCGTGAGCGACTGTCGACGATGCTGACTTCCGGAACGGGGACGATGAACTGTCCGCCCTGTGCGAGGTACTCGGACTGCTGCTGAATGATCTCGTCTTTGAAGTTCCACGCGAGCAGCAGCACATAGTCGGGACGCTCGGTCAGCAAACGCTCCGTTCCGTAGATTGGACTCTTCAGCCCCGGCATGTACCGACCGTGTTTGTGAACGTTTCGGTCGACGATAAAATCCAGATGCTCCGGCATCACCCCGGACGCGTTGAGTAACGTCGTCCCTTTGGCAGCCGCTCCGTAGGCGGCAATGGACTTGCCGGAAGTTCGCAGTCGATCGAGCAGCGTGACCAGCTCGTTTTGCAGGACGGACACTCGGCTGGCAAAGGTTTCGTAATACGACGCCGAGTCGAGCCCCGCAGACGATTCTTCAGCCAGCAACGACCGCACCTGATCCGACGGTTCCGATCCGTGCTCGATGAACAACCGCAACGAGCCACCGTGGGTTGGCAAACGACGAACCTCTGAGAGACGCAGCCCGTGGTGTGACACCAGATGGTTCAACGCCGTCACGGAAAAGTAGCACAGATGCTCATGGTAGATTGTGTCGAACTCACAATGGTCGATCAGATCACGAACGTACGGAACTTCGATCACCGCCACGCCATCCGATTTCAACAGCGTGCTGATGCCGCGGACGAAGCCTCGCAGATCGGCAACGTGAGCCAGCACATTGTTCCCAATAATCACGTCGGCCGCGGTTTGCTCAGCTCGAAGATCTTCAGCCAGTTGAGCACCAAAGAATCGACGCAGCGTCGGAATCCCCAACTTCTCGGCGGCGGCCGCTGGCCCCGGAACAGGATCGATTCCCAACGTCGGAATGCCACGTTCATGAAAGTTTCGCAGCATGTAGCCATCGTTGCTGGCGACTTCGACGACCAGACTGTCATGCCCTAGCTGGCGGGTTTCGATCAGCTCTTCCGCGTTCACTCGGCAATGCTGAACCCACGCCGGGAGGAACGACGAGAAGTACGGATAGTCATCGTCGAAAAGGATCTCGGGCGCAACCGTTTCGCGAATCTGTACCAGCGAGCAGTCTTCGCAAAACGCCACGTTCAACGGAAAGCGTTTTTCCGGCTGCTTCAGGTCCGCCTTTGACAGCAGCGCATCCGCCAAAGGGACATCCCCCAACGACAGGACATCCTTCAGAGCAGCACTTCCGCAGCTTCGGCAGCCGTCAATCGTTTTATACATCTTGCCAACTCTCCATGTGCATCTCGCGGTGGTTAGGATTTGTCCCGAAACCGTTTCCCGATTATGGGTGCCACTGCTGGCTTGCCCAGCAGTGCGAATAACGGAACTGAAACACTGCAGGGCGAGCCAGCAGTGGCACCCAATGCCGCTCAGGAATTGAGTCGAACAAGGAAGCCAAGTAGTTTGG
>CALDJX010000245.1 GCA_937899075.1 uncultured Planctomyces sp. | reverse complement strand
CATGGAACGTGAAACGCGACCGGACCAGATGTCGGTGACCGAGTTCGATCGAATCTTCCGCACCGCTTTGCGAAACACCATCGAGTGCCTCGTCGAGTCCTCAGCGACGTGGGAAGACGGCAACTTTTCGGACGAGCGACTGACAGCGATGGTCAGCGAAGTCCTTGGGCATTACCGCGAACAGTGGCATCGACACAGCCGAACCATGCGGTTGTCCTCGGTCGAAGGCCTGCGGCACGACATCGTCTGGGAAGATGTCAAAGAATTCGTCGAAGTCTTCGGGGACGAGCTGTTCCATGCAAGGTCGCTGACGCTTGGAAATGTGCGAACCATCCTGCACAACGGCGTGGAATGGTTCATCGCTCAGCTGGCTGAGAACGATGACCCGCTGCACCCCAGCCCGTTGATCGAATCGCTGGAAGCCGGCGAGATCGACGTCGACGATGCCGTCGAAATTCTGGAACTGGTCTACGGATCGGTGGTCGATAAGTTCGATCGATTTCTGGAATACAACACGACGACGACACAATCTGATTACGGTGACAAGTTTTACGTTCTGCTCGACTTCCTGCGTGTCGAAGCCGTTTACGATCGAGACGCCTGGGAACGCATTCCGGACAGCATCGTGCATCGCTCGCTCGCCATGGCCGGCAAGCAGGACGCACTGACGTTACTCGAAGAATCCTTCGAAGAAGATTCGCGAGAAGAAGCAGACCGGCATGTCCAGAGTCTGCAGAAGCTCGAACGGGAATATGGCGTTCACTTGCCCGGCGTCGCGGATCGCATCAACGAACGATTCATCAAACCGCTCGCGGTCAACCGAATGCTCGCTCTGATCAAGCCGACCATGCGGCCGAAGATTGACGACAAAGAAGCTCACGAAAAGTTTGAGCGACTGCGACTCGAAATCGAGTCTTACATGGAAGACACCGCCGGCTCAGCGATCGACATTCCGCAATGGCTGCAGGATGTTGGCCGCGAGGTTAACCGTCTGGAAGCTCCGTCCGACTACATCCGGCCGCCAGAGCTTGAGCTGCGATTGCCAGTCCTGATCAGCCAGGAATCGAGCATCCGCGAACAGCTTGATACATGGTCGACGGGAGTGGGTGGTTCGGAAAAGGCACGCCGCAAGAAAGGCAGCCGGAAGCATCGCAAAGACGACGAACCTAAAGAGTAAGTTTGGCATCTGCACGTTGCGAGAGCTCCTGAGCTTCTTGCGGGGGAAGAACATCCGACTGGCTCGTCCCAAAGAACTTGATGGCGATGAGCAAAACCATCAGCACGCCAAAAACAGCAAGCACGCCTGACAGCATGCCGACGCTTTTGCGGTGATAGCCTTTCGTGATCCAGTTCAAAAGGCCGTGCAGAACGATGATCCCAATGACCAGCAAAGTCAGCGCCGCACCCAGCGACAACTGATCACGCTGCTCATCCTGACGCTGTCTGACAAAATCGTTGATCAGTTTCTGCATGGCGGTGCTGTCGGCTCGAATCAGGATTGCTTCCCTCCACAGATCCCCCAAAGGATGTGTCAGTCGCTGCGAAAAGCTGTCAACGATTAAATCGCTGCCGCCGAGAAACTCAGATCTCAAACGATCTGCTATCTCCGCCTCTCTCGGCATTCGCAGCAGCGATTGTGGCTGGGCGCTTAGTAAGCCCATCGCAACCGACTTCAGCATGTTGACACCGTCTTCAATGGCCAGCTTTCGAGCCTCTATTGCCGATGTTGTCAGTCGACCGGATCTGGCATCGACCTCTAAGCTGCCGCTGCGATTTTCAGCCAGAAACTGATCGAAGTTGTGAACCCAGGGTTTATCGACCAGTCGCACGCTGATACTGGCCTTACCGGAACTGCCGCTTAGTTCGGCAGTCACGTCGGCCTGCAATTCGTTCTTTGAGCTGTTCCAGGGAGCCGTCTTTGACTCCACTGCCGAAGTTTTCAGTTCAATGGCAACGGCATTCGGATCCAGTTTTGCTACCGAATTTGTCGACGAGACTTGATCGACCAGAACCTGAGCTTCGGGATAACGGCCTCGCACCACGGCAGCAAGCTCATTCAGGGCATCGGTGCAATCTTCAGCTTTCCGAATTCCCGACGAAGTACGCCGTACTTGCGAAGCGTGAATGCGAATAATCGGCGGAACATTTTCGTCCTTCGTCACATTCTTCATCAGTCTGATCAGCTTCCGGCCAAGTTCGCGACCGGCCGCAGCCATTGACGGCTGGATGTCCGCATCAAACCGCTCGTCGACTTCAGGATACCAGGCGACGCCGGAGCTGGATTTCAGTGTCTCTACCTGATCATCCGGGGGCGAAGAACCGGCTGTCGAATCATCGTTCGTCTGCGATTTTGAAACCTGCAAATCAAACAGGTCTCGCTGCTGCCGGTCGACGGTTTCCCGGAACGCGCGAACTCTTACGGCTTGCTCATTCATCAGAGCATCGTGCATTTGCTCTGTCGCGCGAGTGTGCTCCCGGTTCACAAATTCGGTATGAGAGCCCGACCTTAACACGAAAATGAAAGCGCACACCAACAGACCAACAGCAGCGACAATGCCAACCTGTTTCGCCGATGCCAATCTCGCGATCAGATAAACGGCAGCTCCCAGCAGAGGGACGCCAAACAACAGAAGTAACTCGACGACTCCTCCTCCGCCCGTTCCGGCAAAGAAAGCACCGAGCATTGCCACACACACCACCGCCCACGCCGGTGCGTAAGGCATCTTCATTTGTCGGAAGCCGAAAATCAGACCGACGATCAACAGCGCCGTCGCAATCAGACTGCCGAAGATTCCAACCCAGTTAATTGAGAACATTGCAAACAGCATTTGTTAACGCCTCTGTGCGATGGGTGTGCGAACATGCTCGACAATCGGAATCGTCTGCCGCCGAGGCGGCCACGCAAGAGTGAACAAGACTGCCGAGAAAGCGGCTCCCATAATCAAACTTCCTGTTTCACGCGAACGTGCGGTGCAGCAGAAAGAGTGGGTACGCGACGCGGCGGCAGCGACAGGATCAGTAGACCAACCGCAAAGGCAACCGCTGCACCAATGCAACCAGGAATGAAGTTGCTGCTGCGAAGGAACACTTCGAGAATCATTCCCACTTTTTCCTGCTGGACCCCCTCCGCCACCTTGCTCCAGGCAATTCGATAAAAAGCATCCATCAGAAGCCCGAATGAGGCACCAAATGGACTCGCGGCCACCGGCACTCTGAGCATGTGAGCGAGCCCCAACGAACGGCGTGACGCCAGCAACAGGCCGGCTGCGATAACTGCCATGATCCCGGCGAAAAGCTGCAACAGTTCTCGCAGCAATTCGGGCCAGGTATGTGTCCCTAAGATCGCCAGCAGGTCCGATCCAGTCAGGCCGATCCCTCGAAATATGTCAGCCGCAATCATCTCGGGCACGTCGATCGCGAGCACAAATGCAATCATGAATGTGCCAGCCAAAGCGAGTCCGCCAAGCAGCGCCAGACCATCGTTGAAAATGTTCCGCGGTGATGGAACAACCGACAGACTGTTGACCTTCTCACCGACCGATGCCAGTTCGTCTGGGCCGCTCCGCCATGCCGTCAGCAATCGACCTTCGGCGTCACGAAACTCGCCGAGAGCGATCAGAATGACATCGATCAACTGTCCGACACCGAACACGCCGAGCGTCAACAGATAAACAACGCCGCTGAAAGTTTTCCCCGTGTAAAACCGCTGTAGACCGCAGAGTGGCATCATCGCGAGCGGAAGCAGGCTCAGCACAAGTGCGACCAGTCTTGATCGCGGCGGATCGGCGGCAAAACCTGAATTGCTGGCTGGCGACATCGATGCGGTTGACGTCGCTGACGTTTGAGAAGGTGGCTCGTCGGTGGCCAGCCAATCGTCATCAACGATCGGATCGCTCAGAGCGGTATTGCCAGATTGCTCACCGGTAGCAGATGTCTCAACGACAGAATGGCTAACCGGCTGACTTCCGTATGCAGGTCCGGTGCGATCGCTTTCTGACGTTCGCTCTACAGCTAATGCCGAGGCGAGACCTACGAACGATGAAACCCAGTCCGTAGCGCGGGCCATGCGACGAGATCGAGCTTCTGAAAACGGTGACATGACCTGAACAACGATGGCCGCCGTGGAAATCACGCCCGTACCGACAATGAACGTCGCCATGTCCAGTTCAAGGATTCCGGCGAAACCTGCACACACTGCCGCAGCAGCCAGGGAGGACATCACACTCAGCCGCGAACATCGCCGTGAAGAAGACATCCATCGCCAATCGAGAAACAGCAATGGCGGAAGCATTCCCACCAGCAGGTTTTCCCAACTCAACGACGGGAGACCGTTCAACTGACCAACCAGAGACAGCACGATCCCAAGGGAGGCCAGTACCGTAAAACCAATCGTCCCGCGAACCAGATACCACGGCAAGAAGACCGGCAATGTTGCCAGGAATCGAACAACTGCCATCACTGCAAATGAAACAGCGCTAATCAAAACCGCACCGATCCCCGCGATCTCCGGGACACTCATTTCAATCCTGTTCGAAGTGGTCCCTCCGAACAGCATCGCTGTTGAAAATGCCCCCGCCGCCAGAACGGCCGCTCCCAGATTGACGCGAGCCTGCAGTGTCAGTTCGTCGGACGTATCCCAGAGAGTGGCATTCGCGGGGTAAGGCCTGACGGCCAATCTCGCGCCGATGCGTGACGTCAACTGTCCAAGCCAGAACGAAACAGACTTCGGATGCTCCGTCTTTCGAGGACGATCTTGCGACGCTGACGAGTCTGACCGGTCGTTGGCGGAAAAAGGCTCTCGCCGCTCTACGCCGTTCTTCAGTTGTGCTGATTTACGAGCGTCCGAGTCTCGCGCAATGGTCGCTGGCATCGGTCGTGATTTCTCAACCGCTCGACGAGCGATCATGGTCAGGCTGCCCGGATCGAATCCTGACGCGCCGTCTCGGACAGCGTCGGTTCCGAACAATGCTTCGACCATTTCATCGGCTGACTGATATCGAGTTTCCGGGTCGCGAGCCATTGCCTTCTGCACAACGGCCGCAAACGGTTGAGGCAACTCAGACACGTCGGCATCCTGCGACATGTGCTTCATCAGGACTTCGCCCATCGACTCACCGAGAAACGGTGGCTTGCCGGTGAGCATCTCGTAAAGCAGCACACCCATCGCGTAAATATCGACGGTGCGGTCGTATCGGCCGAGACTGATTTCCGGAGCCATGTAATGCACCGTGCCAACCGTCAGTGTGTGGCCGCTGCGATGACTTGTTGTGATGACTTTACTGAGGCTGTAATCGCCAACCAGCACATAACCGTCTTCGAAGAAAACGTTGTGAGGCTTCAGGTCTCGATGCACGATCCCGTTGTCATGCAGCAGCGAAACCGCCTTGGCGGTTTCGCGAAGGAACCAGGCAGACTTCTCAGGACCAAGCCCCTCCGGCGATTCGTCGAGCAACTCGCGCAACGACGGACCGGAGACGTATTCCATGATGACAAACGGATCGCCGCATTCGCTGTGCCGCACGTCGAAGATCGTTACCAGGTGAGGCGACTTCAGGTTCATGCAGTGAGTGCTGCCGCGAAGTTCGATGTCTTCGTAATTCTGCACCGCCTTCAGAGCGACCTGCTTGCCGGAATCGCTGACGGCGTAGTAGACCTCGCCGAAGCCACCGCGACCGACGGCGTGTTCGATCGTGTAGCCTTCCAGCGGCCGGTCGCCTCGTTGATATCGATAAGAAGCCATCGTGAGGACTGCTCCGAAAAGTTGCTGAGTTAGTTGCTCTAAGTGGACAGTTATCTGACGCGAAGACGCAGAGGTTCGCAAAGGGATTTCAATTAGCGTTGTCGCCTGGTGGCATGGTCCCTGAAAGGTTGAACTTGACTGAACTAATCAATCGATTCTTTGCGTTCCTTAGCGGCTTCGCGACTTTGCGTCAGACTGGCCGATCAGAACTTCACTGAGATCCTGATACTTAGATTTCGCAGCGTAAGATGGTAACTCGCGTGCCGCCAATCTCGACTGGCGTGTCGAGTGCCAGCGGCTTTGCTCCCTGCGGACTTCCGTCAGCCGCGAATCGTTGCGCACGATTCGGCAGACCGCTTCGAACATGGAAGACTCCATCCCGGACGAACAGAATCAAAGGCTGTTCAAGATTTCTTGCCATCAGATGACTCGACTGCCCTGGCCCGATGACCAGCGTTTCATCGAACAGCACGACCGACCGAATATCGGGACGTGACAAACGAGTGCCGGTCAGCTCAAGCACGGCCGACGGCACGTCCGACGTGGGGCGACGAAACTTGAACCGGCAACGTTTTCCGACTCGCACCGAATCTCCGTCGGACAGTGATCTTTCCTGACAGCGCCGTTCATTGACGACGACCTCTTCGTTGTTTTCTGAAAGTAGTGTGTAACGTCCTGCCGCTCGCTCAATCGTCAACGAGCCGCTTCCCGGAAATCCTGTCAGCGTAACGTCGCATGATCCGGCACGGCCTGTTGCACCGACCGAAACTTTTTCCTGACGAAGCAGCAACGCGCTGCCGACACCGTCGATCTGCAGGATGAGCCGTTCCGGAAGCAACGCTGGCGGAAGACTTGCTTGTGCAGCCGAGGGAGAAAAACTCGGTTGGTTCTCCAATCGTGATGCTCCTCTGTTCGTTGAAGAGTGACTCGTCGCGCAACCAAGCAGTGACAGCGGGCTCGATCGAATCTCGACGGCCAGGTCTGCTGCCTGTTTGGCCTTGCTGGCCAGTTCGTTCAGCCACGCCACATTTCCCAACAGCGGGGCCAGCTTTCTGAGCTGAAGATAGGCGTCATTGAATCGTGAAGCGTCGAGCAACTTATTCACCGCGACTGCCGAATCAATCGCCCGGCAGACTTCGGTCAACTCCGGATCAAAGTCGATTAACGGACGCACGGAAGCGACTAACGCTTCCACTCGATCCAGCCGGGCCGCTTCGACTTCGAACCAGAGTTGCGACACGACTGGCGAAGTCACCTGATCAATCAGGTCGATGAGTTCAGGATGGCTGGGCGAGAGTTTCTGCAGATCGAGAATGGCCGAGACTGATTCGCGAGTGTGGCCGGCTTCAACTTCGCGTCGTGCACGAGCCGTCGCCGCTTCAACACGTTCTCGACTGACGTTGATCTGCTCGTTGATCCGCCCGGCGACTGAACCGACCGATGGCCCATCCGCCAGAAATTCCGCCAGCAGCTTTGCTCCGAGGTCCAACTCACCACGAGCGATCTCTCTGGATGCCTCGGCGGCGGCCTGCAGCTTTCGCTTTGTTCGCAGTTGCCAATCCCGATTGGCGAGGTCGACGTCTGCTGCGAGCTGAGCAACTGCCGATTGCTCTCCTGCCAGTTTTCTGGCCTCGCCGCAGTCAACAACGGCATCATTCAATCGTCCGGCATTCAGATGCTCGCGACCTCGTTCAACGAAGGCGTCAACGATCTTCGTCAACAGCAGCTGACCTTCGCGGTGATCTCGAACACCGGCCTGCTCCGCCAGACGAGCGGCTTCATTGAGCCGCCCTTCTGCGAATGCCGTTTCAGCCTGTCGAAGTCGCAGATTGAACACGATGTTGAATCCCGCAGATGGTCAGTGGCTGAAACAGTAGGCTGGAACAAGCTCCGCGCAGTTCCGGCAACGCATTGGTCGTGAGACGCCGGAACTGCGCGGAGCTTGTTCCAGCCTACGTGACGGATATTTATTTCGCTTCAAGCGTCGCGACTTCAACGTCGTCGCTGCGGCCTGTGCCGAGATGATCGTCGATTTCGGCGAGCAGCTCATCTACGTCCTGCACGTCTTCCATCGTGATCTCAGAAATTGTGTCGTGAGCAAGGACTCTCTCGGAAACATCGACGCGTTTCTGAATATCACTCAGCAGCTGATCCGCTTTTGACAGTTTACTATCGTCGACGTGAAATCGTGACCCGATCGCCGATGCCTTCACCAGACGATGCTGAGCAACCAGTGATTCGACTTTCTGCGCCAACTCGGCTTTGCGATTGCGAGCCCGGTCGAGCATCTGCATGGCCGCCTGCAAAGATTTCTGCCGAGTCTCCAGAAGTCGCTGTTTGCTGGCCTGAATCATCTCGGCATCTTTCAGTCGGGCGAGTTTCAGTCCAGCTTGCTCGGCCAGTTGCTTGCGTGAGTAATTGCGATCCCCGATTTCGTAAGAAACAGTCTGTGTGTCGAGTTTCGAACGAAGCTGACCGAGCAGTCGACGGTCGGTCGCAAGCTGTTCACTTGAGCGAACCAGGTCGTTTTCCAGAGCGGCGATTTCGACTTCGTCTTCTGCGATCAGTCGAACGTTCGCGTGAATTTCCGGCAGGATGTCGTCGATCAAATCGCGAGCTCGCTGGAGTTCGAATTCGATCGGAACGGCGTCCCGGACACTCTCACGAACGGCTCCGGTCGAAGTTCGGAGATAGCTGAACAGCTCGTTACCAAAGATCAACCCGCCCACAAGAGCCACGCCGACGCACCCTGCGACACAATATTTCAGATAACCAATACCCATGACTGCTCTCCCGAATCTGTTGAAAGGTCTCCAGAAGCGGAGACGTTTTGACCATTCACACAAGGGTGGTCGCGGGTCGGTCGGATTTATTTCAGGTCGATGTCAGGATTTTCGAAGATTGTTCGAGATGTGGATTCACGGTCGGGATCAGGTGTGGCCGAGTGTTTCGATCCGGGGTCTGACGTTTCGTTTGGGGGTCGGGTCAGTGTTGGGACGAGCGGTTGCGCCGGTGTCGCACGTTTACGCCGGAGGCGTTACATCCGATAGCCAGGGGTCGCCGCAGAGCGGCGCACCCTTGGTAGCATTGTCTCGTGAGTCGTACGCTGAAAGCGTTCCACAAGTCGCGATTGTGTTACACCTTCGGCGTAAACCGCGATGAGGGCTCCGGTTCCAGGGGTGGCACGCAATGCCGCTCAGGAATTGAGTCGAACAAGGAAGCCAAGTAGTT
>CALDJX010000244.1 GCA_937899075.1 uncultured Planctomyces sp. | reverse complement strand
GCCGCGCTGAGCGTGGCGGAGGGATCGCCCTGGCCGGCTTCGACCGCGGCGACCGTGCTTTGCAGACCGGCCGCTCCGACAATCGCCGCTACGACGACGTCGACATCGTCATGCGACGCGAGTTTCGAAAGCTCGTCCGCTCCGTAAACGAGTTCCGTTCCCGGTGCAAACTGGTCCGAGGCGACAGATTCGGCCAGTCCGGCATCGCTGATTACGGCCCAGCGTGGATCGAAGTCGTGCGTTTGAGCAGCCAGATCCTGCCACCGACTATGCGCGGAGACTCCCACCAGAACCATTTGGTCCCGGAGTCCGTCGAGCACCTCCAGGCAACTCGTTCCGATCGATCCTGTCGATCCGAGGACGGCGATCCGTTTCATGTAGTATTAGTTGAGAGCGGCGACTCCATTTGGTCAGCTGGATGTCAGTGGTCCTTGCAAGAACGCACCAACGACCGACCGAAGGATCACCCACTCGCCCGTTTCTAACTAGCGGCTGGTGTCGATAAACTCGCAGCAAATGTCGTATTTTCGCAATCGGACGCAGATTCTAGGATTCGTCCGGAAACGCAACAACTGAGAACGGTTTTGCCACAAACGAGCCGTTCGGTCATCAACGCAGGGAAGCAGGATCCGCGTGGAGCCAAACAAGCACCAACCAGCCGAAGACGGCGAAACAGACACTCCTCTTGAGAGATCTGACGACGAACAATCCGCTGCCCAAACAGAGGAGTCTGTCGGCGGCGCGGACGAACAGCTCGCGAATTCAGCAGATGGCAAACCGGAAAAACCGCGTCGCCGAATGACGGCCATCCAGTACCGCGAGTTTCTCGACCGAAAAATTCGCCGCATGTACCCGTGGTCGGTCGTCCTGTTTTTCGCAGCGTGCGCTTCCACATGGTACGTCGGAGGACAGACGGCAACCGGGTTCGATAATACAGCCGGGCTGACCTATTCGGCTGCCGTGATGGGCATCCTGCTGGCGCACGAGCTCGGCCACTACCTTCAGGCTTTGCGGTACGGCGTTCCCGCATCGCCCCCCATGTTCATCCCCATGCCGCTTCCACCGCTGGGCACGATGGGAGCCGTCATTCTGCAGGGGGCAGGTTTCGCGAACCGAAAAGTCTTGTTCGACATCGCAATCAGTGGCCCACTCGCCGGGTTAGTCGTCGCCCTGCCGGTTGCCTGGTGGGGACTTCAGAACTCGACTGTCATGACGATTGCCCCCAACCAGGCCGCCATGATCTTTGGAGATCCGCTGATCCTCGAATGGATGTACGAACTTCGACACGGCGTGCTCGCCCCGAATCAGGAAGTGGTGCTCAATCCGCTGCTGCACGCGGGCTGGGTTGGCATCTTTATTACGGCCGTCAATCTGGTGCCGGTTGGGCAACTGGACGGCGGACACATCCTCTACACGTTGATCGGCCGCAAAGCGCATTGGGTTGCTTACGGAACCATCATCGGAGCTGTCGCCTGGATGGTCGCCACAAAGAATCCGACCTTCATGCTGATGATCCTTTTGCTTTGTGGATTTGGACTCAGACACCCGCCATCGTCTGACGATTCTGTACCGATCGGCGGCGTTCGCACGATCCTCGCCTGGCTCACATTGGCCTTCGTTCCGATCGGATTCACGCCCGTTCCGTTCATGATGACCGAGCCAGATGTGGCGACCGTCGCTCCAGAGAACGACTCGGCAGCCGCAGAAAACGCACCGTCGATCATTCCGATGCAGCCTCTGATTACCGCTCCTGACGCTGGCTGACCCCAAAACGCACTGAAATCCCAGATCTACACAAATTCGCAAGAGTTTATCTGAGCCCCGGATTAGCCCTTTCTGGAGTTGACGGACTGACCTGTTTAGTTACTCTTTTGGTCGGTGGCGTGGTCGCCAGAACAGGTTTGCTCGACCATCACCACGTTCGACTATTTTTTTTGAGAAAGCAGATGCGATGGCAGAAGGCACGATCAAGCGGCTGACGGACAAGGGCTTTGGATTCATCGACATAGGAGACGGTAACGACATCTTCTTCCACTTGTCGGCTCTGGAAGGGGTGACCTTCGAAGAACTGACAGAAGGGCAGCGAGTTACTTACACCGCTGGCCAGGGACCAAAGGGTCCGCGAGCAGAAAACGTGTCACCTGCCTGAATTCATGAAATTCAGACCTAACAGAAAGCCGGTGAGTTACTCGCCGGCTTTCTTTGTTTTCCGATCAGCGTTCAGAGCGGCACATTGACATCCGAACTCAGCGTTCCAGCGACGCCTTCTTTGAACGACACTCGGCAGCATGGATGACTCGCCTCGAGACAGGCTGGAAGACTCGCACCGCGGACGCCTCTTTCAACGCGTTCGAATCGTCGGCCTGCTGACATTGCTCAGCCGAATTCTCGGCCTGTTCCGCGACGCGGTGATGGTCGCCAGCTTTGGCAACGGTGTCATCATGGACGCGTTCACTGTCGCGTTTCGTGTGCCGAACATGGCTCGCCAGATCTTCGGCGAAGGAGCACTCTCCACGGCGTTCCTCCCCGTCTTCATTCAGGACATGGAGCAAAACGGAAAGCAGGCCGCCTATCAAACCGCGACAGCCATCCTGGCGGTAACAACGATCGGCTTGTTCGCGATTGTCGCCGTCATTGATATCGCCCTGCTCGGCATCAGCATCTTCGTTCCGATGTCTTACGAAGCCAGCCTGCTGCTGAATTTGACGGCACTGCTCACGCCCTACCTGCTCCTGATCTGTGTGATCGCTCAGGCCTGTGCCGTGTTTCACGGGATGCACATTTTCGGCATCCCCGCACTGTTTCCGGTTTTACTGAACGCTCTATGGATTGCCGGTGCCTGGTCGCTCGACCGATTTGTCGCGACCGCAGAAACGAGAATCTACTTTATCGCCGCCGGCATCGTTGGCGTCGGAATTGTGCAGCTTGGACTGTGCATCCCGACGCTGCGTCAGATCGGATTTCGCTTCGACTGGAACTGGGCGGCCGGCCGCTCGCGAGTAAAAATCGTCTTCGCAACGATGCTTCCCGTCCTGCTCGGACTTTCCATCACACAGCTCAACACATTGTGCGACAGCCTGATCGCCTGGGGCCTGACTGCGCCGACTGATCCCAATGCCACTCGCTGGCTGAACTCGTACCCCCTGACCGAGGGCACGGCGACAGCGATGTATCTCGGACAGCGACTCTATCAATTCCCGATCGGAGTCTTCGGCGTCGCCCTGGGAACCGTCATTTACCCACTGCTGACCGCACATGCCGAGCGAGGTCAGACTGACCTGTTCCGCGAAGACCTGGCCAAAGGCCTTCGCATGGTCATTGCGATTGGCATCCCCGCCAGCGTCGGCCTGATCCTGATCGCGACGCCACTGACGCGATTAATCTTTGAGCGAAACGAATTCACAGCCAATGACACTGTCCGAACGGCGGCCATGATCTCGGCCTACGCCCTGGGAGCGTGGGCGGCGTGCGGCTTGCTGATCATCTCACGAGCCTTCTACGCACTCGGAGACCGACAGACTCCGCTGCGCATTGGTCTCGTCGCGGTGCTGGTGAATCTTGTCGCCAACCTGACGCTCGTCTGGATCCTGGCCGGCCCCGGTCTGGCCCTCGGCACCTCGATCACCGCCACGTTTTCGTTGCTGATCGCCTGCTGGATTCTCACGCGACGACTCGACGCCTTTCCGTGGAAATCGATTGCCCACACGCTTCTTCGGACAATTCTGGCGACTGCAGTCATGACCGCCGCCTGCCTCGCGGCATCCATTGAGCTCGACATCGCTTCTCCGTTCCTGGGAAAACTCGTCGCCCTTTCCCTGCCGTTGGGAACCGGCGCCGCGGCCTTCCTGCTCACGGCAAAGCTGATCGGCCTGACCGACCCGTTCGAGCTTCTGCAACGACAACGCCGCGATTGAACGACCGCTCGGTCGGTATTCAAAACTGACGGCGATTCCGTAGGTCAGGCTCTGCCTGACGAAATCCGAACTTAATGATCGACATTGCTCCCGACGGACTTCGTCAGGCAGAGCCTGACCTACGATAATTCGCTGGGCGATCGTCACGAGGCAAAGGTTCGAAACTCACATTGCCGATATTCTTAAGGACTAGCTACAAGATCCGGTCCCAAGGATGGTGACCAGACAGCTCCTCACTAACGTAATCACCCCAATCACCCAAAGATTTCGAATGGACTCGACAGCTCAGCGGCCCAGGCTGCTTTACATCACGACGCACGGCAAAGCCGCTTTGGGCCTGATGCGAGGCCAACTGGCCACCGTCCAGCAGGGAGGGTTCGACGTGACGGTTGTCGCGTCGCCGTCGTGGGAACTCGACGAGGTCACCGAACGCGAAGGTGTGCCGACGATCGGCGTCCCGATGAATCGAGAGATCACTCCGCTCCAGGATCTCCTGGCGATTTACCGGCTTGTCCGAGTGATGAAGCAGGTTCGGCCTGACATCGTTAACGCCGGAACTCCCAAAGCCGGCCTGCTGGGAATGATCGCCGCGAGAATCGCCAACGTCCCGGCTCGCATTTACGTGCTGCGAGGGCTCCGCCTGGAAACAACATCCGGCCTGAAGCGTCTCCTGCTGAAAACGACAGAGCGAATCGCTTCAGCGTGTGCGCACCAGGTTGTCTGCGTGAGCGAGAGTCTACGGCAGGTTTACGTCGGCCAGAATCTGGCCCCCGCCTGGAAGTGCATGTTGCCCGGCCGGGGCTCATCGAACGGCGTAGATATTTCACGGTTCGAGAAGACTGCCGAGCGATTTCAAACGGCGCGCGGCATTCGCCGAAAGCTGGACATTCCGATCGACGCCCCGGTCGTCGGCTTTGTCGGACGACTCACTCGCGACAAAGGCATCGTCGAACTCGCTGAAGCATTTCGCGCAGTCCTGGAAATTCACCCGGAGGCTCGACTTCTACTTGTTGGAGAATTCGAATCCGGTGACCCGGTACCTCAAGACACCATTGATTGGCTCCGATCTAACCCGGCCGTTTGTGTTGCGGGCTTCTCGAAGGGTCCCGCCGACTACTACAGCGTCATGGACCTGCTCGCCTTTCCGTCGTACCGCGAAGGATTCCCGAACGTCCCGCTCGAAGCCGCTGCCGCCAGTATCCCGGTCGTCGGATTTGCAGCCACCGGCACCGTCGACGCGGTTGTGAACGGCAAGACTGGAACGCTCGTCCCGCTCGGTGATGTCGCCGGCCTGGTCAACGCGATTTCGGAATACCTCAGCAACGACCTCGTTCGTTTTCAACACGGACAGGCCGGTTTCGAACGAGCCAGGACCGAGTTTCGAAACGAAGTCGTTTGGGACGCGATGTGCAACCTCTACACGTCAATGCTTCCGGAAGATCGACGACCGACTCCGGTTCCAGACCAATCTCAAACGAAACGGGCGGCGTAGCCATGTCCGCAAAGAGCAAATACCTGCAACAGTACGGCCTCACTTTTCAACCACGGTGGTCGGCGTACCGTCTGCTTGGAAAACGGTTATTCGACCTGGCGATCATTCTGCCAGTCTTTCTGGCGATTTCGCCCGTGCTGCTGCTGGCAGCGCTGCTGATCAAGCTGGACTCGCGCGGCCCGGTGTTCTTCAACCAGGAACGACTCGGCCGCTACGGCGAAACGTTTCTCACCTACAAATTCCGAACGATGACTCATCGGGAACGAGAAGCCACATCCGAGATCCTGCCAGGCCACAGCGAAGTCACCCGCGTCGGTCACTGGCTGCGACGATTCAAGATCGACGAAATGCCCCAGTTGCTGAACATCGTCAACGGAGACATGTCGCTGGTCGGTCCCCGCCCTGCCCTGCCCGACCAC
>CALDJX010000243.1 GCA_937899075.1 uncultured Planctomyces sp. | reverse complement strand
CGGAATCGGGAATTGTCGATCGGTATTGCTAGCGTCGAACTTCGTCAGGCAGAGCCTGACCTACCCGAAACCGTAGAAAGACACGCTCATGTTGAAAGCCGCCGTTTTTTCACTCAACGGAGAAGAAGGACCGCACATCGCCACACTGCAGGACGCGGGTTTCGAACTCGTCTTCAAAGCTGAAGGCAGCGACCTGTGGAAAGAAGATGACCTGATCGCCGCGATGGATGGCTGCTCGGCCGTGATCGCCGGCTCGGAGCCGTACACTCGCCGCGTGATCGAAAACTGCCCGGATCTGCGAATCATCGCTCGCAGCGGAGTCGGCTTTGACGCCGTCGACCTGGAGGCCTGCAATGAAAAAGGAATTCTCGTCACCACAACGCCGGGAGTGAATCATCACGCCGTCGCCGAACATACCATCAGTCTGTTAATGGGAATTGCTCGCGACTTTCCGAAACAGGATCAGCACGTGCGAACTGGTAGCTGGATTCGTCGAGCGTTTCCGCGAGTCATGGGCACGACGCTGGGTATCGTGGGTCTCGGTCGAATTGGACAGGCTGTCGCCACGCGAGCACGTGGCCTCGGCATGAACGTCGTCGCGTTCGACCCGTATGCGAATAAAGACTTCGCTTCCGAATGGAAGATTGAACTGATCCCACTGGACGATCTTTATGCTCGGTCGGACTACGTGTCGCTGCATTCTCCGTCGACCCCCGAAACCGTTCACATGATCAACAAAGAGTCCCTCGCCAAGATGAAGCCCGGCTCCGTTGTGATCAACACGGCGCGCGGATCGCTGATCAAAGAGGTCGACCTCATCGAGTCTCTAAAAAGCGGCCACCTGAGAGGAGCCGGCCTCGACGTTTACGAAGTCGAACCGTTGCCAACCAGCAGTCCACTCCTTGAGCTGGACAATGTTCTGCTCAGCGGCCACACCGCCGGATTGGACATCGAGTCTCACAACGGCATGTTCGGAATGTGCGGCGAAATCATCGTCGCACTGCACAACGGCGAGTGGCCGGCTGCCGAATGTCTTCAGAACCTGCCCGGCGTCACCGACTGGAAATGGTAGGTCAGACGCGCGGCGAAACAACGCGTTACGGCGACCGTTCATGACTCGGAGCAGGTCAACCAGTAAACGAGTATTCAATGGCCAAACGAAACGACGGCGTTCCGATTGACGACCCGACCGCGCTGGCGAAGTTCGGTCGGCTGGAAGTCGTTGCGAAGCTGCTCGTTGAAGGTTGCGTTATCGGGCAACACAAAAGTCCGTTTAAGGGAGCGAGCGTCGAATTCGTCGAGCATCGCAAGTACTACCCCGGCGACGAAATCCGGCACATCGACTGGCGGGCTTACGGTAAGACCGGCCGCTACTACATCAAGGAATTCGAAGACGAAACAAACCTGCGGTGTTACCTCTTCGTCGACTGTTCAGGCAGCATGGCATATGGAGACAGCACGCTCAGCAAGTTCGACTATGCCCGACAATTGACTGCCGCACTGGGATACTTACTGCTGTCTCAACAGGATGGAGTCGGGCTGGTCGCTTTTGACACGAAGGTTCGCGAGCGATTCGAACCGGGCACCAACCCGCAGAAGTTTCAACAACTCACCGCCGCCCTGGAAAAATGCAAACCGGGAGCAGAAACAAGCCTCGGAAAAGTCATCAGCCAGACGCTGCCGACAATCCCTCGCCGCAGCCTGATCTTCGTGATCAGCGACTGCTTTGACAAAGTGGAAGCCCTGACGGCCGCTCTGAAAAGAATGCGGCACGCTCGGCACGAGGTCATCCTGCTGCAGGTCGTTGCGCCGGAAGAAGAAACGTTTCCGTTTCGAAGTCCGACCCAATTTCGCAGCCTGGAGAAATCAGGGCACCGAATGCTCGTCGACCCGCACCGACTGCGAAAAATTTACGTCGAGCAGTACCGGGAATTCTGCGAAGCCCTGCAGAAACAATGCACGGGAATGGGCATCGATCGTCTGAAAATTACAACAGCCGATCCGTATCAGAAGGTGCTCGGAGCGTTCTTGGATTCCCGGTCGAGACTTCGTTAGCCGAGTAGTTGACTATTCAGCTTTCTCGTTCTGCGCTGCCCAGCGATTGATCAGCCACTGTGAAACGTCATGGCGAGAATCTTCAGGATCAACCTTCCGCAGGAACGCGGCACCGCGACGACTGTTGCCTGATAGTGCCAAAGAAATTCCGGCCAGATAATTTGCCTCATTCCTGAATTGCCCGGAATAAGTTCTGGTCGCCAGCTGCCGAAGATAGCCTTCGAGATCAACCGCCGCTGACGAATACGCTCCCTTCTGAATCTGGCAGGTTGCTCGCCAAATGAGGGCTTCTTCAGCGGCATTCAGATGACGTCGCTTCACATCTTCTGGCAATTGTTGAACGGCCGCATCCTTTAGTTCAGGAGCGATGTGCTCGTCTTTGGGTGACGGCGGCATCGTCCGCCAGGTCTGCACATTGAGATAAGCCGGAATTGCCTCTTCCGGCCGGCCAAGTATTTGATTAATTCGTCCGCCGCGGTGAGTCCCCCAGGATGTGCCGAAAACAAACTCCAGCTTCTGTTGACCTGGGTTCTGCTCATCAGCAGCCAAGCCAACACGAACCGGCTGCGGAACTTTGAACGTATCATTCAGCGAAGCTAAACGCGCTGACTGGTCCTTATCTTTACTGACTGTTTCGCGAGCTTCTCGCTGCCGCTCCGGATAAAGCCAGACACCAACCCCGGTCTCAGGAAGCACTTTCGATACATGCTCCGAAACAAGGTCAACAAGGCCTTTGAAGGGACCACTTGAGACCAGCGGCTCAAAAATGATTGCTTTGATGTCGACCGGTTGCCCGTTTCGCAGCCCTTCCATGCGGCGCGACCAGACGCTGGAATCTCCAACAATCTGCGGCTGCAACTTTTTGAGTTGTTCCGTCGTGATCGCGTAAGGCAATGTTTCAGCTGCCCCCATCCCGGCCAGAACGGATGGTTCTGCGATCGCCTGCTGCAACGTCGCTGGCCGCCGGACTAACGCTGACGCAACCTGTTCATCAGGACTGACAATCGGCAGGCCTAATCCAGCGTCGAATAAATAAATCGCCTCGTTGAGCAGCGCGCCCACCAGAAGATTCTTCGTAACAGAACTCAGCTTCCCGCCTGACGACTCAGCCCCCTCGGCTTCGCCGGCCAGCTGATCTTCGTCGGCAAGCTGATTGGCGACAAACACAACAGTTGGAATCCGCCGTTGCCTAAGTAGAGTTGCAAACATCCATGCCCGATCTTCGGCCGTACCGAAACCGTAAAGCGCCGTTTCAAATGGACCGAAGGGCAAAGATTCAGCGGCAGGCACCACATGAACGGTGTTCGTCACAAAATAGAAGAGGTCAACAACTGCATCGAGTTCCGATTCAGAAGTCTTCGTGACGGAATCCGTAACTTCGCGAGCCCACAAACAGTCTCGAACGTGATTCGAATCGCGCAGCACGAATTCAGGACGCAAAGTTCGCTCGACAACTTCGGCAGGCAAGAGCTTCGCAAGTGCCTTCGAAAGCTCTTTCTCATCGACTTCCGGGTCGAGCATGTCCGCCAGCATTTCATCGCCCCACTCGTTGAGATCCGATGTGGGCCGGTCGCGGGGAACAATGATCTCAAACTCGTCAGGTCGCAAACCCTGAAATGTCGTCTCCAGCGAAATGACGACCGTTTCCTCCGGCGCAACTTCCGTTCCGGCAGACTCGGGGTCATCCTGCTTACAGCCCGGCGCGAGAAGCAACACACCGCATAGAACGATCACTGAAACCGCTGACCCGATCGAAACAGCCTGGCCGGACTTCGTTGAATTTGCTGACTTCATCTTTCTTAAGGTTCCGATTTCGAACGTCGATGGAGTGATGGGAGATGTCAGTCTGAACCAGGACTCTAGTCGAACTCAAGAACGACCTGCCGTAATTTTGTGAGTTGCTGAAACAGAGTTCCGATCTGATCGAGCGGCACCATATTCGGACCGTCGCTCATCGCGTTGTCAGGATCGGGATGGGTCTCGACGAAGACTCCATGGCAACCGGCCGCGACCGCTGCCCGTGCAACAATCGGCACCATTTCACGCTGGCCACTGGTCGTGGCTCCGCCGGGAAGTTGCACACTGTGAGTCGCGTCAAAAATGACCGGCGCGCCTGTGGCATGCATGACCGGAATTGAGCGCATGTCGTTAACAAGGCGACCATACCCGAACGTCGTGCCACGCTCGGTCAACAGGACATTGGAGTTCCCTGACTCTTCGCATTTTCTCACGATATGAATCGTGTCTTCCGGGGCGATGAACTGCGGTTTTTTCACGTTAACAACGCCGCCGTTCTTTGCCGTTTCTTCAGCAACCGCCTGAATGAGATCAGTCTGTCGAGCAAGGAACGCCGGAATTTGCAGAATGCGACACACCTGAGCGGCGGCGGCGGCCTGCGATGGTTCGTGAATGTCGGTCGTCACCTGAAGCCCGGTCTGCTCTTTGACCTTGGCGAGAATTTCCAGGCCGCGGTCCAGCCCGGGTCCTCGAAAGCTGTGGATGCTCGTCCGATTGGCTTTGTCGAAGCTCGACTTAAACACCAATGAGATTCCCAGGTCTGCTGCTTTCTCGGCCAGACGTTTTGCGATGTCGAGAATGAACTCTTCACTCTCGATGACGCACGGGCCCGCGATGAACAACAACGGCTGGCCGGTTCCGCACTGGAGACCACCTACAGAAACAGGATCAACTGGCATTGGGCTTCCCTTCCCGATCTAACACCTGACACAACACTGAAAAGACACTCGACGCACGAGCTGTTTATCCGATTCGGAAATCACATTCGTCATCAACACGTGACCATGATCGATCGCCGCATCAATTGCCGGCTGCTGATTCAGTCACCGGCACCATGACCGTTCGCAACACTTTTCGACTTTCGACATTCTGGACGAACGCGACGACAGAAAGATTGGACAGGTCCAGCGGCATTGATGTGAATTCAACGCCCTGGTTTTCTTCGAATTCCGTCAGGTAAGAATGCAGACGATCTCGCAACTCTTCGACATTCACGTTGCCCTGAAAGCTTAACACTCCATCTTTAGGACTTGTCCCACGATCGCCGCCGATCAGCTGCCGGACGACCATATCGTGATGACGAATTCCGTTGAACGCCCGGTAGTTAATATTCGACTCGGCCAGAGCCAGCATCAGCCGAACGCTACCTGCCTGATCCGCCAGACCGCCGACCGTGGCCGAAATCTGAATGGTGTCTTTTTGCCGTGAGACTTTCAGGTCGATCGTTACTTTGGGCTCGGCCTTTTCAGGGGCTTTGGATTCGGCTTTGTCGTCCGTCGCAGCATCCTTCTCACTGTTTTTTGGTTTGTCGTTTTCAGCATCGGCGGAGGCCTCTTTATTCTCTGCTGCTGCGTCGGCCTTTGCTGCTGCTGCTGCTGCTGCGTCGGTTTTTGCCGCGTCGTCGGTCTTTGCCGCAGCTTTGGCCGTGCCACGAAACTCCTCGATGACATTTCGAAGGCCACGGTAGGTCTGAGGAGCATTCGGCATGACACCAGCCGCGCCGCTCAAAGTTGCCCCGTCGACAAACACACTGGGAGTGCCGGCTGCTTTGTAATAGTTGTAGAAGCGAGCCTCGCAATCTTCGTTGGTCAGCGGATCGTGACCGGGAACGTGTACGTGATACCGCAACGTGATGACCTGCGACTTCGGATAGGTCTTTTCAATTCCTTCCAGTCCGACGTCCGCGGCAACGCACGGAGCACATCGGCTGCCGGTGAACAGCTCGCAAAGAACAATTGGCTTGCCAGCGCCTTCTGGAGTGTCGGCCACTGGCGAATCGATGAAACTCAACAAAGTTTTTTCGTAAACACCGTCAAGATATTCATCGAGTCCCTCGGTACTTCCGTTCTTTTTCTTCCACAACGTCGCGAGCCGCTCGGTCGGCAGGATTTTCTGGACAGCACTATTTGACCAGGCCTGCTGCAACATTCGCTCCTGCATCGGCAGCACCGCCAGTTCGGCGTACCGACTAATCGCTTCGTCCAGACTTCCGTGCAGCCGCGCATCATCAGCCAGCAAAGCGGACAGCACCGGCTCGAACGGTGTTTTCACCAGGAATTCTTCAGCGAGCTCACGGCCTTTTACCCGGTCTGCTTCCTCTTTCGAACCGAGCAACTCTGTCGTCTGGCGATACTTGATTTGAGCTCGCAGGCCAGCAATCTGAGCAACGTTGTGTTTGAAATCCTCGCTGGCTTTCAATTTTTCTTCGATCTCATCCGCCTTCTTCAGGCACCAGTCGACGTCGTAACCAGCCATCGCCACCGCACTGAACGCTTCGAATTCCGAATTAGTAACGACCCGGTCACCCCAGATCGCCAACGATTTAAGAAACTCGTCGATCACTTTTTCAAGTTCATCAGCTGGCGCTTTATTTCCAGCCGTCATATTGACCAGCCGCAGGTACGCCATCCGGCCGAGCGGGCTGACAGGAAGCATCTCGACAAATGATCGAGTGTCTTCGTCCGGCACTGGCGACGTTGAAAGCTGAGCGAAGATCTGCGTTTCGGGCAGAGGGATCATCACCGGAATACGAGCGAACGTCTTTTCTTCAGTTGGCAGGAGCCGCGACATGGCGAAGCTGCCGTCGGCGAACAACGTCGACCCGACCACGAGGCCGTGAGACAACTGCCCTGAAAAGTCGAAGACTTTCCCAACTGAATTCTCTGCTCGAAACTTGATTACGCCGTCCACGATCTCCAGACCTTGTATCTCGACCTGCTCAAGACCCTGGCGACCTGCGACGACAGAAGCCTTCGGAGAATCAGTTTCGGAGTCCGACACCTTCAGCAAAAGCATGGTGCGGTCACCAGCCTGCAGCTCCTGCCCTTCCTGCTGCGGCGGAACCACCTGAGGAAACGCCAGCAACCAGTTGCCGTCGAGCGTTTTTCGACCCGGCATCTCCTTCGGATGCGGATGCGAATGCCCCTTGTGCGGGTCTTCCGATTCGTTGCCTGTCGAACTGGAAGTTGCATCGCCTGCCGAGCCGCCGGTTGACGTTGAGGGATCAGTCAATGGATCCAGGGCACCAGTTTCAGTTCCACCGTCCAGCGGCTCTACCTTCGTTTTGTCTCCGCAGCCGATCAACGTGAGCATTAAGCAGAAAGAGACGAGCCCGAGAAACTGTCGACGCATGGAAAACACCCTTGAATAAAGCAGCGACCGGAAGAAGCCGGACTGGGAAATCACGATTCGAGACACTCAGCCAACGATAATGCGACCAGGCGGCAAGCAATACTCTAACTAATACAGCGAAACGGTTTGTGCCAGACAGAATGGCGATTCGCTACGAAAACGTGTGCAGAATGCAAAGAAAGGCGCACCCCGTACGCCTGAAAGTCGAAGCTCGCGGGATTCTATCGGCTATTTCTCGCAGGAACGAGTTCACAACGGCAACGATCGAGCGAAGAAACGTTTCGGCGATTGTCGAACGGAGTACCCTCCTGCCGATCTTTCTGCGAAAGGATCAGTAAATTCCCGCGAACCTGTTCGAAAGAACTTCCCGATCTGGACAACCGAGGCACTATCTGGAACGACCGAGGCACCCTCGCCATCAGGATGATGGCCGCAAATCAGCACAAAGGTCGCAAAAATGGACTTTGCTTTTGTGTCCTTTTGCGTTGTCTTGCGGCCATGACGAAAACGCCGAACGACGGAAGAATTCAGGCCGTTCAGATTTCGGGATTGAGAATCTGTCGTGCCCACAGCCACGCCGTGACGTTCAGAACAATGGCAAAGCTGAGCATTACCTGGCCTGCGAAAGTCGTAAATAATCGCTCGGTGTTGACCGGATCAATCACGAAATAGTACACGGCCAGTACGAAAACCGGAGCCAGAGCCATGTACAGCGCCGACGTTCTGGCCTGCGCGGTTTC
>CALDJX010000242.1 GCA_937899075.1 uncultured Planctomyces sp. | reverse complement strand
AAATAATAAGAGTGACTGGCTATCAACGTGGCTCGATCTTCCCGACGGGAAAACGCCCAGCCGGAATTGTATTTGCACCTTCTTTGCCAGAGTGGATCCCACCGCGTTTCAGGCGTGCTTCTTCGCCTGGCTGGACGGCCTTGCCGGGAATTCAAAACAGAGCAACGGACTCCGGATTGTGGCCATTGATGGTAAGTCATTGCGTCATTCGTTCGACACCCGCAAAGAGCTTCGCCCTCTGCATCTGGTCAGTGCGTGGGTCGCGGAATGTCATATTTCCCTGGGGCAGGTGGCCACCGAAGAAAAGTCCAACGAGATCACCGCGATCCCTGAATTACTGGACCAAATCGACATTGAAGACGCCATCGTGACGATCGATGCGCTGGGTTGTCAGAAGGAGATCGCCAGAAAGATCACGTCGCAGAAAGGGAAATTCGTGATCGCCGTCAAAGGCAATCAGCCGACACTTTATCATACGATCGAGTCGTTCTTCGAAGATCACTGGGCAGACGGAGACTGGTCGAAAGGGTGTTGCCAGTTGCCATCACACCAGCGAACTGACCGGCAGCCGTCACGCCGATCGCCTCGACGCCCGTGTGACCGTGGAATTCTTTGACGTAAAGTCCGAACAGTACCGGGCAGAGCAGCGCCGGGTGAAACGCAACATTGACGATCACGAACTTGCCAATCAATTCTATATGGTAGAAGGTGTCGCACTTCTGGAAATGGCAAAGCGTGCCAGCCAAGTAACGTAACCTACCATTAAGTCAAGGCTTGCTGCACCCACCCTACAGTATTTGTGAATAATCCCGGCCAGGACGGTGGCACGCCAACTCGTTGATTGATTCGGCCTCTATTTCTGCAAACGCCGTCGCGTTTCACGCACTCCAACGACTTCGACAGACAGGTAACACTCGCCATGCCCTCACTCCCGACCGACGCCATAACTGGTGACGCCGACGAATCTCCAGTTCAGGAATCGTCCGCTCAAGCGGCTGAGGAACTCAATCCATACTTAATCGCGCGACAGCAGTTCGATCGGGCAGCGGCGCTGATTCCGGATCTCAAACGCGGGCTGATTGAGTTTCTGAAGACGCCGGATCGGGTCATCTGTGTCAGCTTTCCAGTCGAGATGGAAGACGGTTCGGTCGAGAACTTCACCGGCTATCGCGTGCTGCATAACCGGGCTCGCGGTCCGGGCAAGGGCGGCATTCGCTATCACCCGGACGTGACCGAAGACGAAGTTCGAGCGCTCGCCGGATGGATGACGTGGAAGTGTGCCCTGCTGGATGTCCCGTTCGGTGGAGCCAAGGGCGGCGTTGTCTGTGATACGAAGAAACTCAGCGAAACCGAGCTGAGGCGCATTACGCGGCGCTTCATCGCAGACCTCGGCGACAATATCGGGCCTCAGACCGACATCCCCGCGCCAGATGTTTATACCAATTCACAGACCATGGCATGGATTTACGACACTTACCAGGCGATGCATCCGGGCGCCAACAACCTGCCGGTCGTGACTGGCAAGCCGATCGATGTCGGCGGTTCGCTCGGTCGAAACGAGGCGACGGCTCGAGGATGTCTCAACGCGACTGAACGCCTGCTGGAACGAGGTATTGTCCCGGACCTGACGACGCTGAAAGGTGCTCGCGTCGCGATTCAGGGATTCGGAAACGCCGGCTCCGTGGCAGCCCGCCTGTTTGCCGACGCCGGGGCTCGGGTTATCGCTGTCAGCGACTCGCAAGGCGGAATCGTGTTTGAAGAAGGCCTCGACGTCGAAGCGGCACTCGCTTTCAAACAGGAACACGGCACCGTCGTCGGATTGCCTGGCAGTCGGACGGTTACAAATGGTGACCTGCTGGAACTTGAATGCGACATCCTGATTCCTGCTGCTTTGGAAAATCAGATTCGGCGAGACAACGCAGCCCGCGTCCGTGCCCGATTGATTGTCGAAGCCGCCAACGGCCCGACAACTCCAGCCGCCGATCGCATCCTCACTGAAGCGGGCATTCCGATTATCCCGGACATCCTCGCCAATGCCGGCGGTGTCACAGTCAGCTATTTCGAATGGGTTCAGAACATCGAATACCAGCGCTGGGAGCTGGATGAAGTGAATTCGCGACTTCGAAAGCGGATGCGATCTGCCGTCGATGCGGTCATCGATCGCTGGCAACAGTTTCAGGAATCGTCAGCCAACGTTGAACCCGACGGCAAAGAACTCACGGGTGCGGCCGACGTTGATCTGCGAACCGCCGCGCTCGTACTTGCGATTGAGCGAGTCTCCCGCGTCACACTCGAACGCGGCATCTGGCCGTAACACTGGCTGAGCGGATTCGAACTGGGACGCTGCGATGTGCCTCGGGCTTTGAACGTGAGGCAGCTGCGGAGATGATCAGCGAATGGTGGGACGATGAAGATGCCGTCAATTATGATGCGAACAGTCTGCTCTGTGCTTCTCGTTGGAATGCAGATTGCGGCATCGGCAGCCATTGTTCTGACAAGCCGATTCGTGGATTTCACACCCGTGAAGGCGGGCACGGCCGCGGCAGGTGTCGGCTTATGGGGTTGGGCGATCCTCAAAATGAAGCTGAGCCGAGTCTCAATACGCCCCGAAGTTTCGGTGCAGGCTGAGCTGATAACGACCGGTCCCTTTCGATGGGTACGCCACCCGATGTACTCAGGGCTCGTGCTGTTTCTACTGCCCTGCGTTTTCTCGCCGTTCCACATGTGGAGGCTTCTACTATGGCTCGGACTGCTCGGCGTACTGGTGACAAAGGCAAGTGTGGAAGAACGACTGCTGGCTGAGCAGTTTCCGGGTTACTCGGACTATCGTCGGCGAACAAAACGCTTTGTACCGTTCCTGCTCTAACGCGGCGGAGTCGCAGGCACGGGCGTCAGGAGCGGAATTCCGGCAGCCGGCGCGATCGCGCGAGCGGCAGGCTCTGGCATGGGGACCGACGATGGAGCAGAAGCCAGCTCGCAGCCGACCACGCGTTCCAGCGAGGCCAGCGTCTGGGCCAGACTCGCTTCCAGACGTGCGACCTGCACGTGGAACATCAACAGGTCGCTCCAGTTGTCCAGGAGCTGCTGGAAGTCGACTTTGTTCACTCGGTAGTCGGCAGTGGAAACTCGCAGGGCCTGTTCCGTCTTGGGAATCATGCTGCCTTTGAACAGGTCAAGCTGCTGCTGAATGGCGTCGATTTGAACCATCAGGCGACGGACCATGCGGAATGTGTCATCGAGAGTGGCTTCGTAGCGGCGTGCATTCTCCAGTGATCGCTGTTCCCACTCACGCACGCCAGCATCGAGTTTGTCTCGCCAGATCGGCAGGTTCACACCGACTGTCATCATCAGGTTGTCGTTGCCGTTCGCGACGCGTGACAACGAGTCATTCGCTGTGACGGTTTGCCAGCCAAGTCCGGCGGTGATGTCCGGGTAGTAATTTAACTCGGCAACGTCACGCGCCCGCTGCGATTTCTGCATCGAGTAGAAGCGCTCCTGCAATTCCGGCCGGCATTCAGCAGCCATCTGGTAGAGCTGCTCGATCTGCTCCGGAGCGGATGGAATCTCGACGTCGGATGTTGCCAGCAGGTTTGACTCGGGTGACACGTGCAGGACTCGCGCGAGGTCCGCCTGAGACTGCCGCAGTTGACGACGGAGTGTGATCAACCGGTCGTCGATCTTATTAAGTTCCACCTGAGCGCGCAGCACGTCCTGCTGACTGGCACCTCCGGTTCGATACCGCGCTTCCGCGATCTTCAGTAGATCGCCTAGTAGAGCGGCGTCTTCTTCCGTGATAGCAATTGCCCGCTGACTGAACTGCATCTCGTAGTAAGACAGCCGGACGTCTTCGGTGACTTTCAACTCGGCCTGAGCGAGCCGCGTCATCACAATCTGAACTTCCTGCTCGGCGACCTGACCGCGAGCATCCAGCTTGCCGAACCACGGAAACTTCTGCGACAGCGTCAGCGTGTTGGGAGCCCGTCCCGCCGCCGTCTGCACACTGTGCTTGTCAAACGGCTGGAGCGTATCGACGAGCATCGGGTCATCCAGTGCGATCACCTGGGGAATGACCGCCGCCGAAGCGTTGATCGCTCGGTGAGCTGCCAGTATCTCCGGATTCTGCCCCAGCGCGATCTGCACGTAGTACCCGAGTGGATGCTCACCCTCGATCTCAGCGTTTGTCTGGATGAGGTCCGGAACGTGGTTGACCTCATGAGCCACCACCTGGTGAATGTGCTGTTCATTGGCGACAAACTGCGGGTCCGATTGCGACGGACTCGCGCAGCCAGCCACGCACGCGACCACAAAGAAAAGAACACATTCCATTCGTGTCATCGTGCAACTCCATTTGCATCGTCATTGCCGGTGGGCTCTTTGCGAGGGCGCAGCCAGTCCAGCATTTCTAAGTGTTTTCAGCTTGAATCGACCGTTCTGATAATCTGACTTGAAGTCGATGAGCCGGCGCAACAGGTTCCCTTCGAACCTATCTCTATGGCGCGTCACAGTTTACCGCCGGGCGATTTAGCTCATCTCACGGGATAGACGGGCGAATTCGCCCGTTTGGACGTTGTCCGGTGGAGCTGCCGACTGTCAACAGGCCCGTGGCCTCACACCGGCAGGTAAGGTAGGATGAGTCCCACCGGCCACGATCAGAAATGCAGGTCCAGGTGTTACTGCCACTGGACTATGAGAAATGCCGATACAACTCAGATCAAGGAGTTGGATTGTCGAAGCTGAGGAGCCTGAACGCTCATGGGACGTGTCGGAAACGGACAAATGACGGATGTTGATTCACTCCAGAGGCTGTTCCGAGCCTACCGGGATGACAACGATGTGGCCTTTCGAAAAATAGCCGAATCAATCATCGCTGATCACCTGGCCGCCAATCATCACGACGTCGCAAAACATCTTCGGGCGGCTTTGGGGACCGAATCAAAGAAACAGGCCAGTGGAACGTCAGCCGGTCTCACGGCGCTTCCCAGAGACCGACGATCCGGCGAGCAGTTGCTCACGATCTATCACGAGCCTGCGAGTTCCGAGCATCTGCTGCTTGATGCATCGACACTGGCACGCATCGACCGCGTCATCAACGAACGACGCAACGCCGGTAAGCTCGCACGATATGGATACGCACCAAAGTCAAAACTGCTGTTCTGGGGACCGCCTGGTTGTGGCAAGACGCTAACGGCTCATCACCTGGCGAATCATTTCAACCTCAAGGTTGGAGTCGTTCGCTTGAGTGCGCTGATCTCAAGCTATCTGGGCGATACGGCGGCTCACATCCAGCAGGTGTTCGACATCGCTCAGGAATCGCCGATGGTGATCCTCTTTGACGAGATCGACTCGATCGCCAAAAACCGGGATGACACCAGAGACGTCGGCGAACTGAAACGCGTGGTCAACAGCCTGCTACAGGCTATGGATACTTTTGCCGCACCAGACAGCATTCTGATTGGTGCGAGCAACCACCAGTACCTGCTTGATCCGGCGATCTGGCGACGATTTGACGATGTCATTCTCTTCCCAATGCCATCACCGCAGTTGCGGTGCGACTTCATTAAACATCATCTGAATGGCATTTCGTTCAAGGGTTCATTCGATACCATTGCCAGGAAGATGAGCGGTCTGTCATTCGCTCAGATTGAACAGGTACTGGTCGAAGCCATTAAGTCGATGATTCTGGAAGACCGCGGGCAGCTCACGCCGCAGCAGGTTTCTGCAGAATTGAAGTACATGCAGAAGATGGTGGCGGCGACGGAGCGCGAACGGACGCTGGAAGATGAATGAGGATTTCCCGCCAAGAGCCCTTCCATCCCCAATCTATCGCCAGCGCCGACCAGATAAACAGAGGCCGCCAGTTCCGCTTCCACCGGCCCTTCGTGCCAGGCGTGCTGAAGTCGCCCGTGTGCTGGGCGTCAAAATTGACGGCCTTAATCAGCACTTGAAGAGCTTGACCGATGACCAGCGGAAGGCTGTGTTCTACAAGGTGACACACGATGGCCCCGTTTCACTCTCCGGCACGGGTTTGAAGCCTCTCGTTGACAAGTCTCAGAGAGTGACACTGGCGGTGCCTAAAGGCGACAACCTTGACGCCTTCGCAGACAAGCTCACAGAGCTGGCTGCTGCACCAGACGATCGGGACTTTCCCCGAAATCAGCAGTTGGTCCGTATCGAAGATGTCAAACCAGCGGACCCGAAGGACAGACTGAGCGACGAACTGCATTCCAGTTACGACACGCTCATCACCCAGCCGTTCGTCATCTGCGAGATCGAAATCCTGTCTCTTGCTCAGGGAAAGAATCAACGTCAAGCGGAGATAGCGTCGGCACTGCTTGAACTGAACAACGCGTTCGCCCACGGCATTCATGGAACGCTGTTCGAGCATGATACACGAGACGGAATCTGCCGTGCCGTCATACGGGCCACGGGCGAGATGTTCCGGCGACTGGTGGAAGAAGACAGGTGGCTGCGGGTGATCTCGTGGTTTGAACCGCGACCGCAGTTCGAGACATTTCAGACTGTCTGGAAGGATTTCGCATTCGACAAGCTGTCGCCGATCCAGCCTCCACCTGACGATGCACCAACGATCTGTATTGTCGATTCCGGAGTCTCTTCGGGGAATCCGTTTCTTCAGTCCGTCACACGCGAAGAGCTGCTGAAGTCGTTCCTGAAGCACGCTCCCGATCACCCGTACGATGAAAACGGGCATGGCTCCGGCGTTGCGTCACTGGCCGCTTACCACAGTCTCGATCTGTCAGAAGGTGGGCAGAACAATGCCAGGGCGTGGATTGCAGGCGCCCGCATTCTTGCAGCAGACAATCAGATTGAAGAGGACCGGCTCTTCTCCAAACTGCTGGAAGAAGTCGTCGCAGAATTCGCCCCGCGAGGAGTCAGAATCTTCAACCTGTCCGTCGCGGACCTCGCCAGAAAGTGGAATCAGGACGAGAAGCGGACACAACCACGGACTTCCTGGACAGCGAGAACGATCGACCGTCTGAGCCGAGAACACGACGTCATCTTCGTCGTTTCTACTGGTAACATTCCGACGAATGAGATTCGGGATTACCTGCAGGACGGCACGCCCTATCCCGCATATCTGTGTGATCAGGACGCCCGCATACTCGATCCCGGACAGGCCGGCCTTGCTCTCAGTGTTGGTTCGATTGCTCCGGGGACGTTGGTCACATCATCCCCGGATACCGCAATCGCTCAGGCGTTCGAGCCGTCGCCATTTACTCGTTCTGGTCCTGGTATCAAGGGTGACATCAAACCCGAACTGGTCGAGTTCGGAGGGAACCTGGTCCGCGACGAGGAACCTCACGTCGTCAGGGCAAACCCTTCGACGAACGTGGTCATGGCCAGCCATCAGCTCACGCCAGCGGTGACCCACACATTCGGAACCAGCTTCGCTGCCCCGAGAGTCGCCCACAAACTGGCTGTGGTGTTGCAGGAACTACAGGAACTGGGGATCGACCCTCCGAACGCCCCGCTCTTGAAAGCCTTTCTGGTCAACTCAGCATCCTATCGTCGTGACTCGGAGAGCGTCGTCGCCGGGCTGAATGAAGTGCAAAGAGATGGCGCCCTCAACGTGCTTGGATACGGCTTTCCAGAACCGTCGCGTGCCACAGATTGCGACGACTACTCAATCCTGCTTTTTCATCAGGGAAAGATCGAACCGAATCAGGTTGCATTCTTCAGCATCCCCGTGCCGGCGGTGCTCAGCGAATCATCGGACCGAAAACGGCTGTCGGTCACTGTGTCTCACTACCCCGAAGTCCAGAAGTGGGGACTTGAAAACTATTTTGGCGTGGACTTGAAGTGGCGAATGTTTCGAGGCGACGTTGACCGTGACGCGGTTGTCAACGCCATGTCGACTGACACTGACGATGAGGTCGATCGCCCCGGACTACCAGACGAACTCGCATTCGCACATCGCGTAACTCGGCGATCGCGTG
>CALDJX010000241.1 GCA_937899075.1 uncultured Planctomyces sp. | reverse complement strand
AATGTCCCAATTGATTGGGACAATGAAAAACCGCCCCGCAAACCACTGTTTTTAAGGGGTTTGCGAGGCGGCGGACAAAAAAGGCGGAGAAGGTGGGATTTGAACCCACGGTACCTTGCGGTACACCGGTTTTCGAGACCGGCACATTCGGCCACTCTGTCACCTCTCCGGTTGTGGGGGCGGATGATAGAAGTCATCCTGCCGCCGCGCCAAGTGTGTCGAGGATCGCAGAGGTTTCTGATTGTGGATAATGAATCAGAGTCTGATGAGTTTTCCCGGCTAAATGCCGAACTTGACGATGTTGCTTGATCCCAGCGTGTTCATGCTGTTTGAGGTCGATACTCGCTGTGTTGAGTGGCCCGTCAGTCGTAAATCAGGATTCGTTGAGATGAACCAGACTTCAGACGGCATTGTGAATGACAACTTGAGTGGCGAAGCAAGCGGGCATCCCGCCTGGCTTCTGCTGGAAGATGGCCCGTTGATCGCTGTCAACAAGCCGGCCGGGATCCTGACCGAGGGCATTCCGGCGGGTGAGCAGACGATGGTCGGACTGGTGAAGGCCTGGCTGGCCGAGAAGTACGCGAAACCTGGCAACGTTTATCTTGGAATTCCCCACCGCCTGGACCGGGCGACGTCAGGGACGATGGTGTTCACTCGGAATTCCAAGACGGCCGCTCGAGTGGCTGAGCAGTTTGAAAAACGGCAGGTTTCAAAAACCTACTGGGCGATCCTTGAAAATCGTCCCGAGTCTGATTCGGGGTTGCTCGTCGACTGGTTACTGAAAGTTCCCGATCGGGCGATTTCTGAAGTCGTCGCGTCGGAAAAGCCAAAGGGGAAGGAAGCTCGGCTTGAATACAGAATTCTCCGAGAAGTCGAACGAGGTTGGCTGGTCGAAGTGAATCTCCTGACGGGGAGGATGCACCAGATCCGGGTTCAGTTTTCATCACGCGGATGCGCCGTTGTTGGCGACACAAAATACGGAGCGGCGGCCTGGCTGGATGATGCCGCGGCGGTCGAACCGGCGAATGAAATTGAGCCGGCCGCGATGGCTGGGGCCGACGACGTGAGCGGTGATCGCTTAACGATTGCCGCATCTGATATTCGAATTGCGCTGCATGCTCGGTCGTTAAGCCTTCAGCATCCGATTCGGTATGACAGGTTGACTTTGGAGACGCCGGTTCCCGCTTACTGGAACCTGACGGGCGATTAGGAATTACCTGGGGCTTGAGCGTTACCTGGGGCTTGAGCGTTTGAAGAGGCCACTTTCGTATTCCGCGGCCACTTTCGTATTCCGCTCTTCGGACTTCACTCAGCCGCGATGTTCAGCAGAACCTTTCCGCCTCGGCCAGGGACTTCGGCGGCTTGAACCGCGGCGGTGACTTCGTCGAGCGAGAAGCTGGTGCCGATTTCGCTGGCAAGAACGCCTTCGCGGATCAGGCCGGAAACCGTTCTGACCAGTTTCAGTTTTGCGGGCATCGCCAACGTTTCCATGTAGTTACCGAGCCAGAAGCCGGAGATCGACGCTCCTGGCGTCATGAGGGATCGGGACGGGATGGTCAATGGCTCGCCGGACAAAGTACCGAATGCCAGCATTCTTGCTCGTTTGCCGAGTACGCTGACGACGGCTGATCCGGTCGCGCCGCCGACGCAGTCGATGGCGGAGTGAACGACGCTGTGGTCAGTTGATGCTCCCGTGGCCGCGGCAACGGCCGCTCGAAACTGATCGAGCGAATGCTCATTTGGATCAAACCAGATGGCTGCATCGGCTCCGGCTGATTTCAGTTCGGCGACCTGTTCTTCGCGTCGGACGACGCAAAGGGTTCTGAATCCGAATCGTTTTCCAAGTCGGATGATCATGTGGCCGAGTACGGATCCTGCCGCCGTTTGAAGCAGCCACTCCCCGGAGGGGACCCGCAGAACGTTCCGGCACATGACGTACGCCGTCACCGGGTTCACAAAGAATGTTGCCTGTTGCTCTTGAGAAAGTCGTCCGGTCAGCAGATTCGAAAAGGGAATCACCTGCGAGGCCGGGACGACGTTCTTTTCCGCCCAGTTTCCGCCGCGGCGTGACAGGACGGCGACGCGTTTTCCGAGCATCATCTTTGCTCGCAGTCCTCCGCCGGCCGATTCAACGATTCCGACACCTTCGAAGCCCGGCGTTGCTGGCAGGTCGGCGCTGAGTGTGTACTGGCCACGGACGAACATCAGGTCCGACGGGTTGACCGGGCAGCACAGCATCCGCACTTTGACCTGCCCGTGTTTTGGCTCTGGTTCCGGCAGGTCCTTGATCGTGAGGACGGCGTCCGGGTTTCCGGTGGACTCAAAAACGGCGGCTTTCATGATGGCTTCTTTGCAGGCTTCGGCTGGTTGGTCTTGTCATCGTTGAAGTGGCCCGACGGAGTCTTTCAAAATCAAGCATTTGCTTCTGTTAAGTATCGATCAGTTCGTGGACTTTCCCGGCGATGTCGTCCTGCCGCATGAGCGTCTCGCCAACCAGGATTCCTCGGACTCCGAATTGTAGAAGATGCTCGACGTCGGACCGTTGCCGGATTCCGCTTTCGCTGACGAGGTAGACAGTGTCGGGAACTTGTGCCGCGAGGTCGGTCGAATGTTTCAGGTCAGTTACGAACGTTTTGAGGTTTCGGTTGTTGATGCCGACCAGCGGTGCTTCGAGCTTGAGGACTCGGTCGAGATTCTCTGGATCGTAGACTTCGACCAGACATTCCATGCCGAGTTCGGAAGCGTAGAAGTAGAGGTCTCGCATCGTGCAGTCGTTGAGGCATTCGGCGATCAGAAGAATACAGTCTGCACCGGCGGCCCGTGCTTCGGTGACCTGATAGCGGTCCAGGATAAAGTCTTTCCGCATGACGGGAATGGAGACGGCATTCCGGATGGCGGTCAGGTATTCCAGCTTCCCTTGAAAGTAGTGCTCGTCGGTGAGGCAACTGATGCAGGCCGCTCCGGCGGACTCGTAGATCTTTGCGATTTCGACGGGATCAAAGTCTTCTCGGATCAGCCCGGCCGATGGCGACGCTTTTTTTACCTCGGCGATCAAGCCGATTCCTGACTTCGCACGCAGAGCTGCGAGAAAATCGCGAGGGGGATCGACGTCTTTCAGGCGAGCTTTCAGGTCGGCCTCGGAAACTCGGCTTCTGGCGGCGGCAATCTCACCTCGTTTTGTTTCGCAGATTTCGGCAAGGACGTCCGACACTTAAGTTTCTCCGAGGATTGATTGAGGGGTGGCTACCGTTTTGCGTTGGAAGATCGCGCAGGCGGCGAATCATAGTTCGTTGCTCGCCTGCTTCCAGTGCGTCGTCGATGGCGAGTTTTCACGACGTTGTCGTCGCCGCGGTCGCGACTGTTGAGCAACTGATGGCCGATCGGTACTCGTTGGCCGTTGACTCGACCATCTGTCTGGCGTCGAAGGATTCGATGACCTGCTGACGAGCGGCGCTGCCGATCGCGCGGGCTCGAATCGGGTCCTGCAGGAGTTCGAGGATCCGTTCTGCCAGGGCGTTGCTGTCTGCGGCTGGGACTACCAGGCCGGTTCCACCATCGCGGACGATCGAAGTGATTCCGCCGACGCCTGTGGCGATGACCGGCCGCCCGAGCGACATGGCTTCGAGCATGACGGTGCCGAGCCCCTGCATCAATGACGGCAGACAGAAGATGTCCATCGCGTGGATGGCTGACTGGAAGTCTGGCAGATTCGTGATGAACGTCACGTGGCTGGTCAGTTTTAATTGTCTGGCCAGTGCCCGCAGTCGGCGTTCTTCCGGACCGCTTCCGGCGATGAGAAACTCGACATCGTTGCCGGCGTCGAGCACCTGGCGGGCAGCCTGGATGAAGTATGGAAATCCTTTGGATTCTTCCAGCCGTCCGGCGGTGCCGACCACCGGAATTCTGTGGCCTCCCAGCACTTCTGAATTGTCGACCAGGTCCGGGACGGTCACGCCGCTATGAATGACAGTGATCATGTCTTCGTTCAGAGAATGTTCCGAAACCAGACTCTCCTTCACTGACGAGCTGACCGCGATGATTTGCTTGAGTTGTGCCTGACCGGCTGACATGGTTCGTGTCAGCGTCTTGTCGTGGTCGTGGATGGTGACCAGGCAGGGTAGCTCCAGCCGCTTCGCCAGCGCGAAACCGAAAGGCAAGGCGTGTCGCGACTGGATGTGGACAAGGCTTGGTTTATGACTCGCCGCGTCCTGAGCAACCAGGCCGTTGATCAGCGGTCGAAACAGCGGTGACGAAAGCAGCTGGTGCTGGTACGTCGGGCATTTCGGACGTGCTTCTTCCGGCAGCGACGCGAGGTCGGGCGACACGATGACCGGCGAGAATCCGCAGTCCGGAAGAAGTTCGGCCAGCCGAAGTGTGTACGAACTCGTCCCTCGAACCTGCAGAGGTCCGGCGGCAAGGATTACGGTTTGCGAGTCAGTACTCATTGCTTGTCAGTCGTTTCGCGACGAGCCCGGCGGGCTCAGGTGATTTTTGCCGTCCACGACAGCAGGTTCTTGAAGAATGCAGCGTACAGGTTTCCGACTTCTACATCTCCTGCTCGGTCCGCGCGAGCGGTCACTCGCTCAGTCCCCCAGTCGACCATCGGGCCGATCCAGTGAGGAGCGACGTCTGTTGCCAGAGCCGCCGTTCGTCCGGCACCATGGTTTCCCGTCACAAGTAACGGGGCCGTCGATGATGGTTCGAGGCTCGGAGTTCCTCCTGCGAAACTTGCTTCGAAACGCATCGACTGAAGGAGTATCTGACTGCCCGGCTTCGGCGAGAACTCGTTGAAGCCACCGATCAGCGGCGGACGCTCGGACCAGGGCAGACCATCGGTGACTGGGTGAGAGACGCCGGCCGGTTGAACAAACACCGGCTGATCACAATTGCGGCGATCGTCGTCGCTGGAGATTTCGACAGGCAGCGCATCGGCGATCGGAGTTCCGTCCCAGTTGCCTCCGAGGCCGTGATAGGACTCCCAGCCGCCGATCATCAGCAGGCCAGCGCCGCTGTGGACTCGTTCGATGATCTGAGTCTGCAATGACGAGTCTGCTTGCTCGGCGGGGTAATCACTGAAAATGAAAAGGCTGGGTTCGGCAGACTGTTCGGCGTCCGAGAGCCGTTGATCACTGGGAACGTAGGTGAAATTCCAGCCCCAGCTTGTCATCAGTCCGGCCAGATAGGCGGCCGCGCCGTCCAGCGAAGTGTCACCGCAGTAGAGAACGTGAGGTTGGCTCATGGCAGCAGACTCCAGACACGTCATACCCGCGCAGGCGGGTACCCGGTTGTTTATACATAAGTCGGTCAGGTGTCTTCGGCCCAACGGGCCAGCTCTATGACAGCCCAAGGCATCGCCTTGGGGATTTAGTCGGGTAAAAACATCAAAGCCCCGAATGGGGCGGCCCTACTCACTGATGTTTACAGATTAGGAACGCCCCGTTGGGGCTCCGGCAGTTTGCGAAATCGTACCCCGGACTACGTCCGGGGCTACCAAAGGGCTGGCCCGTTGGGCCGATTTTGAATTCTCTACTTATGTATAAAGGACAGGGCGGGTACCCAGTTCTACCCAATATTCTGGGTGCCCGCCTGCGCGGGATTGACGCCTGTTGTGGAAACATGGTTCAAATTGGACAGTCGATTCACTCACGATTCCTAACAGAGTTGGAACGTCTTTATTCAGAGGCGTCGACGCTGCGCTGCCAGAGGGTCCGGATGAGCTGCAGCTTACGCTCGACAGTTCGAGGAACGCACTCAAGTTTCTCAGCGATCTCGTCGTTGGTGAAGCCTTCGAGTTTCCACAACGCAACTGACTGCAGCGTGTCGTCTTCGAGCCGTGCGAGTAGTGCTTGAAACTCGTCGGCAATCTGTGCGGCGAATTCGGGTGTCGGCTCCTGACTGATGATTTCTTCGAACTCAAGCGTCGCAGAACCAGCCCGAGTTTTTTCCGAGTCGGACTGCGAGCCACCCAGCCCAGCCTTATCGACGAACGAACTATCGGGTGCCGCCTGGCCGGTCCCGCCGCGTTTCTGGCGGTTGTGATATCGGATCAGGTCGATGGCTTTGTGAGCGGTGATTGACACGAGCAGCGGCCAGAGGTTTTCTCGATCGATCAGTTGAGTGAACCGGCCGCCTTCGGCTCCCTGGCAGAAGCTGTGGAACGCGCTCAACGCGACGTCTTCTTCGTCGGCCATGCGTTTCGGCATGCCCTTCAACTTTTCGCGAGCCATGCCGACCATGCGGCGGAAGTAGAGTTCCCACAGCCGTTGTGCCGCTTGAGACTCGCCGTCCTTCAGATTCTGAATCAGACGCGTGACGGTCCCTTGCGGCGAGTCGTCGAGTTCTGATTCCATCCTGGCAATTCCGCAAAAGTGGAGCAGGGCAGGGTGCTGCTTTACTGGCCGTCAAGCCGCAACGCTTACTCGCCGTCGTCCGGCCCTTGTTTCAGGCATCGCCCGATCTGACGCACTGCCTGTCGCAGCCGTTGAACATTCTCGACGATGGCCAGCCGAAGATAACCTTCTCCGTCCTGCCCGAAGCCTCCTCCCGGACTGACGGCGACGCCCGCTTCTTCGATCAGCTTCATCGAGAAATTGATCGAGCCCATTTCCCGCCACGGTTCGGGGATCTTCGCCCAGACGAACATCGTCGCTTTTGGTGGATCGATCTCCCAGCCGAGTCGGGTCAGACCATCGCAAAGGGCGTCGCGTCGCGTCTGGTATTCGGCGGCGACGGCGTCGACGGCGTCATCGCAGTGCCTCATGGCGACGATGGCGGCGATCTGAGCGGCCTGAAAGATTCCGTAGTCGTAGTAG
>CALDJX010000240.1 GCA_937899075.1 uncultured Planctomyces sp. | reverse complement strand
CGCCGGGCCAGGTCAATCCGTTCACCATCTTCAAAAAAATCACAACCTCTCCGAGCGATACTCCTGGGAAGGGCAGCGTCAAAGAAACCGTTCGCGGAGCGGTTAAAGGAACGCTTCCAGGAAAGGGTAAGAACGCTCCCAAAGGTAAAGGGGGCGTCCTGAAAGGCGTCGAGTCTGCCCCAGGGACAAAGGATGGGACGAAGCCGAAGGCAGAGCCGAAATCTCAGCCCACCGCTGAGCCGAAACCCACCGCTGAGCCGAAACCCACCGCTGAGCCGAAACCCAAAGCTGACCCGAAACCGAAAGCTGACCCGAAACCGCAGCCAAAGGTAGACCCGGTCCCCAAACCCACGGTTCCGGATGTCAAGAAACCGAAGAAGGACAAAGGTGGGAAAGACGGAGGCGGAAAGCCTAAAAAGTAATCGCGTGGGTTGATCCCATCTGTTCCCGGCTTGAAGTAATCCGGTTTGACGAAGTCGACCGCCGCTGAATCGCGACGGACGATCAATCTCGAAGAAGGCATCAGTGTTCTGATTTCAGACACTGGTGCCTTTTTCTGCGCGCAGACCGCTTTCCAACAGCCCGTTGACGGCCAGTCCCTTAATCGTTGATAGTCGATCCAGATGTTCAACATCGCGCACGGGATCGGGGTCAGTTCCGAATCGAGTCGCCACGTCTCCCGGCTTCACGTAGACGCCGTAGAAAACGTCAACGGATTTCGCCCAGCGTCGGTCGGCAAAGTTGGGCCAGGTCGTTCTGACAAATCCCGGCGCCTGTTCGAAAGTTCTGTCATCGATATTTACGACCAGGTAGTACGCACCGTTTTCTCTCTGCGCGAGGCGGAATCGGTCCCACGGCACAGCGAACAGCTTGTCCCGACCTCGCAGCGTGGGATACTCGACCGCGATGTAGCGGACCTGCCCCGACCGAAGATCAAGAACAGCGTCACCAACGACGCCGATCTCCTGATGCTGTGAGTCCATCACCGGCGTGCCGATCAGATGCTCCCCTCGAAAAAGCCATGCAGGCCCACGCTGATCGGGACCTCTGGCATCGTTGCCTGAGCGACGTGAATACGAACTTTGAGCGTCGCAAAGTTACGACTCGTCTTCGACCCAGACTGTTTTCACGTTGACGAATTCGCGGATGCCGTACCGACCAAGTTCCCGTCCGTATCCCGAGTCTTTAACTCCGCCCATGGGAACTCGTGGGTCAGACTTCACAATCGCGTTAATAAAGACGGCGCCGGAATCGATCCGTTCGGCGAGGTTCATGGCGTATTGAGGCGAAGCCGTCCAGATGCTGGCTCCGAGACCAAGGTTTGAATTGTTGGCCAGCCGCACGGCTTCGTCTTCATTGGCGGCGTGAATCACCGCCGCGACAGGCCCGAAGAGTTCCTGGTCAAATGCTGGCATCCCCGGTGTGACATCCGCCAGAACCGTTGGCTGATAGAAAAATCCCGCGCCGTCGACTGGTTGACCGCCGCACATCAATCGTGCGCCTTTGTCGACCGACAGCTGAACCTGCTGATGAAGCTCGTCTCGCAGATCGCCGCGAGCCATTGGACCAACGTCAGTTTCCTCGTCGAGTGGGTCGCCGACTTTCAGGCGGCTCATTTCCTTCGTGAAGCATTCGAGAAACTCGTCGTAGACATTGTCGACGACAATAAATCGTTTCGCGGCAATGCAGCTTTCGCCGTTATTCTGTGTTCGCGACGCAACTCCCTGTTTGGCTGCGGCGTTCAGGTTGGCATCGTCCAGCACGATAAACGGGTCTGATCCGCCGAGTTCCAGAACTGACTTCTTCAGAAACTGTCCGGCCTGAGCAGCCACGGCCCGACCGGCACGCTCGCTGCCCGTCAGTGAAACCGCGCGCACGGCCGGGTGCGAAATCATCATGTCTACATGTTCGGAGCCAACGACGATGGTTGTGAAAATGTCAGGCAACATGCCTGGCCCGGCGAAAAGTCGTTCGAGTGCCAGAGCACAGCCTGTCACGTTCGACGCGTGTTTCAACACGACGGTGTTGCCTGCCAGCATTGCCGGCACGGCGAAACGAAGTACCTGCCAGAACGGATAGTTCCACGGCATGATGCCCAACACAACTCCCAGCGGATCGAACCGAACAATGGTCTTCCTGACGCCAGTGTCGACGTCTTCAGGCTCGAGGAATTCGGCGGCTTTTTCAGCATAGAAGTTGCACAGCCAGATGCACTTGTCGATTTCGGCTTTCGCCTGACCGATCGGCTTGCCCATTTCGAGCGTTGCCAGTCTGGCCAATTCGTCGCGGTCCTGCTTCAGGTGTGCCGCAACGCTGCGGATCACATTGCAGCGTCCATTAAGCGAGTTCCGTTTCCAGAGTCCGGCAGCCCTGCTGGCGCGATCGATCCGTTGTTCAACGGTGATCAGGTCGTGCGGACAATACTGGCACAGCACTTCACCCGTAGATGGATTGATTGTCGTAATTGGAGCCATGTCGTGGTCGCACGGTGGCGAGTGAACCTGGTCTGAATCGATCAGTGCTGAAGTTTTCATTACTCGGGTCCTTCCTGAAATCATGATTTATGAGCGATTTCATTCCTGGAATTCACTCTTCAACGGATAGCCACTGCGTTTTTTCAAGTCTGCTCTTGAACCACCCTGGCGGGTACGGTCAGTACCGGGCACTTCGACCGGCGGACGACCGTTTCGGTAACGCTTCCTAACACGAAGTGAGCCCATCTGGAGCGGCTGTGAGTCCCCATGACGATCACATCGATGTCGTGCTCGTCGGCGAATTTTAGAATCACGTTTCCCGGATCGCCAGGAATAACTTCTCGATGGACCGGCAATTGGTACAGACCGTCTGGCACTGGCACATTTTCGAGTTGCCGTTTCATGGCAGAAGTGTCATCAGCCAGCACGATCGGTAACGCAGGCATCGCCAACGGCGGCAGAACCGCGACGGGGGCCAGAGCGTGTATCAGGAAAAGTTCTGACGCGTTTCGATCAGCGAGCGTGACTGCTGCCTCAATGGTCGCCATTGAAAGTGCGCTGAAGTCAGTCGGGACGAGGATCCTGTTAAACCGAAACATGGCACTCAGTCTTTCAGGTCGCGTCATTGCCGGAAGGCTCGTGATCACTCACAGCCGTGGTGAGCAATCAAATTGCTGGCCCGAAGACCAGCTCCATCGTTACACGTCGTTATGAAAAATCGCTGTCACAGAGGACGGTTCACGATTGAATCAAAAGTCATCGTTGTCGCGCCGACGCCTTCGCCGGCCGCTGGTCAACATGGCCAGCACGCCGACAAACAGCGACGCGCCGATGACTGACCAGACAACCGGATACTGTTTGGAACCCACCTGAAGGGTGAGCATTTCGCCAAGCCCCAGCTTCTGAGCAATCCAGGTTCCAAGCATGGCTCCGATCAGGCCGGTCACGATCGCGCCAAGGCATCCACCTCGTTCGAATCCGACCAGCGACTGGGCAACACCACCGCAGATGCCAGCAATAAAAAGGTAGATCAGCAGATCAACAAGACTCATAATTCACCTTAACTCCCGGTCGCAGCGTTACTGACGCAATGGTGAGCCGTCGGTTCAGCTCTGTGTTTCTTGATTCGCGTTTTGTTGACACGATGAGACCGCAAGGATCATGCCGTTCGTCGAGCCTCGCATTTGTCGACCGGCCATAACCTGGACCAGTGCATGAGTTATGGCGATTACATTCTCGCAAGCGGCGATACCGAATCCTCAGAACGGTTGCTGAGCGTTCGGAGCGGTCGGCTATCAGTCACGTGTGAATGGCTGACGCTTCAGTCCGTCGAGCGTCTCGGTGTGCAACGTTTTCCCGACCGACAGGAGCTGCAGCTCACTTGCCGGGAAATCGAATTCCCGCAAAGTTTTGCACGGGCTCACTCATTCCAGCTCCGATTTCAGTGCATCGAGCAAGGCGGTCACCTGCTCCTTCAGTTGATCGATTTTCGGCGACGCGTTTGACAGGTCGTTACTGAATCCAATTTGCTCGACGAGCTGCGCGGCGTCGCGACAGGCAATCGCATCGAAGTTGGCGGCCAACCCTTTCAGGCTGTGAGCAAAGCGTGCCACCTCAGCCGCATCGCCAGCAGCG
>CALDJX010000239.1 GCA_937899075.1 uncultured Planctomyces sp. | reverse complement strand
TAAGAGCTGCCGTTTTGTTTGAGCACCAGGTCCTCGTTACCATAGTGCCCGATTGGGTTGCCGAAGGCGTTGAGCAACGTTGTCCACCAGTTTCCAATCGTACGGCAGTCAGGATCACCATACTTCGGATAACGGATGTAGCGGCCGGGAATATTCAGCTTCCCGCCACAACCGCCCAACACAATATACGGCCACTCGAAACAGTCACCGTGGTGTTTATTGGCCGAGTCACTCAGAAAGACAATCATTGTGTTGTCCAGCATTGTGCCGTCACCTTCGGGCACGGCCTTTAATTTGCCAGCCATGTTAGCCAGCAGACCGCAATGATGCTTGCGTATGATGTTGCGGCATTCTTCCTGAGTAAGACTACTTTCGTTATGACCGATGCCGTGATTGTGTTTGGCTAAGCCGAGATCTGAATACACTGTCGATAGATTATCAAGTCGCAATGTCACGCAGTTGGTCAATCCGGCGATCAGCGCGGCTGACGCGAGGTCGAAGTGAGCTTCCTGCCGCACTTCTTCAACTTCTGATGTGAACTTGTCGTCAAATGCGGGAGCGTTCGCTTTGATGCGATCACGCATGTCGGTCAGTCGACTGTGGCGGACCTGAAGTTCTTCAAAGGATTGGAGATACGCGTCAAGTTTGTTCTTTTCCGCTGAAGGAATCACCTCATTAATCTTGCGGATGTCGTTGACCATAAAATCGAGCAAATTTCTTTGTGTTCGAAAACGCTTTTGCCCCTGACCACTGGCCGACGCGGCTGAACCAAAGAGCTGTTCGAAGGCCAAGTCCGGGCTGCCTTGAAATGGGAGTTCCTTGTTGGCAGCGGTCGCTGTGATACCCGGGTAGAGCACTCCACCGTATGACTTCGAGAGTGCAGGTCCGCGAACAGCAAGACCAACGTGATTGAAAGGAGCCGGGTGAAGCTTCGCAAGTTCCGCATCGGCAGTGGCTCGCAAAATCGCTCCGCGATCATGCTCACCGCCTGTCATGTAGACGCCCATCGCGCCAAACCAACTGCTGTGACCGCCACGACACATCTTGCCCGACAGTCCCTGCACGATCGAAAGCTGGTCCTTGAATGGTTCGAGCGGGGCCATCGAATCTGGTAAAGTGACATCAACCAGTGACTCATTGCGAGCATGGTCGCTGGCGAATGGTTCGGGCGTGATTCCCTCCGGAACGATCCCGGAAGACTTCACGACGAATACAAATCGCATCGGTAAGGCACTGGCATTTCCGGCGGCCTGAAGTTTGACCTGGTTGAGGAGTGGACTTAGTAAGAAACTACCAGCTCCGAGCGACAGGTTTTTCAATAGGTGGCGGCGTGTTTGTGGCATGATGGTGTTTCGTTTGAGGTGGTTGTGGTCTCGCCATGGGCGGAATGTGCAGGTTGATGACGGCTTACGCCGCTACGGCAAACTGCTACTCTGGATTCAACGATCTGCGGTACAGGAACGAATCTGACGTCAACAGTGAAATAAGGACGGCGTTAAAGCTTCCATTGCTCTCGAGGTAAGCATTGTCTGCGTCGATCAGTGTTTGGGAGTCGGTGAGCATTTCGTTGCGGCCCATGAAATACCGAAATGCGTGCCGAATGATGCTTTGACGAACGCGATCCGACGATGCGAGTCGGTCGATTAAATCCAGTGCATCCGTGACCTCACCGTCTAACTCATCGTTGCCTGTGCCGACCAGAACGCCGGTGGGATTGATCGGTTTTGTCGGTACTTCCCCATTCTTATTCGGCAGTTTGTCAAGACTCTCTTCCGTGCGGAAGCGGCCAAAATCATCGTAGATTTCAAACGGCAAACCAAGCGGATTCATCTTCACGTGACATCGCCAACATTCCTGTTGTTCCGTGACAGCCAGCCGTTCTCGCAGAGTTTTCGAATGGTCCTCAGGAATGGTTGCGTCGACGGTAATGGGCAAGTCCGGCACGGTTCCGGCCAGCAATCGTTCCTGAATCCATTTACCCCGACGTATTGGGTCGGTCGTATCGTTCAGCGAATGAGCAATCAGCCAGGCTGGATGAGTCAACATGCCTTTTCGGTTGGGCCGCTGATAAGGTTGCGGCAGCAGAAAATCCTGTTCGTCATCCGTCAGGTCATAGACCATCGGGTACTTTTTGTAGAGTGGCTGCATCGCGTGCAACAGGGTGTCTTCGTCTTCTGTGTTTTTCCACTGTCGACACTCCTTAACAATCTGCTTGATGGCTCTCGCGCTCCCGTTGAACCCCTTGTTAAAGTTGTGCAGATTGTATTTCCGGTTGAGTTCATCCCAACTACGCAGGTCGAGTCGATCGAGTAGTTCGCGTGTTTTGGCTTCGGAGATTTTGCCCGCGTCGATCTCCTCTTTGTTCTTCTGGTAGAAATCGTAGACCGTGTTGCGAAACGTCTGCCGCCGAAGAATGTAGTACTTGTCAGAAGTCAGCAGCTGTCGAAAAACGTCGGTATCATTCTCCAGGATTTTCATCACGAAGAAGTCTGCATCGCGCTCATACATTTCTGGATAGTTTTCACCGTAGTAAGCAAAGCCACCGGAGCGCTCGGCGTCCTTGAAGACCTTGTGAGCGTGCACGTAGCCGAAGAATTCCTGAAAGAAACGCAGGATTCGCGGTTTAAGACTACCTTCGTCACGGAGTAATCGTTCGACCTGCACCTTCGCATCTTCCGGCGTGTTCAGGTTCCCTGATTCGGCAGCCTGCAGGAGGACGGAATCCGGTGGTCCATCGGTCAGCGCGTAGGAAATGGCGAACGCGAGTTCCGTCGGCGAAAGAATACGTCGACCGTGTTCGTCTTTCGGCCCGAGACCAATTTCAATCCGGTAGACAGCTTCGTGGTGCAGCATCACGGCCATTAATGTGACTCGCAATGCTTCGGCATGACCGGAATCAAGTGCGGAACGTTGGAACAGCTTCACGTAACGAGTTGATTCGTCTGCCGTCGGCTCCCGATAGACGATTCGAAGAAAATGTTGCGTAATCACGTCCATAAGTTTGGCATCGTCCGGCAGTTGATCGGCTTTTGCGATGCTGCGATAGATCGAATCACTCTGTATCAACCGATCGGCCACTTTGCCCGCATTCGCCATCAGCACATCAACCACCGCCGAGTCCGCGAACAACAACGATGCATAGTCTCGAATGCCCTGCTTGTCGTCGACGATGAAAGGTTGACGCAGAGACTTTGGCTCGGCACCAAATGCGGATTTGACACTGTCGAAGACATAGGGGCTCGTCCGCCAAAGCCTCGGTGGAGAAAACGGTTTCTCAGTAATCTCGCCGCTGAAGAGTCGATCGTGATCAATGTAGTTCCCGTATCCCGGCGACTTAATCTTCTCGCGAAACAACGACATGGTTCCAAGTTCCGCGAATTCGTCTTTCAAAAGCGATAGGATTTCGCCTTGTAACTGAGCTGTAAGTCCACCGTCATCGGCTGGAGGCATGCGTCCGATAAAAACCTGTTCTTCTATGCGATTTAGCAGAATCTCCTTGCGAGCGGAATCGAGCATTACGAAATTGTCAAGCCGCACGCGACCTTCCTGCAAGTCGGCCGAATGACAATCGCTGCAGTGCTGCGACAGAACCTGCTGAAGCCGAGTTTCAGTTGCCGTATTTTCAGCCACAACCATCGTCGGTCGGAACGCGACCGCCACGAAAAGGCAGCCCATCAATAAGGTGGAAACTTTGATACTGCTAGCAACAACCACACGGAACCTGATTTTTAAAGGGACAAACTTGCAAAGACTTACAACACATGTGCAGCCGCCCCGATTATAGACACACGGAGATCAAAACGCTTGCGTGTCTCATCGCATTTACCACAGCAAGCCAAGCCCGAACGGTTCACGTATTTCGGCAGCCCTTCATGCCTCGCGGAAATCGACACGCTCCTCGGTTTCAAAATGTGAACTCGATGTCTCACCAGAAACTGTCAACCCTACAACTTTCGACCAACTGGCAAGATACGACGTCAATCTGCCCCTCCCCGTACAAGACTACAGTACGAACCCCGGAGAGAGCGCTGATATTCCGGAAGTGCCAGTGAAATAGGAAGTTAGCGAGTTCGCGTCACACTCGATCAAGGGTGACGTTTTCAACGATTTTCGA
>CALDJX010000238.1 GCA_937899075.1 uncultured Planctomyces sp. | reverse complement strand
AAGACTGGGGCGGACCAGGGATGAAACCGGGTTTGCACAAGGAATGGGCTGGTCGCAGCAATGTGCTGCTAACGCACCCTCTAAGCCCGAACGCTCCCTGCGTTTTATCTCGCCGTGTTGAAATACCCACCGGTAAGAAAACCGCACTCCGTTTCGCAGTCAACAATCACGCGAAAGGAGACTGGATACTGATCGTACGGATCAATGGTGACGAAGCTCTGAAAAAATCCATCGAAGGATCCTCGTGGCAAGAGTTTCGCTTTGATCTAACGAAGCACGCCGGAGAAACCGTCAATATTGAACTGGAAAACCGAGCCAGTGACTGGGCCTCCGAGGCCGCGTACTGGGACCGGATTGAACTAGTTGAGTAGAGAATAAGTTGCTAGACGGCAATCATGCTGTCGGCAAGTTACGCTATATCATTTCGTAAATTGCTGAAGACTCGGCGCAATCAAACATACTGGCTGTCTCATGAGAAAACCGCTCATTCCGCTTCTATTAATGTCCCTGCTGGCGTCCGCGTCTGCTGCTGAGTCGCGAAGGCCCAATATCGTCCTGATCATGTCCGATGATCAGGGATGGGGGGAAACGGGATACAACGGTCACCCTCATTTGAAGACACCGATACTTGATGAAATGGCGGGCACCGGTCTTCGATTGAATCGTTTCTACGCAGCCTCTCCTGTATGCACTCCGACACGCGCCAGCGTTATGACTGGGCGTCATGCGAATCGCTCTGGAGCGTTCTCATGGAACTGGTCCATCCGACCCGAAGAGGTGACGATCGCTCAGGTTCTCAAAGACGCGGGCTATCGAACGGCGCACTTTGGGAAATGGCACGTTGGTGCGGTCAAGAAAGGATCGCAACTTTCGCCCAACAGTCTGGGATTTGACGAATCGCTTTCGCACGACAACTTTTTCGAATTGAATCCCGCGTTGAGCCGCAACGGCGAAGCTCCGGAACGAATCGATGGAGAGGGATCCGCGGTGGTGGTTGACGAGGCACTGAAGTTTGCCCGCAAAGTTCACGCGGAGGATCAACCATTCTTTATCGTCATCTGGTTCGGCTCACCGCACGACCCCTACCAGGGACTGCAAGACGATGTCGCTCTTTACGAAAAACTGGGGGCACCTATCAGCCACCGCTTTGCGGAGATCACCGCGATGGACCGGGCGGTTGGGTCGTTCCGAGATGGGCTAAGCAAACTAGACGAGCGAAAGAACACGCTGATCTGGTTCAACTCCGACAATGGGATCACCCATGAAGGTATTCCCGAGGAGCAATTGAAGGATCTGTTCAATGGTGAATTGCGCGGGCGAAAAGGCAGTGTCACCGAAGGAGGACTGCGAGTGCCCGGGATTATTGAATGGCCCGAAGTCATTGACTCACCGAGAGCGAGTGACGTCGCTGCTGTAACTTCAGACATCATGCCGACAATTCTCGATTTGCTCGGGCTTGAGCATCCCGACCCGGAGCGGCCCCTGGATGGCGTTAGTCTAAAGAGGCTAATCGTGGACGGAAAGATGGCTGAGCGGGCTCAGCCGATTGGGGCCTGGACTTACAAGCACAAGCGAGAAGGCGACTTCGAACCGTGGATCGCCGATCGGAAGTCGTGCGAAATGATCACAATGACGACCCGGCAAATGGCAAGACAGGAAGCAGCGAACGGCGACTACAAGCGAGATGAGTTCATCAATTTCAAGCATCCTGTCGCCGAGCAGTCGTTCACTGGTCCGGCCGCATGGATCGGCAATCGATACAAGCTGGTGCTGGAGAAGAAGGCAAAATATTTCTCGCTCTACGATTTTAAGAAGGACCGGAGAGAAACGATGGATATCGCCGCAAGCCATCCGGAGATGGTGCGGTCAATGAAGTTAGAGCTCGAAGCCTGGCAACGCTCCGTCGTGAAAAGCCTGACCGGAGCCGATTACGAAAAGGAGAGTTACCGGATCGGTCTCTCCATGTACTCGCTGCGGCAGTTGTTTCGAGACGGCTCCCTGCACGCGTTTGACTACCCGGCTTTTGCGAGGGACACCTTTGGCATCGTCGACATTGATGTTTGGGACGGCGGATTTCCGAAGGACAGGAAGAATGATCCAAAGTTCTACATGGAATTGAAAAAGCGAGCGGATGAAGCCGGATCGAACATCTTTCTCCTGATGGCAGGCGCGGTGAAGGCCAATCAGGACTCAGTCATGAAACGAAAAGCGGAAGCGAAGAACTTCTATGGTGCTGTCGACAACGCAGTTCTTCTGGGAGCGAAGTTCGTGCGAGTCTTTCTGAAGGCACCCGATTTAGAACGAGACGTGTCCATGAGTCACTCGATCGAAGCTCTCAAGCCACTGGTGGATTACGCGCAAACAAAGGGCATCATCATCGTCATTGAACCGGGAGCTTCAAATTGGGCGAAGAAGGGATCGTTTCTTGCCGATCTCGCTAGGGAGATGAACCACCCCGCTTGTCGCCTCATGCCGGATTTCGGGAAGATGAAAAATGACGATCCTTATGGCGGCACCGAGGCAATGATGCCTTGGAGTGATGGGGTCTCGGCCAAGAGTCATGACTTTGACCAGGATGGTAATGAAGTTGGCTTCGACTATGTTCGTCTCATGAAGACGGTTGTAGATTCCGGATTCACCGGCATCGTCTCCATCGAATACGAGGGCAAAGAGCTGCCTCCCGTGGAGGGTGTGCGTGCGACCCAGAAACTTCTTGAGCGACTCCTTCGCTAACCCAGGAACCAATTCATGGTTTTCAGATTTCTGATCGCCAACGCGATCTTGCTCTTTCCCGCTTTCGCCATCGCGCAGGTGGAATCGGGTGAGGTTAGATCGGGTGATCCCCAACTGACCTTTCCTTCGGTGGACGAACTGCCGGAAGTCACGGAGTTGCCCAACCCCTTCGTCTTCCTCGACGGCACGGCAGTGAAGACCCGCGAGGATTGGGTGCGCCGGCAGGCGGAGATGAAGGCCATGGTGCTCCACTATCAGTTTGGACACGCGCCGCCGCTCCCCTTAACCGATACGATCGACGCTGAAATCCTATCTGAGACCGAAGTGCTCGACGGGCAGGCCAGTGGTACCGCGAGGGCGGTCATGACCAGGGCGTGCAGGATTGGAAGGCGCTCGCTGACTTTGCTGACTTCATTTTCTATGAAAAACCGCTGCCGGATCCGAAAATGTTTTACCAGGAGCCATGGCCCGATATTCCTCTGCACTTCTCCTGGAAGGCCCCGCGTTGACCACCGTCTCACGCTATCGCGTTCGCTGGATCTCGGTTCACAACAGCGTCTGATGGCGGATTCGTAGAACTCAGTCGGCGAACGGTCATTGTCGGCAAAGGCGGCGGCACCGTTCAGACGGCAGCATGTCCGATATTCCGAAGAAAACTCCTTTGCCCATCTGTGGGTGTCGATGCCACAAGTGTGGTCGCTACGGCTTTGTAGCGGTATCGAATTCTGACGCGATTTGATTCCAGACCCAGAGCCAGTGTTCATCGTCCATTCCGTGGCCGCGGTCGACGTAGATCCGATGCAGTTTGCGTCCTGGTATGCGATTGAAAGCAGCGAAGCTGGTGGTTGGCGGACAAATCTGGTCCTGCAGTCCGACCCCCATGATTGTCGGGCACTTGATGCGATCGCACAAATTGAGCGTGTCGAAGTAACTCATTGTTCGCAGCGTCGCATCCCAGGTTCGATTCTCGTCCTCCTCGATCCACTCGTTCATTTCCGGCCACTTGGTAAGCTTGAAATAGTTCTGCCAGTCGCAAAGGAACGGAATATCCGCCACACACAGATCGACACGTGAAACCTGTCAGACTGAGTTGCCTCCTTCAGCAAGTACGACACTTGACCGTCGCCCTTACTATGTATGTGCCTAAAAGCGGAATGGCCTTCTCAACCTGATTTTCGTCCGAGTAGTGTCGAGGCAGAATCGGCGCGGCCTGAATGCAGTCAAAGAAAAGGAAGTCGTGAGAACTCGTCGTCGGAGTGATGACAATCAGAACGCGACCCCTGCGATCTGAAGTGCACATGTGGGCGTGTCCGCGGCCACTTTGGCGCAATTTTGGCTGCCCTCCCCAGTAAGCGTATGGTCCGCCGATCTTCGATGG
>CALDJX010000237.1 GCA_937899075.1 uncultured Planctomyces sp. | reverse complement strand
ACGGCACCGTCCGCTTGAAGAAGATGTACATGCCTCGGCGGTATCGCTCGCTGCCCACACTGACTGGCCACTTGACACTGCGACCCACCTCCGTGACGAAGGCCGGCAGTGGTGGGTGAATTCCTCGACGTCCGATTGTCCGGTCCAGAAGTCCGCTGGCAGTCAGGTGAAGATCGCGGACGATTTCCGCGCTGACTCGATAGCTGTTCTGCCGCCACAGCATCTGATTGCTGACGAGTTGTTGAGACAGCACCGAGTTCGCTGCCGACGCCATTCGGTACGTCGATGACGTGACGATCAGTCGGATCATTTCCTTGCGACTCCAGCCACGGTGCCGGTACTCGGTCGCCAGCCAGTCGAGCAGTTGCGGATGAGTCGGCTTTGCTCCCTGACTCCCAAAATCGTTGGGCGTCGATACCAGTCCCTGCCCAAACAAATGCTGCCAGATTCGGTTGACGGCGACTCGAGCCGTCAGCGAATTATCCTCGCGAAACAGCCACCGCGCCAGATCGAGCCGGTCGGCCGCCTCACCACGAATTCCCAAAACGGGCAGGATGGCCGGTGTGCCAGGATCCACCTTGTCGCCGTGTCGAGTGTAAACGCCTCGGATATGCACGTGAGTGTCGCGGCGATCCTTAGTGCGCTTGGCAAAGGCGCGGGCTTTTGTGGATGGAGCGACTGGCTTCTTTCCCAGGTGAGTATCGACCCTGGCTTTCAGCTCTTCCCAGCCCGGCTCGCTGGTCTTGTAAAACTCGACAATCGTCTTCCAATCGAGCGACTGCCTACTCCCCGTCATCGACTTGGCAATCAATGCCTTTTGTTCGTCGCTCAGACCGTCATTCTCAAATGAACCCAGCCTTTTGACAACGTCATCCCAGCCGGGCTGCCACTTTTGCATCGCTGCCTGGTGCTCGGCGATCTCCCAGGGCCTGGTCGCCGTAACACCGACTTCGTCCGCGTTATTGAAGAATGCGTAGAGCTGGTAGAACTCGGTCTGACTGATTGGATCGTTCTTGTGATCGTGGCATTCCGCGCAGCCAAACGTCAGGCCAAGCCACACCATTCCCGTGGTGTTGACGCGGTCGATGATTTCCTTGGTGCGGTACAACTCCAGATCGACGCCCGCTTCCGTATTTCGAAGCGTGTTCCGATGAAAGCCGGTGGCAATCTTCTGCTCGAGTGTTGGCTTTTCCAGCAGATCACCGGCAAGTTGTTCGATCGTGAATTGATCGAAAGGCAGATCCTGGTTGATCGCATCGATCACCCATTCGCGGTAAACCCAGGCATGCGGTCGCAGGCTGTCCCCAAGGTAACCTTCGCTGTCAGCGTACCGAGCAAGGTCCAGCCAATAGCGTCCCCAGCGTTCACCGAAATGTGGTGATTTCAACAGCTCATCGACAAGTCGCTCATACGCTCTGGGATCCGGATCCGTGACGAATGCTTCCACATCGATCGGCGTTGGAAGCAGCCCCGTGATGTCTAAATGCAGCCTCCGGATCAGCGTGCGACGATCCGCCTGCGAAGCCGCTTTCAGTTTTGCTTCACGATGTTGGCTACCAACAAAAGCATCGATCGGATTTCGAACAGGAAAGTCATTGGTCGTTGCAATGTCCGCCGGAACTGCCGGTCTGATCAAAGGCTTCAACGACCACAGCACTGGTGGTTCCAGCACGACTGATTCGGGCCACGTTGCGCCCTCAGTAATCCAACTGCGGATCGTGGCAATTTCCTGCGTCGAAAGTGCCGGTTCGCCTTTGGGCATTTCGGCGACACCATCAGTGGGCAGCAGCAGGTCCAGCAAGTAGCTCGACTCAGCATCGCCTGCCTTGATGACCGTACCGCTCTCGCCGCCCGCCTTCATCGCCTCTGCAGACTGAAGAGACAACCCGCCTCGACGATCCCGTTCGTTGTGACAGCTCAAACACCGCTGTTGGAGAATCGGCGCGACATCGCGTTGAAAGTCGACAGGCTTGGCGCTCACGACGCGACCAGGCCAGGTAAACAAGCACGGAAGGAATACTGCAATGACGATTGTTCGATGGTGCTGAGTATTCATTTCACTGTTTCAACGACTGAATCTCTGGATTCATGGAAAGGCATTCGTGTGAATCTTAACCTGGCGTTCTCCGCCACGGCAGCCGGGCAGGCCTTTACATGCTCTTGTCGTTTCTTTGGTGGTTGGTCGAGAACATGCAGTGCTTTACCGGTCACGATCTCTATCAGCATCGCTCCGAGCAGGTATACGTCGCGGCGACAGTCAACGTCGAGCCTCGGCTCCGTGCGGAGATTCTTCGTTTGCCGTGTAATCAAAATGCTAGACGTGACGCTCAATCGTCGGATAGGTCTCATTTTGAGCCAGCCGAAGTGTGCAAAGCATCCACCGCAATCCGCAGGGTCTGAGCCTGAACGGTATTCGGTAATTGACCACTGACTTCACTCAGCAACCGCAACGTGGATGCAGTACCCGAACGTGCTGACGCGTCGTGAAATTCAGACGCGGCGGAGTGCCCGTGCTCCACGATCTGCCGAGTGAGGTTTACGTTCTTGCCAGTCTCACAATCGCCACGAGCTGTCTCTGGAGATTATTCCGTCGCAGCCCATCGAAACTCACGCCAGCAACTCGTCGATCACGTGACCATGCACGTCGGTCAAACGTCGATCGATTCCGTTATGGCGGACCGTCAGCTTTCGGTGATCGATGCCGAGCAGATGCAGAATTGTGGCGTGGATGTCGTAGACCTGTGTCGGGTTGTCTCGGTCCAGCGGTTTGTAACCCCACTGGTCTGACGGGCCGTAGGTCGTGCCGCCTTTGATGCCGCCTCCGCACAGCCAGTTGGTGAAAACGTACGGGTTGTGGTCGCGGCCTTTGCTGCCTTGAGTGCTCGGCATGCGGCCGAACTCGGTGGTCCATAGAACGATTGTGTCGTCGAGCATGCCTCGTTGTTTCAGGTCTTTGATCAGAGCGGCCGCTCCGTGAGACATGCCCATTGCCAGCGGTCCGTGGTCGCGTTTGATGTCTTCGTGCGAGTCCCAGTTGCGTCGCGGAAAACCGTTGTCGTTGCCCGACCAGATCTGAACGAAGCGCACGCCTCGTTCGAGCAGCCGCCTGGCGACCAGACACTTGCGACCAAAGTAGTCGGTCTCTTCGACGGGATTGATCTCTTTGCTGAATTCTTTCTCGCCGTTGCTCAAACCGTACATGTCGATGATGTGTTTGGGTTCTCCGGAGATGTCCAGCGCTTCGGGCGCACTCAACTGCATCTTCGCAGCCAGTTCGTAGCTTCGAATGCGAGCCTCCAGCCGCGAGTCTCCCGGCCGCGATGCCTGATGTTCACGGTTGAGCTTTGTGAGAAGCTGCAACGCTCGCGAGTCCCCCGCCTTGCTGACGTACTTCGCTCGCGGAACAAGGTCAGCGATCGGGTTTTCAGTTCCCGGGCGAATGATCGTCCCCTGATGATGAGTTGGCAGAAAAGCCGCTCCCCAATTCTTCGGCCCGTTCGAGGCAAATCCTCGCCGATCTGGAAGCACGACAAACGTGGGCAGGTTCTCATTCATGTTACCCAGCGCGTAGCTGATCCAACTGCCCATGCCTGGAAAACCGGGCGTATCGAATCCGGTCGACTGAAGGTATGTCGCCTGGCTGTGGACACCGGTCTTGCCCACCATGTTGTGAACAAAGGCCATCTCGTCAGCGACATCGCCCAGCGGCGCGACGACTTCGCTGAGATGCTTGCCGCATTCGCCGTATTGACGGAACGAGAACGGCGATTTCATCCACGGTCCCAGACCATTCTGAAACGCCTCGACATGCTCGCCAAAGTCTGACTTCTCGCCGTGGTGTTTCTCCAGAGCGGGTTTGTAATCGAACAGGTCGAGATGGCTGGCGGCTCCACCCATGAAAAGCTGTACGACTCGCTTAGCCTTTTGCGGATGGTGCAGCACTTCAACAGCCGCTCCGACTCCCGGTTGAACCGTTGCCGCCAGCAACCCATCGGCCTCCAGCATCCCGGCCAGAGCCAGTCCGCCGAAACCTCCACCCAGCTGGTTGAGAAAGTGTCTTCGGTTCATATCAGCATCTTTTTGTAGGTCAGGCTCCGCCTGACGGAGTTC
>CALDJX010000236.1 GCA_937899075.1 uncultured Planctomyces sp. | reverse complement strand
TCGCAACCTTCCGATCATGGTTGCTGGCGGTGGATTCAAAAATGGCAGCCATCACCGCTTTGAACGGAGTGGTCGCGACGGAAGGCCATTGTCGGACCTGTTCGTCACGATCCTTCAACAACTGGGAATCGAACGCGACACATTTTCTACCAGTACCAGCAACATGAACGATCTGCTGATATGAGAATACTGCTATTGATAATCATATTGAGTGTGTCCGGCAGCCTCGCGATGGCTGCCGATCGGAACGAAGCCGTCCTCCGGCCGTTCCTCAACTCCTATTGTATTCGCTGTCACGGGCCGAAGTCGCAGAAGGCTGACCGTCGATTCGATCAATTGTCTTCGAAAGCTGCCAATACCAACGAGGCCGAACTGCTTCAGGAGATCCTCGACCAACTGAACCTGGCGGCGATGCCCCCGGAAGACGAGAAGCAACCGTCTGACGCCGAGGTCAAACGTGTGGTCGGCCGCCTCACGACCATTCTTGAGAAGGCTCGTGAAGAAGCACGAGCAAACGTCGGCAAAGTCGTGCTGCGTCGCCTGAATCGTGCCGAATATCGCAACACCATTCGCGATCTGTTCCGACTGAGAATGGTTGACTTCGACCCCACGACCACCTTTCCCGCAGACGACTCGACGGAAGGATTCGATAACGTTGGCGAAGGTCTAGTCACATCGGATTATCTGCTCCGCAACTATCTGGATGCGGCACGCAAAGTGGCGGATAAATCCATTCTGCCCGGGCCTCGACCACAGATGATCCATTACCAGACAGGATTTAAAACTGGAGCTGATTCGCCGCAGGAAGTTCTTAGTGGAGTGAGTCTCGACAAAGAAGGACGTAAAGAAGCCGGACACATGATGATCAAGTTTCGTCAGCCGTTGGGATTGCCTCTGCTTGATAAGAAACGCGGAGTCCCGGCAGACGGCGAGTATGTCATTCGATTCTCGGCGAAGGCGGTTCGTAGAAAGTCCCGCTACAAGGATGAAGACCTGCGCTACAACTCGAATGAGCCGATGCGATTATCCGTTTCCATCGATTCACGCGAGCTCGGGGCAACCGCTCATCGGATCATCGGCGAATACGAAATCCCCGACGACAAGGTGGTCGAAATCGAACATCGCGTCTGGCTTGAGAAGGGGTTTACCTTTCATGTGCATTGGGCCAATGGCCCGAATGGCTCATTCAAGCGCATCCTGCGTAAGGTCTTGCCCAAGTACAACAAGGACGCTCTTTATCCCATCCGTAATCCGCCGGAGATGTACGTCGGCTCGGGGCCAGAACTACATGTTCTGACCTTGGGAATTGATGGTCCATTTTACGATCAATGGCCACCTGCAGGATTCGCTCGGTTCTTCCCCGAACCACCGAAGAAGCCTGACGTCACCTACTTGGATGAGTCGTTAATGCGTGTCGCTTCCGCAGCTTTCCGTCGTCCTGTCAGCAGCGACGAAATGGAGCCCTACCTCAATCTGGCGCAGCAGTATTTCGCGGAGCACGATGACTTCTGGGCGGCTGCAAAGTATGGCGTTCGAGCGATCCTGACTTCGCCGAACTTCCTGTATCTCGCTGAAGGCACACCTTCCGATTCGAAGGTCCGGAAGGTGAACGGCCACGAACTGGCGACTCGACTCTCCTACTTTCTCTGGAGTTCGCTGCCCGACGATTTGCTTCGCGCGGCGGCCGACCGAGGCGAACTGGGCGACCCCAGGGTCTTGCGAAGACACGTGGAGCGAATGCTCGCAGATCCAAAGTCGTCTGCGCTGACTGAGAACTTCACAGGTCAGTGGCTCGGTTTGCGAAAGCTCGGTGAAATGCCGCCTGATCCCGAAACGAATCGAGCTTACTACGACGAGAATCTGGAAGATGCGATGCGTGAGGAAACACGTCGATATTTCCTCCACATTCTGAACGAGAACCGCAGCATCCTTGAGTTCGTAGATTCCGACTACACCTTTGTGAACCCGGCACTCGCTCGGCACTATGGTCTGTCTCAAACGTTCCTCGACGAACGTTTCGCCAGAGTGTCGCTGAGTCCGGAAGATCATCGAGGCGGTCTACTCGGGCATGCGAGTATTCTGACAGCGACATCCAATGGCGTGGAATCTCAACCAGTCGTTCGCGGTGTCTGGATCCTCGAAAACCTATTGGGAACGCCACCGAACCCACCGCCGCCTGACGTCGAACCGATTGAACCTGACACGCGCGGTGTGTCCACGATTCGTCAGTTAATGGAGAAACACCGCAACAATCCCACGTGCTTCGAATGCCATCGAAAGATCGATCCGCTTGGCCTTGCCATGGAAAACTTCGACCATGTGGGGGCGTGGAGAAGCCAATACGGTAAACGGCTGCCCGTTGACCCGTCGGGAGAACTACCAGACGGCACGAACATAGCCGGCGCAGGCGGCATCAAGAAGTTCCTGCTCGATCGCCCAGAGCAATTCACTCGGTGCCTCACCGAAAAGCTGATGATCTACGCCCTCGGCCGCAGCCTGAGCTTCACCGACCGGGGAGACATCGACCGCATCGTAAGCACGGCTCCACAATACAAATACGGTCTCCGCGAAATCATCCAGCAGATCGTCGCCAGCGAGGCTTTTCAATCCAAATGAAATCGTCACTCACATTATTGATTGCACTCGTTGTCGGTGCTCCCGCGACCGCCGCAGAAGAGCGACCAAACATCATCTTCATCATGGTCGATGATATGGGTCGCGACTGGGTGAGCTGTTACGGAGCAAAACACCAGACTCCAAACATTGATCGTTTGGCCGAGCAGGGAGTGCGTTACGAAACCGCCTGGTGCACTCCCATCTGCACGCCGACTCGCGTCACTATACTGACGGGCCAGTACCCGTTCAGACACGGCTGGACTCAGCACTACGACGTACCACGCTGGGGCGGCGACGGTCTGAGCTGGGCGAAATTCACGACGTTCGCCCGAGTCCTACGCGATTCCGGCTACTCGACCGCGATCAGTGGCAAGTGGCAAATCAATGATCTTCGCAAACAGCCCGAGGCACTCAAGCACCACGGCTTTGACGAGCACTGCGTCTGGACGGGAGCCGAAGCGGGACACCCGGAGACTGAAGAACGATTCTGGAATGGTCACATTATGACGAACGGCCAGCGATCAACCGTGAGCTACGGTCCGGACACGATCAACACGTTCGTTATCGATTTCGTCAAACGCCAAAAGCGAAAGCCGTTTCTTGTTTACTACCCGATGTTGCTGACGCACGGACCTCACGTGAGCACGCCGCTGAACCACGACAATCCGCCCGAAGGTAAAGAAGCTCTTTACGCTGGTAACGTTACCTATATGGATCGCCTGGTCGGCAAACTCATTCAGGCCGTTGATGATGCTGGTCTTCGCAAGAATACTCTTATCGTCTTCACGGGAGATAATGGCTCGGCGTCGTCAGGAATGCTCAATAAGGAGCCCTACCCCAAGGGCAAGGGCCGAAAAGCCGATTGGGGCGTGCATGTGCCGTTTATCGTTCGAGCACCGTTCCTGTCCGACGGCGGAAGAGTCTCCAGAGACTTGATTGACTTCACAGACCTCTACCCGACGTTTCTCGAATTGGCGAAAGTAACGCCGCCCGACGACCTTAAGTTTGACGGAAAGTCATTCGCCCCAAGCCTGCGCGGCAGTGTGGACCCGTTTGAAAAACGTAGTTGGATCTATTCCCAACTTGGCGAATTTCGAATGGTGCGCGACTGGCACCACATTCTGGACAGCGAGGGCAACTTTCATGACCTCAGCAAAGACCCTCGTCAGGAACAGGAAGTCAGCCCGCTCGACAAAATCGCCCCCGGCCGCCGGCAGCGGCTCCAGATGATTCTAGATCGCTTCCCGAAAAGCACCGAGCCGCCGTTTCCCGATTGCAAAGAAGAACACCAGCCGGAAGCTTTGCCAGAAACTCAATAAGCGATCGACCGGGTCGCGGCACCACCATTCATCGGGTGTGACCGGGTTTTCGCTACGTTTCGGTAGGGCATCCAACGGAACAAGAGGGTGCATCTTGAACTTCTATAAGCTGAGGGGCTTCGTAAATTTTGTCGCTTTGGACAGAATCGGTCAACCAGATCCCCCGAGGCTTACTCCTCACTTTCGACGGTAATGTCCGTCGCCGGGGCAAACAATGTGATTCGCTCCCCCGCCCGATTCCATGTGCGGTGCGTCGTCAATCTGATTCGGCCACAATTTGCTTCGTGACTTCGGTTTGCGCGACCGACGCGGATTCGGCGAGCTACTGTTCAGGGATTTCGATCGGGGTTCACGGCCTGATTCCGGTCGCCGAAAGCTTGCGGTGTACGATGCGTCTGCGCGACCGGAGCAGTTTTAGGATGAAGCCAACGCTAAGTTTTCGACTATTTCGTCGCCAGAATTTGCTCAGAATCGATTGTTGAATTGGAGCGCAGGTCAGCAACTTAGCTGTTTGACGTGATTGTAGTGGCGGACTCTCTGCAGGCGTCACGGATCTAACCTGCGAGACCAAATAATTCGCCTTAGGATTGTGTTCAGAATAACTTCCCGACTTCTCACAGTAGGCTGGAACAAATACCGCGTTGTTCCGGCATTTTCGGATTGTCGTGTTGCCGAAACTGCGCGGTGCTTGTTCCAGCGTACGACTCATCGGATACGACTTTCGGGAAGTATTTCCGACACATTCCTTAGCACATTAAAATTGCGATCA
>CALDJX010000235.1 GCA_937899075.1 uncultured Planctomyces sp. | reverse complement strand
GAAGCGTTCGTCGTCCAGTTCCTCAAAGAAGAAGAAGTCGAAGAAGAAAAAGAAGGCTGCCGGGCTGCCACCGTGGTTGAAATATGTGGCTTTCGGGCTGGCGGGAGTCCTCGTGCTCGGTGGACTGGTCGGAGTTGTTGTGACTGCCGTCGGCGGTGGCGGCAGCAACGTCATCGACCTCACCTGGCTGCCGGAAGACGCCGACCTTTTTGTGAAAGTTGAGCCGGATGAACTCTGGAACGCTCCGATGCTGGCGTCCGTTCGTGAAAACGCGACAGTGAAACAGTTGATGGAGCAGGCGGCGCAGCAAGGTGGCGTGAAGATCGGGCTGTCCGATATCGACTCGGTCGTGATGGCCGGACTCGATATGTCAGACACGTATCAGCAGCAGGTCGGACTTCTTGGTAATCGCATTGGCCGCCCGACTGTCGCTAAGAAAGCCGACGCCAAAATGATTGGCGTCGTGCGGTTCAAGAGGGACGTCACTGCGGCGGACCTGGGCGATGACGCTGAGAGTCGCAAGAAAGACCACGGCGGCAAGAGCTATTACTCGGCCCCTGATAATCAAGCCATCTATCTGGTCGACGCGAGGACGATGCTGGTCGGCCAGGAAGCTCAGGTGACGGCCGCGATGGATCGAGGGCCGACTGAGCCGCGTGTCAGCCGAATCGATTTTGTGAATCCTCGACACCAGCTTCTGTTTGTAATCGCCCCGCCAAAGATTCTGGATGCGGAAGCGCGAAGCCAGGTTCAGTCCTCGCCAACGTCCGGACCTCCGGCAATTCAGAACGTTCAGAAATCACTGAACGACAACACGAAGGCATTCGCGTTTGGCTTGAGCCTGACTTCAGACATTGAGATGGAAGTTCAAATGCAGTGTTTCTCTTCATCCGAAGCCGACACACTGAAGACAGATCTCGACACCGCGCTGGCTGAATTGAAAACGCAGTTCACGGCCTCAACCGGACAGGTGCCTCCGCAGTTCTCGGACTTCGTAGCGATCGGAAAAGAATCGATAGATTCACTTGGGGCGAAGAAAAGTGGTGCCGAGGTCAGCGTGGCTTTGAAGATACCCGGCCGAATTACGACTGCCGTGCAGGATGCGATTGCCAGCAACCCGCTGGCTGCCATGATGCTGCAAGGCATGACTCAACAGTTGAATCAGGGAGCGACTCCGCCTGCTGGATTGGGCGGAGCCGATGCTGCATCACTGAACCCGTCAGTTGGGGCCGATCAGGCTCAGGCTGGCCAGCCCCCAAGCTCAAACCCGGAAGACTTCGAAGCAGGAGTTCGACAGGACCAGCAGAACACGCTTGACACCCTGAACGGAGTCCGCGGGCAGATTAAGAAGACAACAGGTGCCCTTCAGGATGCGGTTCCCGGCGGAAAGTAACCGACGGAAGCTGGCCGTAGCTGGATTTGCAAGAGTTCAGGCAAGTCTCTCAAGAGTTCAGGAAAATCTTGACTGCGGCGTTTCGAAAGAGGGCCTTTCAGGCAACAACCAGACGTGAATGCCGGAACGAAAACAGCCCGGTGGTCAGTGATCACCGGGCTGTCAATTTTTGCGACGCGTGTTTGTCGGAAGTCGCTCAATCGCCGTTGAGGCTGCGGTTCAGACGTTTGAGAGCATCGCCTTCGATCTGACGAACGCGTTCTCGGGTCAGGCCGAGAGCTTCGCCGATTTCCTTCAGCGTTTTGGGCTCTGAGTCGTCGAGGCCAAATCGCATGCGCAGGATCGTCGCTTCTCGTTGGTCCATCTTGTCGAGCATCTTGAAGACGTGCTTCAAGTTGTCATTTTCCATCAGCTCGTCGTCGGGGCCTTTGTTCTTTTCGTCTGGCAGCACTTCCCCGAGTGTCCACGTTCCGTCCGGGTGGTCGGTCTGTGGATTTGTGTTGTAGAGCTGGATGGCCTTTTTAACGATCTTCAGCTTCTTGCTGGGAATCTCCAGCTCGATGGCGACTTCTTCCGGAGTCGGCGTTCGGCCCAGCTGATCACTGAGCATCGCCGTCGCTCGACGCCATTTCGAAAGCAGCTCGACCATATATGCCGGGATGCGGATCGTCTTGGCAGAGTTCACCAAAGCTCGCTTGATCGACTGCTTGATCCAGTAACTGGCGTAGGTACTGAAGCGAGTGCCCATTTCAGGGTCGAAACCTTCGACCGCTCGAAGCAGTCCGAGGTTGCCTTCTTCGATCAAATCCTGAAGCGGCAACCCTTTGCCGGTGTAGGCTCGGGCGATGTTCACGACGAGCCGCAGGTTCGCTCGCACCATACGGTCTCGGGCAGCCCCATCGCCGGCTGAAATTCTACGCGACAGCATCTTTTCTTCGTCGGCCGTAAGCAGGGCAGTTTCGTTGATTTCCTTTAAATAAGTCTCCAGAGGATTCTGGACACGAGAGCGGGCTGAAGTGCGACGTTGGGTAGTTGTAGTCGACATGGATGTCCTTCTGATTCGTCTGGAGTCGCTCGGGAAACAGGTAAGCGAAGCGGGCTCCGAACCAGAGTTCAGTCAACAGAAGTCAGATCGATCCTTGCGATTGGTGACTGGTCTGCTGAAGTAACTCAGTGGGTCAAACGTGAAGGGAAAACTCAATCGGCAATCCGCAATGGTCCGTCTGCGGAAGTCTTGAGGTGAAGTCGACCGGCTAATGCGCGAACAAGAGCTGGTTCGGCACACCAACCGCGTTCCCAGCATCGAATACGGATGGAGTTCGTATTCCGCGGCAGGAGTCGAGGTTTCAGAGAAGACTGAGAAGATTTATCGGCAGCGTGGTTCGGTGAGCTGGACCTGAACGACGAGCGAATCCAGGAAGACCACGGGTACCTTGCGGCTGGCGCAAAAGTAACGGCCCGTCGGAATTGCTCCGACGGGCCGTTTATATTGATCGTAAGGAAGCACTTCTTTTTCGGCGTAACCGATACTTCCCCTCTTGTCAGCAGAACCAGCGAACGACTCTCTTAATCCAGCAACCTCTCGCCCGCTCTTCCCCTTTTTGTGGAGAAGAGCGAAGCGATTGGCTGGATTTCAGGTTACTCGTCCTTGGACTCTTCATCAGCTTCTTCAGTTGCCGCCTCTTCTGGTGCGACTTCGTCAGCAACCGGTTCTTCGGCCGGAGCTTCTTCTGGAGCCACTTCTTCAGCAGCGGCTTCTTCGGCCGGAGCTTCTGCGACAGCCTCTTCCGGAGCGACTTCGTCAGCAACCGGTTCTTCGGCTGGGGCTTCTTCGGCAGCCGGAGCTTCCGCTCCTTCCGCGGCAGCTGCTTCAGGCATGCTGATCAGCAGACCGCCTGATGAACCGCCAATACCACCCTTAAGCGGCTGATTGGCCGCGACACCTGCTTCTCCGCCACCTCCACCACCGCCACCGCTGCCTGCTTCGCCACCACCGGCTGGTTCCGAAACTGCATCCAGTTTGCGGCTGAGGCCGATTTTGCGATCGCTGATGTCGACTCGGAGAACTCGGACTTCGAGCTCTTCGCCAACGTTGACCATCGTTTCCGGGTTTTCGACCTTGTGGTCAGCCAGTTCAGAAACGTGCAGCAGTCCTTCGAGTTCCGATTCCAGTTCGACGAACACACCAAAGTTGGTGATCTTGGTGA
>CALDJX010000234.1 GCA_937899075.1 uncultured Planctomyces sp. | reverse complement strand
CGGACGTATTCCACATCTGACGTTGGAATCGGCGGCTGTCGCGCGTGAACCGCGGAGTCACGTCAAACGAGTGCCACAGGCTTTCGCGGAATTCGCCTTCAGGCTGCGCGCGGACGTCCTCGGACTGCACCTGCCCTGCAACGCGAGTGAAGCGGTTGCCTGTGAGCTTTCGCGTCGCTCGCCGACGTCGGCTGGCGTTTCGGATTCGGTTGGAAATGGTCGTCAGCCAGTTGATGGATCGCATCGAGATTCCCACGTTCATTCGTTGGGTGAGCGCTGCCGAAATCGCTGGTTCAGCGATTCGTCATATGCTCGAATTTCCGTCCTTGTCACCCGGCGTCAGCCCGGCGAATTGAAACTTTCGTTGGCCTCGACGGAGAAAAACTCATCGAGAAACCAACGAAATCAGTGGTCATCTGAGCGCAAAGCCTGCGCGCAGAAAACCCGCTCCATCTCTGCAATGCACATCCCAAGCCTCGGGTGGCATTCAGGCAGAGGCGTTTCACGACGCAGACACGTCATAACCGCGGGGAACCGCACCACCCTCACAACCAGCACGACATGAAACGCGCGTCGTGACAAATCACTACAGGCCTGACCGGTGCGAGACGGTTTACTCCTGCCGTGCTGAGAGCCCGGATCGTGCGAATCTGTCAGAGAGCGCCTGACTGTCAGAAAATGTGAACGGTCAGGCGTGGATCGAATCACCGGGTTGAGCGCTGAACATTGGCCTGAACATGAGGGGTTTAAGTCACTCGCCCAGTGTGAGGGCGGGTGGAGCGAGACGCGGGATGCATGCTCGTCGCACGCCAGGCTTTGCTGGTTAGTCAGTTGGTGCGGGCCTGTTTTCGGAGGATGCCTCAAACAGCGATTCGCGTCTTGAGAAACTGAAAGAATTCCAGGTAAGGTGGCCGCTCGAATAGAACACCCGCTGACTGGATTTCTCACGGCCAGTCGATTTTTGATGACTGGCAACAGGAGCCGATTCGATGGAACCAACTTTCCCCCGACTGGCAAAGGTCCTTGACACTCACGGACTGGTGGACCTTGTCGAAGAAATCCGTCTGCGAACGTGGGCACGTCTCAACTACGCCGCCCCCGAAGAACGAGACGACACCTGGCACCCGATCGTGCTGGAAGAAATGGATCGCAAAGACGTCGAAGTTGCCGTGTGAACTCTGTGCACGACGTACAGCGCCTCGCCGAACGTCGGAGCGTTCCGACAGACGGCGGCCGAAATCAGTCACGTGCGATAGCCTGTGACTGGTGGAATTTACTGGCCGCAAAAAAGCACAAAGAATCGCAAAAGGGCAATTACGAAAAAGTGGCGACCCATTTTTGTGTCTTCTTGCGTTTTTTGCGGCCATCCTTCTGCTGGAGTGCCGCTCGTCAGCTTTTCTCGATCGGACGACTCACTAAACTCTCGGGCCCACCAATAAGGAGAGTCCGATGGCGTTTCCCCGAATGATTCGAGTCCGGCAGAAGTTTCACGCTCCGAAGGTTGACGATATCCCGGCTGAGGTCGAGCGGCAGCTTGCGGCGCTAAATCTGAAGGCCAAAGTTCAGTCCGGTCAGACGGTCGCGATTACCGCTGGTAGCCGCGGCATCGCCAACATCGCGATCATCACAAAGGCGATCTGCGATCATGTGAAATCGCTCGATGCAAAGCCGGTGATCATTCCGGCGATGGGCAGTCACGGCGGCGGCACGGCCAAAGGTCAGCGCGAGATCATCGAAGGGTACGGCATCACCGAAGAGTTCACGGGAGCCGAGATTCGGTCGAGCATGGAGACGGTCGTCGTCGACGAAACTCCGCAGGGCATCCCGGTGCATTTTGACAAAGAGGCCTTTAACTGCGACCACATTATTGTTGCCGGCCGGGTGAAGCCTCACACCGGTTTCGTCGGGCCGATCGAATCCGGGCTGCACAAGATGATGCTGATCGGGCTGGGCAAACACGCGGGCGCGAAGATCTATCATCGGGCGATTCTTGACTACAGCTTTCTGGAGATCATCCGAGCCGTGGCTGACTGCGTGCTCCAGAAGTGTGGAATCCTGGCGGGCGTAGCGATTGTCGAAAACGCGTACGACGAAACCGGCATGATTGCCGCCGTCGCTCCGGAAGACTTCTACGCACGCGAGTGCGAGATCCTCAAGACCGCTACCGAGTGGATGCCGACTTTGCCGTTCAAAGAGATCGGCCTGTTGATCATCGACGAAATCGGCAAGAACATCAGCGGCTCGGGAATGGACACCAACATCATCGGCCGGAAGTACAACGACCACGCCGCGACGGACAGAGATGAGTTCAAGGTGAAGCGAATCTTTGTGCGAGGCCTGACCGAAGCGACTCACGGAAACGCGTGCGGCCTGGGCATGGCCGAATTCACCAACCGCCGCACTGCCGAATCGGTCGACCGGAACATCACTCAGATTAACTCGATCACCGGCGGGCACCCGTCGGCCGCCGCCATCCCCGCTTACTACGAGACCGACCGGGAAGTCATCGAGAACGCGCTGCCAACGACGGGCCTTGTCGAGCCGGAAAACGCAAAGGTCGTGCAGATTCCCGACACGCTGACGCTCGGCGAAGTCCTGGTCAGCGAGGTGTTTCTGGCCGAAGTCGAAGCTCGCGAAGAGCTTGAAGTAATTTCCGGCCCCGACGAAATGGCGTTCGACGCCGATGGCAACCTGAAGCCTGTTCTGGCTGAGCGAGCACACTGACGATTTCTAGACTCGTCAGTGAACCACGAATGGACACGAATAAACACGAATGTTTGAGTCGGTACCTGGTCGTGATTCGTGTTTATTCGTGTCCATTGGTGGTTCGTCCGTACGTCTCCGTCGCAATTCCGTGACGGGAATTCTGAACTCATCCGGACGCTCCTCATCCGGGAAGGGGCCGCCGGCTCTCCCGCGATCCTGCTCGATTTCTCCTGTGTTTCCTATTTTGCCGGTACATTCGGAAATTTCGGCATAACCGGTATATCCGGAACAAGTTCACACAGCTCCATGGCCGATAGCACGATAGCGAGTCTTCGGACTCGACAATTGCGCATTGGGATCTGTCCTGACATCCCCAAGTCAAGGCTCCGCTGTGGAACTCTTCATCAGTCGCCGAAATCATGAACTGAGACGTTCGGTCAACGCTGTCCGAGCGGCATTCAGGAAATCACTCCGACCAGCTGCGGCGCTCATGACGGGCGCCGTGCTTCTGGCAGGTGTCGTTCCCAATGATGGGCTGACACCGAACGGCGGATACTTATCCGCTGCCGAAGAAGCTGAGTCGATGCGTGCGCGAATTCTGCGTCACCTGTCCGAGATCCACAGCCCTGATCCTGACATCGAAGAAGCCGCCTGGGACTCACTGAGAAAACTTCGAATTCCCGATGAGCAACTCGAACTGGCTCGACTGCTGAAACATCCGGATCGTCTCGAACGTCTACGGCTGACCGGTCTGCTGGATTCGGCGACCGAGCCTCTGAAGTCTGAACTTCAACTTGAACTGACCCGCGACAGCGACCGTGACGTCCGTGAGATGACTCTTCGGAGATTGTCCAGGAGTGATATTCCGGCGCGAATCGAAAGTCGTTTGCAGGAGATGGCCAGTTCAGACCTGGACTCAGGTATCCAGGAACTGGCCGCGTCGCTGGCTCCGGCGAAAGACGTTCAACCAGCGGCGGCTGTTGTTTCACAGTCAGCGGGAGCCGTGCGAGGTTCCGCTAAAGAGCGGCCTCCGTTCACGGAGCGGGGCGACGAACTTCGCATGTTGTCCTTTATTGATGGTATTGGCATTCCGCCGGCGCCGGGCTCCGAAGACGACCGTGCCGCTGCGAGCAGTCTATCGCCTCAGGATTTTGAGGCTCAGCTTCGCGACCTGGAAGACCTCAAGAACAAAGAGCCCGGCACGTTTCCTCAACGTCGTAATCCGGAAATTCTCGATCGCCCCATCGAGCAGCGGGTGACTCCGAGTATTGTTCCGGCGATGGCTCAATTCGAAGAGATGCTGATTCCGGAAACAGATGCTCCGCGAGGTTTCACTGGCCCGTCTGGAATCATCCCGACCGAGACTCAGCAGGACAGCCACTTCGTGCCGGTCCCCGACCGTTGGCGAGTTGGCTATCCGCGAGTCGACCGGTACGGCCTGAGCTATCCCTACACGGTTGACTACATCGGCACCGAGGGGCACTGGTGGGATCCGTACAACCAGAATGTGCTTAAGGGCGACTACCCGATCATCGGGCAGCACACATTCATGAACATCACGGCGACGAGTCAGACCTTGTTCGACTATCGCCAGACTCCGATCGGCACGACGCCGTTCGAAAGTACCAGTAGTGCTCCGCAGGAAGAGTTCTTCGGCGACCCGAACCAGTTCGCGATCAACCAGAACTTCTTTCTTCGGATGGACCTGTTTCACGGCAGCACGACGGCTTTCAAACCGCTCGACTGGCAAATCCGTCTCGTGCCTGCGTTCAACTTTAACGAGCTGAACGTCAAGGAACTGGCCGTCGTTAATCCCGACGTTCGAGAAGGCCGCCGTCGCTTCCGAGATCATGCGATCCTTCTTCAGGAATACTTCGGCGAAGTGAAGCTGGCTGATCTGAGCCCCGACTACGACTTCGTGTCTGCCCGTGCGGGAAATCAGTTGTTTAACTCAGACTTCCGAGGGTTCATCTTTTTCGACACTAACCGGGCCGTGCGGCTGTTCGGGTCGAAGTTCTCAAACCGGCACCAGTTCAACCTCCTGTACTATGACATGATCGAAAAGGACACGAACTCGGGGCTGAACACGTACGATGATCGTCATCAGAACGTTTTGATCGCCAACTACTACATGCAGGATTTCATTTTTCCGGGATACACGGCTCAGGCCAGTTTCCACATGAACAATGATCATCCGAGTACGAAGTTTGACCGGAACAATTTCCTGGTTCGACCGGACCCGGTCGGCATTTTTCAGGAACATCGAGTCGAAGCGTACTACTTCGGCTTCGCGGGCGATGGTCACATGGGCCGGTTCAATGTCAGTAACGCTTTCTATTATGTGACAGGTCGAGACGGTAAGAACCCGATTGGCGGGCAGCAACTCGACATCAACGCGACGATGGCGGCGGTTGAAATTTCTTACGACCGGGACTGGGCTCGTTTCAGAGCGTCGTTCTTCTACTCGTCGGGCGATTCCAACCCGAACGACCAGGACGCCGAGGGCTTCGATACAATCATGGATAACCCCGTGTTCGCCGGTGGCGAGTTCAGCTACTGGCAGCGTCAGGCAATCCAACTCTTCGGAGTTCAACTGGTCAACAATCGAAGTCTCGTTCCGAATCTTCGATCCAGCAAAACTCAGGGACAGAGCAACTTCACAAACCCCGGTCTGTTGTTGTTCAACGTGGGGCTCGACATGGATATCACGCCGAAATTGCGAACGATCATGAACGCGAACTATCTGATGTTCGACGAGACGGAAGTTCTCAGCACCTACACATTCCAAAGCGACATTGATCCGGAAATCGGCCTCGACCTGAGCGTCGGCTTCGAGTGGCGGCCATTCCACAACGACAATGCCATCGTCCTGTTTGGCGTTTCGGCTCTGATCCCGGACGAAGGCTTCAAAGACCTGTACGCGAACTACGGCGACGGCGACGTCGAAACACTCTTCGCCTCGTTCTTCGAAGCGATCCTGACTTACTAACTGACTTTCTTTAACGAACGTGTGTCTCGTTTGATTCTTCGGAACTGACCTATGCCAGACAACAATCCATACGTGGTTGCAATTGCTGGCCCCAACGGCGCCGGAAAATCGACGGCTATGAAGAATGTTTTGTCGGGTCCTTTATCCGTGACTGAATTTGTTAACGCAGACGTGATTGCTCGAGGCTTGTCTGGGCTGGATCCAGATCGCGTGGCGATCGCGGCGGGACGAGTCATGCTGAACCGGCTGAGTGAGTTGGCAAAACAACGGCAGAACTTCGCATTTGAGTCAACGCTTTCCAGCAGGACGTTCGCTCCGCGGCTCAGTCTGTTGATTGAAGATGGCTACGATTTTCATCTGTTGTTCGTCTGGGTTGATGGAGCAAATGCCTGCGTACGAAGAGTCGCAGATCGAGTTCAGATGGGCGGACATCTTGTCCCCGAGGCAGACGTCCGGCGGAGATACTTCCGGAGCATCGACAACTTTCGCAGGCTTTACCGCCCGATTGCCAGCAGTTGGCAATTGATTGAGAATACCGGAGTGAGTCCTTCTCGCATTGCATCAGGTGGACTCGACAAGGCTACGGTGATCTGTAGTCCCGACCGGTGGAATCGATTCGAAAGCGAGGCGGCACATGTCAACTGATCAGGAAAATTCTTTGGCACATCGGTTGATCTACGGAAACGAAACAGAAGTGGCGATGAAGGCTGCAGTAGAAGAGGCCAAGCGATTGCACAAACGAATGGGTGTGCCAATGCATGTCGTCGTGGACGGCGTTCTGGTCACGATTCAACCGAAAGACATTGAGGTGGAAGATGGCGATTGTCAGTACCCGTTTCTGACCTGATCAGCACTTTCGCTTCGTACTGAATTATCGAAACAACACGACGACGTACACAACAAACACCTCGGCTGAGTTCGACGGTGAGATCCTGACATGGAGGTCAGAATCGAATGACGCAACGGAAGCGGTCCATCGGAATTTACTTTGGCGGTGCAGCTCTCTGGGGGCTGGCACTCGTTTACTTCGTGGCGTTTTCCAACAGCTCGTCGGACGTTGTGACGGTGCGCGCGGCGGAGCTTCCCGTTCCTGTCGCGGAAGAAGATGCTGCGTCGGACAATGGAGCCACGCGGTCACGGACATCGCGACTGCTTGACGCTATTCGTCCTTCGCGACTGTTTCGTCGCAAGACTGAAAAGTCTGAGCCGAACCGTTTGAATGCAGCTCAGGCTGAAGGTGCCAGCTCGATTCCCTGGATACGGGCGGCGGGGCAGTCACGAAATCAAGACGCAGACATCAGAGAAGCCGAGGCGGCTGCGGAACGGGCTGAGCTGCCATTCGAAGTTCTACAAACTGCGGCATCGATACCGGAGCGGATCAACCCCGAGCCAGACGTCGCCTATCCAGTTCCGGAAGAACTGGCGATGGCGGACCTGATTAATCAGACACCGGAAGAAGCCTGGGCAAAGAGTTGGGGCTGTGCCGGCTGCCACAAGGAATCTCACGATCCGCACATGAGCGAAGCGTTGCAGATCGGCTGCACCGACTGCCACGGAGGGAATTCCAATACCACGATGAAAGAGATTGGGCACGTTCATCCGAGGTTCCCTGAATCCTGGCCGTCATCGGCCAACCCGGCTCGTAATTACACCGTGCTCAACCATGAATATCCCGAGTTCGTGCGCTTCGTAAATCCGGGCGACCTTCGAGTTGCTCACATCAGCTGCGGCATGTCAGGCTGTCATCCGAAAGAGACTTTGCAGGTTAAGAAGAGCATGATGACTCACGGCTGCATGTTGTGGGGAGCGGCTCTGTACAACAACGGAGCGGTCACGCACAAAGTTGCCCGTTACGGCGAAAGTTACAGCATGTACGGCACCGGGCAGCGGATCCAAACCGTTCCCCCTCCGACCGAATACGAACGTGACTGGAAAGGTGTCGTTCCGTTTCTGGAGCCACTCCCACGTTTTCAAACGACGCACATCAGTAACATTCTGAGAACGTTCGAGCGAGGCGGTCGATTCGCCGCGGAACTCGGAATCCCGGAACGCGGTGAAGAGCCGGGACGTCCTCGTCAGCGATCAAGTAACCGCGGCATGGGAACGCTCAACCGAACTGACCCGGTGTTCGTCGGCCTGGCGAAAACTCGACTGCTTGACCCAACGTTGAACTTCGCCGGCACGAACGATCATCCCGGCGACTATCGCCAGGGCGGTTGCACGTCATGCCACGTGATTTATGCCAACGATCGTTCGCCGGTCAGTTCCGGCCCGTACGCCAAGTACGGAAACCGTGGTAAAGCCGCGGCCGAGAAAGACGACTTTGTTGTCGGCATTGACCCGATGATTCCCAAGTGGGAAAGCGGTCACCCGATCACTCACCGATTCACAACCGCCATTCCGACCAGCCAGTGCATGATCTGTCACATGCACCCTGGAACGACCGTCATGAATTCGTACATCGGTTACTTGTGGAGTGACCAGGAAACGGACGGCGAGTTCATGTATCCGAAAGAGCAGGCGGATTCCACGTCGGAGGAATTTGTCCGACGGCAGATGAACAACCCGAACGACATCGACGCGAAAATGCTTTCGTCAGATTACGATTTCCTTGCAGACATCGTCGATCTCAATCCGCAGCTTAAGCACACGCTGGCCGATTTCCACGGCCATGGCTGGAGCTATCGGGCTGTGTTTAAGAAAGACCGTCAGGGGACGTTGCTTAATCACGACGGTGACCTGCTGCCAGGAGCGACTCCGAAACAGAAGATGCTCGGCGTCAAAGTTCCGGAAGTCGTCAAAGAGCTTTACCGCGATCGCGACTGGGGCAATGTCGACGAAGAAGGCCTTCCGATCGACGAAGTCGAACGCGACCGCGTGCTGAATCTGGAATCCGCGCTGCGGCAGATGCGAGAAGTCTCGCCCGTGCACATGCTGGATATCCACCTTGAAATGGGGATGCACTGCGTCGATTGTCACTACATTCAGGACAACCACGGAGATACCAAACTCTACGGCGGTGTTCGGGATGCCATCGAGATTACCTGCACCGACTGTCACGGAACGATTTCCGAATACGCACCGCTGATGACGTCCGGTCCGGCTGCCAAAGGGAACGTCTGGCCGGGGATGGTGACCGAGCGAAACGAAGAAACGAAGGACGTTGGTCGAAACCTTGCCGCGATGCGTACGCCGTTTGGTAAGCGTCGCTTCGAGACACTTCCGGACGGGACGATCATTCAGAACTCGGTGGTCGATCCGGGTTTGTCCTGGCGGGTTAAGCAGGTCCGAGACACGATCTCGCCGAGCCATCCTGACTACAACGCGTTGTCGGCTCTTTCCAAGACGGTGAGATTCGAGAAGAACGATAATCAGTACGACTATCTCTGGGGCGACGTTCCAGAAGATCCGAAACAGTGTGCCCACGCCATTCACGAAATGAACTGCATCGCCTGTCACTCGTCGTGGAATCCAAGCTGCTTCGGTTGCCACCTCGTGCAGAAGGCTGACAAGAAGATGCCGGAGCTGCACTACGAAGGCGACGTTACGAAGAACTACACGGCGTACAACTTCCAGACGCTGCGAGACGACATCTTCATGCTGGCTAAAGATGCCAACGCGACCGGCCAGAGAATTAACCCGGTTCGATCGGCGTGTGCGGTACACGTTTCGTCATACAACGGAAACCGCGAAAACGTCTACTATCAACAGCAGACGATTTCGGCCGAAGGACTCAGTGGCTGTGCCTTCAGCACGAACGTCCCTCACACGGTGCGAGGCCGCGGCGAAACGAAACTGTGTGCCGATTGCCACTTGTCCGGCGACGATGACAACAACGCAATCATGTCTCAGTTGCTGATGCTCGGCACAAAGTACATGAACCATGTTGGTCGCTATGCGTGGATTGCCGCGGGCGAGCATGGCGTGTGGTCTCCGGTCGTTCAGGAACGTGACGAACCGCAGGCGATCATCGGCAGCACGATGCACGAAGACGCGTTTCCGAAATACTTCAAGCAGCATCTCGAGGACGATCGACAGCTTCAGACTGCCTACGAGCATCCGGGTCGCGACATCGCCGACAACGTGTTTCATCCCAATATGAAGCACGAGATTCAGAATCTGCAGCATCGCGGCGAGTATCTCTACGCGGCGTGTGGCGAAGCCGGCTTCCGGATTTACGACATCGCTTTCACGGATAATAAAGGATTCGCGGAACGATACACGACGGCTCCGGTGTCGCCGCTCGGTCAAAAGTTCTACGTGAGATCGCCGAACTGCACCGATGTCGCAACGCCGTCGACGATGGCTCCGGATCCAACGCGGAAGCACTCGCCGGAGAACTTCGAACAGTCTATTCCGCTGCGATACGCGTTCCTTTACGTCACGGATAGTGAGGAAGGCCTTTACCTGGTTCTGGTGGGAACGCTGCTTGACGGCGACCCCAACAATAACTTCATCAAGAAGGACGTTGTCTTCAATCCGGATGGAATTCTGGACGGAGCCAGCCGCATCACGATTCGTGGCAAGTATGCCTGGATCGCGTGTGACGCCGGCATGGTGATCGTCAATATTGACGATCACACAAACATGAAGGTTGTTCACGTCATTCCCAACGGCGAGTGGCTCAACAATCCCGGCAATGTCGAATTCCAGTTCCGCTACGCATTCATCTGCGACGACGACGGCATCAAAGTCATGGACGTCACCGAGCCGGAAAATCCAGAGCCGGTCACTGCTTTGCATCTGGAAGAAGTTCACAACATCTACGTGGCTCGAACTTACGCTTACGTGGCGACCGGTAGCCATGGCTTGACGATTCTCGACGTAAAGAATCCTCGCGATCCGAAAGTCGATCAGGTCTTTAACGCCGGCGGTAAAATCAACGACCTGCACGATGTTAAGCTGGGCTTCACCTATGCAAGTGCATACGCCTACCTGGCGGACGGGCACAACGGCATGCATGTCGTGCAGTTGACTTCGCCGGACACTCCAGGCAACGACGGCTTCTCGCCACGGGCGACGCCGTCGCTTATCTCGACATTTAAGATTCCACACGGTGGCCACGCTCTGGCCGTCAGCGAAGGATTCGATCGAGATCGCGCGGTCGACGAAGAAGGCACGCAGCTTTCAGTTTTCGGTCGAATCGGAGCTCGTCCGTTGAACCTCGAAGAAATGCAGAAGCTGTACCTGCTGCCCGGAACTGGTTCCTTGCCCGGTCAACTGCCGCCAGTGACCTGGAAGGTTCGCAATCCAGAACGCGACAACAGCATCCCGAATACGCGAGAGCGGGAGATCGATCTTCATCAGAAGGTCGAGGAATTCTTCGGAGAAAGCCAGCTAAGGAAACGCTGAATCCTGCTGCCGGCGTCGACGCACGTTTCTCCACTGAGCAATTAGTGGTTGAAGGTACGAAACTCGCCAACGCAGATCGCAATCAGAAGCCCGGCAACTGGGAGGGTGCCGGGCTTCTGTTGTTTCCTCTCAGCCTTCTGCGATCATCCGCCAGGAGCGATTCCGACTGGTGGCCCCCGAGCACGCTCAGACGTTCTGGACTGGAACATTGTGACGACCAGCAATTCACCCATTCTGATGCTTGGCCGAGCGTTCTGCCGTCTGCCGGTGAGTAGTCTGCTGATTCTGGTTTCCTGCTTCCTCTACGCGCTCGCGGTATCGGCATCGTATTCGGCAGGCAGCGTAAATGGACTGACCATCAAGCCCGGCGCTCTCAACGTTCTGTTGCTGACTGAGTTCCCGGATGTCAACGGGATGTTTTCGTTGTGGGAAGGTGAGTGGTGGCGGCTCACTGTCAGCGCGTTTCACCACGGCAACCTTGTGCATCTGGTGATGAACGTTCTGGCGTTCTGGATGTTTGCAGACCTGCTGGAACCGAAACTCGGGAAGCTTCGATATCTGGTGTTCTGCGTATTGGCGGCTACGTTTTCGATGCTGCCGGAAACCGCGTTGAATCAAAATGCCGTTGGCATCTCGGGAATGGTCTTCGCTCAGTTCGGATTGATTCTCTTCGTCCGGCGGCATGACGAAGACATCGCTGAGCGGATGCATCCGTCGTTGGTTCCGATCTGCTTTGCGTCACTTTTTATTTGCATTCCTCTGACAATTTTTGGTGGGATGCCGATCGCGAACGGTGCTCATCTGCTGGGTCTCGTCTATGGAGCCATCGTTGGCTGGTTGTGCTACGACTTTCGGCTGCGCAGTCGTTTTGGAAGTTACGCTGGTTTGGTCGTGGTTCACTCGGGGTTGATCCTGGGGATTCTCGCTTTGATGCGGCCAACCTGGGACGGTCGATATTTTGCCTGGCGAGCCATCACGCAGACTCAATCTCTGGCCGACTGGCAGAAGGCCGTCGAGCTGGAACCCTCGCTTGAAACAGGCTGGCGATACCTCGCCGAGCACTACGTCGCGACGGGAGATCGTCACAAAGCGTGGGTGACCGTTTTGCAAGGTGCGAGGCTGAATCGGTCGAGCACAAAACTCGACGACCTCGCACGTTTCGTCTGGCGGGAATTTGATTCCGCGATTGATCGAGCGGTCGCGCTCGACGAAATTCAGCAGGTGTTTGGAGACGAGCACGAAGCCTGGATCGAACGTTTCGAGTTGCCAATCGGGGCCGCCACTTCGACAACAAAACTCGTCGAGTTGGCGTTACCAGACCTGCCGCCGATGACGACAGTCAGACTCGATGCTCTACTGGATGTCCCCGTCGTCGTTTTCGGAATCACTCGGCCGCTGCCGGCGATGTATCCGCCGGGAACGGTTGATCCGGAGGACCCCGAAAGCGCCATCCTTGGCACAACGTTGTAGCGTCCGGGTGGAATGCTCGACTCTGAAGAGTAGACCGTCGCGCTAGTTCATTCGGTCTCGCAGGTAACTCTTGAGCTTGTCCAGGTCCGCGGAGAAACCTCGGATCCCTTCTGCGAGCTTTTCGGTGGCCATGGCATCTTCATTCAGCATCCAGCGGAAAGTTGATTCGTCCATCGCAACTCGGTCGATGCTCATTTTCTGAGCCGCCGTCGAGTCGAGGCCTAAGGGGACGGCGACGTCGCTGGCGGCCAGTTGGCTCAGCAGGTCGGGAGAGATCGTCAGCAGGTCGCTTCCACAGAGAGCCATGACCTGCTCTTTGGTCCGGAAGCTGGCCCCCATCACTTCCGTCTTGTAGCCGTGCTTCTTGTAGTAGTTGAAGATGGTGGTGACCGACTTAACGCCGGGGTCTTCGTTAATCGGAATCGTGTCGACGCCCTGGCTCTTGCGGTACCAGTCGTAAATTCTTCCGACGAACGGACTGATCAGAGTGACGCCGGCTTCTGCACAAGCGATGGCCTGCCCGAATCCGAACAGCAGAGTGAGGTTGCAGTGGATGCCTTCCTTTTCGAGTTGTTCGGCGGCGCAGATTCCTTCCCAGGTACTGGCAATTTTGATCAGGATCCGATCCGAGCTGATGCCCGCTTCCTTGTAGAGCGCGATCAGCTGATGAGCTTTGGCGATCGTGGCTGCGGTATGAAAGCTCAGCCGAGCGTCCACTTCGGTCGAAACCCGCCCCGGAATGATCTCCAGAATGCGGCACCCAAATGTGACCGAGAGCTTGTCGATGATCGCGTCGATCAACTCGTGGTCACCCTTTGCGGTAGAGCGTCCGTAAGCGATCGCCTCATCGACGAGCGGCTGGTACTGCGGCATTTGCGCCGCCTTGTACAACAGCGAAGGGTTCGTCGTCGCGTCCTGTGGTTTGTGTTCTGCGATGGCGTCGATGTCTCCGGTGTCCGCGACGACGACGGTGTGTTTCTTCAGTTGTTCCAGGCTGCTCATGGTGATGATCCATTCGTGTTTGATAACTTTGCTGAATTCATCGAGTGCGAGCTCGAATCCAGCTGCCTAAGACCGGCCAGTTGGTGGCATATTCGGAAACACACGAACAAAATGCGACTCACTGGCGAATTTACAACCAATCGACAAACGAGATGCCTGGTGGAACCTATGAATCGGATGCTATTTTCGTTCGGGGTGATGATCGCAACCTTCAGCAATGCGGTGGCGGCTGAGCATCCAAACATCGTCGTGATTCTTGTCGATGATATGGGCTACGGCGATCCCGGATGCTTCAATCCGAACTCGAAGATTCCGACTCCGCACATTGATTCGCTGGCTCGCGACGGGATGCGTTTTACGGATGCTCACGCGCCGGGGCCGCTTTGTCACATGTCGCGGTATGGCCTGCTGACCGGCCGTTACCCGTTTCGCACGAACGTTAACCTCTGGCGCAGTCAGCCGCTGATTGAAGAAGGGCAGATGACGATTGCGTCGTTTGCGAAAGCGCATGGTTACCGAACTGCGATGGTCGGAAAGTGGCACGTTGGTTTCAATGAAGACGGTTACGACAAACCTCTGCCGGGAGGCCCCGTTGATCGAGGCTTCGACAGTTACTTCGGGATCCGAGCTTCGACTGACATCCCGCCGTACTTCTACATTCGCGACAATAAAGCCGTCGCTCCACCAACTGATCACATCGAGGCAAACGTCAGCGAAGGCTGGTCGCCGATCCAGGGAGCGTTCTGGCGGGCCGGGGGGATTGCTCCGAATCTGGCTCTTGCCGATGTGTTGCCGCGGTTTACCAATGAGGCCGTGCAGGTCATCGAGAAACACGCTGCGAGCGCCGCCGCCAAAAGTGATCCGCTGATGCTCTATCTGGCTTACCCGGCTCCGCACACGCCGTGGTTGCCGGATGAGGAATTCGCTGGCAAAAGTGGCGCTGGCATGTACGGCGATTTTCTAATGATGGTCGACGCTCAGATCGGCCGAGTCCTCGCCACGCTGCGCAAGGCCGGCATGGAGGATGACACCCTGGTCATCTTTACGTCGGACAATGGTCCGGTCTGGTACGAAACGGACGTTGAACGTTTCGGTCACGATTCGTGCGGCGGGCTGCGCGGCATGAAGGCTGACGCCTGGGAAGCCGGGCATCGCATGCCGTTTGTTGCTCGATGGCCAAAGCAGGTTAAGGCTGGAACGACCAGTAAGCAGCTTGTCTCCTTCACTGACTTACTGGCGACATTTGCAGACCTGCTGGATGTCAAATTGCCGCCTGACGCTGGCCCCGACAGCTTCAGCTTTCTGCCAGCTCTAACCGGGAAGCAGTCAAAGGCAAATGCTCTGCGAACTCAGATTGCCATGCAACCAGGCAGCGCAAAGATGATGACGTTCCGCTCGGGCGACTGGAAACTGATCACTGGCCTTGGGTCTGGTGGCTTTTCAAAGCCCAATCGCGTTAAGTCCGAGGCTGGAGACCCGCAAGGGCAACTTTACAACCTCGCCAGCGATCTCGGAGAAACAACGAATCTCTGCGCTGAACATCCCGAAATCGTGGCTCGGTTAACAGCAGAGTTGAAGAAGATCGTCGACGATGGCCGCAGCCGAGTTGCGATTGCCCGAGTCGACAACAGCTCGTTGAACGGCAAAGTGATGGTCGGTTACCAGGGCTGGATTAACTGCGAAGGTGATGGTGCGAAGTTTCTGACCTATGACGGAGTGGCGAGCGACCATTACCTCAAGCTGGTCGGGTACGCGGGCAGAATGCTTCGGAACGAAGTGCCACTCAGAAGCTGGTCTGCCGGGCTGCCCGCGCTCGCAAAAACGACAATCGCTCCATAGCCCGTTTTCATCGTGTCTATGCAGGAATTGGACGAGGTTGCGATCGCTCAAGAGAAGATTGCATCGAGAGGTTGGCCGTTGTCGACGAGAGCGACTGGCCGGCCTTGCCGAAATGTGTTCGAAATAAATTCGGCACCGTGGCTCCAAACTCTGTGCGGAAAGCCCCGACAAGGTTGACGCGACGGAGTCGCGTGCCACTGAAAACGGAAACTTGCTTCGGACACATTCCTAATTGGCGTATCTCTAAACTTTTTCAGATTGTTGCGCCCGCAGATGCACTCTTACCTGAAAGTTGAGTTGCTCATTCGGTGTGGCCGAACCACGCCAGCAGGTCGGCGGCTTCCTGGGCGGTCTGGTCGCTGAGGATTGCTTCGGGCATCAGCGATTGCGGGCTTTTCTTCATGACGTCGATTTCGGATTTCGCGATGCGGACGGTTTTTCGTTCGGCGGTCTTCAGAATCACCTCTTCGCCATCCTGGCTGACGAGCAGACCGTTGTGGATTTTTCCATCGTCCGTGACGACGCTCCACGTGGCAAACTTCTCGTCGACCTTGAGTGACGGCTTGAGAATGTGAGTCAGCATTTCTGAACGTCGAGGATACTTCTTGCGAATCTCGACGAGTGTCGGACCGGTGGACTTCGCGGCGTCGTTCAGGTCATGGCAGTTTCGGCAGCGTGCTCCGTCGCTGTAGAAAATGAGCCGGCCTCGCGTTGCGCTTCCATCGAGAGCCAGCACCGTCTGCGGATCGACGTTTCGGCCGAGTGTTTTCCGTCGTGACTTTTCCGGGACGAACGTTTCGAACAACCCTCGGATATCGCTGCCACTTGAGTCGTAAAGTCGTCGCGTGTTGATGTGAGAGATCGATCCGCTGTGGATGCCTGATGATAAAGCGAGCGCCCCCGCGGTGGTTTCAACAAGCGAGTCGACGGCTTTCTGGTGGCCCGGCACGACAATCGGGCCGGGCCTCGTTTCCGAAGAGAGTTGAAACAGGAGTTTGTGATCACGAGAGCCCATCTGAATCGGAGCCGAATCCTGATCGCTCATCTGGTGAGGCATCGAGCCGATCCACTTTTCGATCAAAGCGACGCCCTTGCTGTCGACGACTCGCGAGCCGATGTACGGCATTCGTGCGTAGCCAAGTTTCGACATTCGATACAGCAGTACTGATCGATGCGGATCGCCCGGCGCGATGAGCTTTGCGTTCTCCAGACCGAACGTGCCGATCCCCGTTCCCTTGTCTGTTTTCAGATCTTCGAATGGCAACTCGCGGCGCAGGTAGAACGAAACGATCGCGTTTCCGCCAGGATGGTGGCACGAGCTGCAGTTGCCGTGCAGGTAGGATCGCGCGCGGTCGTTAAGGCTTTGGGATTCGTCATGAGGATCGACGAGTCTCGCAGAAGAGTCGTCGGACGGCCGACTCGCGGCTGCGATCACTCTTCGGTCTGTCAGCACGTCAAACTGCTGGTGCGATTTCCCTTTGTAATCGGCCAACGCTCGATTGAGCTGATTCGGCACAAAGCCCAAAACGAATCCCGCGCCGGCGTTGTGGCACATGCGGCATTCGTTTTCGGCATTGGCATGCCAGTTCTGCTGCTTCGTTTCGTCAGCCGCCCTTGTCGGTGGAACGAACTCAATCTCACGATCCGTTCCCGCCGCGTCGACCAGCATTGCATCCTGTTTCTCGTCATCCCAAACGTAGGTGTAAGGATGCCATGTTCCGTTTTCGTAATGGAGTAATTGTGTTTCCAGGGGCAATTCCCAAGGTGCTGGCGTTGTGGCGACACGCACAGTCTGCAGCGTGAGGTGTTTGACGAAAACTGTACCCTCGGGGTAGTTGGCATCGACGCCGTTCTCGCCCAGAGTAATCACTCCCGATTCGGGTATCGCGACCCAGCGACGCGCTGTTGCCCCGTCCATCCAGCGCTCTACCGTGACGCCGTACTGCACGATTCCCGGGGCAGGAGTCATCGTCTTTAATGATGTGAACAGGCCGGTCTCGCTGAGTCGACGCGGGAAGTCGGCCGACATGTCTTCCAGTCCCGACGGAACCAGCTCGTAGATCTGTCCGGTGTAGTCGTAGTCGAGAACGAAGAGTTCTCCGTCGGAACCTTCCGCAAAGGCTGTGATCCGCTGGTCGGTGTCGACGAGCGTTGTGTGCGTGTAGGAATCCTCGCCGTCGGACTTGAGACCCCAGATCGTTCCGGTGATGTAGTCGCCGTAGATGAACGTGCCGTCGAGTTCGGGCAGTTTGCTGCCGCGATAAATCGGGCCGCCGATGACAGAGTTGGCTTCCGTGTGTGAGTGATCTTTCACTGGCGGGCGAATCGGCGTTGGACCTTGAGTGACTTCGCTACGAAGCACCGCTCGACCTTCCATGATCGGCCAGCCGCAGTTTCCGCCTCGGACGATACGGTGCACCATTTCCCAGGATTCCCAGCCGTTGTCCGCCGCGAAGATGTCGCCCGTTTTTCGGTCGACGCCGAACTTCCAGGGGTTACGCAGGCCGTAAGCCCAGATTTCCGGTCGTGCTCCGTCGAGATCAACAAACGGATTGTCGACCGGCACTGCGTAGTTATTTCCGTCCGACTTCTTCCGGATGTCGATCCTGAGGATGCAACCAAACAGGTTCGAAACATCCTGCGCCGCGGTTCGACCGTCGGGAGGATTCGGTCCTGAACCGTCGCCGGTCGAGATGTAAAGCATGCCGTCCGTTCCGAACCGCAGGCACCCGGCGTTGTGGCCTCCGGCCGGCCAGGTGAGGACAACTTCTTCACTCTGCGGATCGGCTTTCGGTGTCTCACCCGCGACCTGATAACGCGAAACGTACGACGTGCCGTCTTTCGAGTAGCACACAAACAGTTGCCATTTGGAGCCGCTTTGTCCGTAGGCCGTTGCGTGCCAGACTTTCCCGCCGTCAATTGTCAGCAACAGGTCCTTCTGTCGTGCCTCTGAGTCCTTCATGAATGTGTAGATGTTCCCGCCGATCTCGCTGACGAGAATGCGGCCACTCTGCAGTTCCTCAAGACTCGTTGGATTGTCAAATGACAAATTGGGATACGCAGGCCGAATCGCGTACGGCGGTGGCGGTGACGGAGTGCCGGTGATCTTTGACGTCGTCCACGCTGGCCTGGGGCCGTCAGCTGCTGAAAGTTGCTCGACGATTGCCAGCGTCGCGCAAAACGCTGCCAGAGCCAGAACAAGCCCACCGAATTCCATCCGCCGCCGTACTGCAAACAACATTCGAAGTCTCCCAGGTTCACTGATCGAGTCTCGCCAGCAGTTTTGTAACACGCGGCGGTTCAAATCTCGATTCACTGAGTTGGCAGTGGCGACATGGGGTGAGTCCGAGATGACTTTCTGCTTTCGATTCGAGCGGCGACGTCCGTCATTCCCGCGCAGGCGGGAAACCAGTTTCTCGGTCGTTCTGGGTTCCCGCCTGCGCGGGAATGACCGGTAGAGGGGTGGTGAAGTTTGGCCCTCGATCAAACGAAAACCGGCCGTCACTGCAGAAGTTGCGATGACGGCCGGTTGGAATGTTCTCGCGAGATTGCCTCCGCCTCGATCAGTAACTGACGGATCGGGGCAAAGACTTTCGTAGTCGGTTACTCGTTCATGTTGTAGCCGACTTCGTTGTGCAGCGCGAGGTCCAGGCCGCTGAGTTCTGCCTGCTCGGGGACTCGCAGACCGATCATTGCGTCGACGACTTTGAGGATGATGTACGAAGCGATCAGCGTGTAGATTGTTGTGATCAACGCCGCACCGGCCTGAACTTTGAACTGGCTGGCGATGCTGTAGTCGCCGCCTTTGATTCCGCCGAACATTTCTGCGGCAAAGACGGCGGCGAGTAACGTGCCGACCAGACCGCCGACTCCGTGAACGCCGACGACGTCCAGTGAGTCGTCATAGCCGAATTTTCTCTTGAGCGATGTTGCCGCCCAGAAGCAGATCAGACCGGAAGCGATGCCGATTCCCAACCCGCCGATCGGTCCGATGAATCCCGATGCCGGAGTGACCGCGGCCAGGCCGGCGATGGCCCCCGTCGCGGCTCCGAGCACGCTGGGCTTTCCGTTCTTGACCCATTCAATCGCCATCCATGTCAGCGTCGCTGCTGCTGCGGAAACGTGAGTTGCAACCAGAGTCATCGCTGCCGAGCCGTTCGCTCCCAGAGCGCTTCCGGCGTTGAAGCCAAACCAGCCGACCCACAGCATCGCCGTTCCGACGACTGTCAGTGTCACGCTGTGCGGAGCCATGACGGATTTCGGAAATCCGGTGCGAGGCCCGATCACAATGCAGGCAACCAGAGCGGCAGCTCCGGCAGTAATGTGGACGACGATGCCGCCAGCAAAGTCAAAGACTCCCCAGTCGGCAAACAGCCCGCCCGCTCCGCCCCAGGTCATGTGGCAAATCGGGAGGTAGACGACGATCAGCCAGACACCGGAAAACCAGAGCATCGCCGAAAACTTCATCCGCTCAGCGAACGCACCGACGATCAGTGCCGGAGTGATAATTGCAAAGGTCATCTGAAAGGCGAAGAACAACGGCTCGGGAATCGTTCCCCACATCGTGTCGCCGGTGATTCCGGCCAGGAAGGCTTTCGATGTGCCTCCGATGAACGAATTGAGATTCACCGTGCCTTCGACCATGCCTGTCGTGTCGAACGCCAGGCTGTATCCGAAGGCCAGCCAGATGATCGTGACCAGGGCCGTCAGTGACAGGCACTGCATGAGCACCGAAAGGACGTTCTTGGTACGGACAAGTCCGCCGTAGAAAAGTGCCAGGCCCGGAATGTTCATAAAGAGGACAAGCGCCGTCGCGACAAGAATCCACGCGGTGTCGCCGGTGTCGAGTGTGCTGGCTGCTTCGGGCGAGGCAGTGACTTCGGATCCTGAGTCGTCGCTCTGGGCCAAACCTGTCTGCGCCATCATTGGCAGGAACAGAAGAAGAGCGGCCATAGCGATCAGTCGGGCAACCGGAATTCGGCGTGTGCCCGTAGCGGGTAATTCGAGATTCATGTCTCAACTGTTCCTTGCTTCGAAATTATGTTTAGTTGGATGCCGACTACGATGAGGCACGCGTGCGGCGTGTCTGCGTACAAAGAGCACGACAGACGGTCAGGATGTGGTAACAGCTCCCACGGTGCAGCGACCGATTTAGTGGCCACGTATTGGCAAGTCAGGTCATTAGCTGCAGGGGCAAACGTGTTTCTGGCAATTTTCGTGCAAGCTGAAATCGACGAGAAAACGCCACGAAAGACGAGCATACCGGCAGATATTTTATCCAGCAATCAGTTGCATGAAGAGTCTCGGATTGCTGCGTCGTTGCCCGGCAATTTTGCTGGCTGGTTTGAACGGCTGTCGATGTTGCGGGTTTGAAATCGGCTGACGTCTGAGCGGCGAGACGACGCCATTCAGCATCGTGAGCGATCATGGCGATCTCTGATCGGCGAGTACGGTCAGTCTCGCAGCCTGTTCCAGATCTCGTTCCATTCGCGTCCCGTCAACGTGCACAATTCCCCCTGTTCCAACCGGGCCGAAGTCAGCAACTTGGCGAATGTCTTCAGTGAGGCAATCGAAACGTCGGGTTCTGCCAACAGAGGCCCGATATCGAGAATCGGGTTCCCTGCCCCTGTCACGAGCACGCGGTTTCCCGCCAAGGCCAGCGACTCGGTGCTCTCGCCGTTTGGCGATGAGAAAATCGGCAACGCGGCGATTTGCGGTTGCGATGACAGGATCGCCAAAACAGTTGCCCGCCTGAACGCGACGGAACCGATGGGGCAACGTTCGGAATGGACACACTATCCAACTCGACGGCACGCGGTTGAGGCGATTTGCTCTGAGTCGAACTGACATGGTGGATTCATTGAACCGAACGTCGCGATGCGACCAATCGATCGATAGCGAGATTCCAACATCCCAAACGGTCACTTTGACTCTGGGATCGCGGACGGAGTGAGCATGTCAGCCTTGGCGGTGTATCCGATCGCGCGGTACACCGCCGCGAGTACTTCGTGGCCTGAGAGAAGTTTGTCGCGAATTGACTTCCGGAGTTTTTGCAGTTCAGCTTCCGAGGTGCTTGTCACCGACAAGCGGAAACGCCCCAGATTGAGAGAGTCGGCGCCGTCTGTGTAATGCTGCAGTTCGAGTAACAGTGTCCCGTCTGGTGAATCGGTTGTTGCCTGACGAAGACTGAAGATGGCTGTGTGGCCTTCCCCGAAGCGGCCCCAGACGTGCCAGACACGCGGATCGTCTTCGTCAATTGTGCCCAGGACATTGATACTGGGATCGGACCAGGAGTAGCTCGCAGAAGCGTCACTGATCTGGATTGGAACGCGGATGGATGGATCGTTGGCGTCGGTACCGAAGACGCGAAACGCTGCCAATTGAAAGTTACCCGTCGGATGACGGCCGGGGCCCTCGTTTGGCAGACTGGGATCCGGCAGCACTTCGAGGCGAAAGGCCGCGATTTTGTTGATGTTGGTCGTTGCTTGCAGCGAATAGAGATCACCGGACGGGTCTTCCCCAGAGGCCAGAACTGAGCCATCTTTTTGAATCGTCAGGGTCGTGCCAAGCTTTGATATCGCCTGCTGGATTTCCAGGTGATGCCAGGCCGTACTATGCGTCTCCAGCAACAACTCAGCGATTTGCGTTGCCAGAAACTGATCATCGGGGTGCATTGGTAATTGTTGTTCAAGGAGAGCCAGTGCGGTTCTTCTGTGGGACATCGCGGCGGCAGCGTCGTTGCGTTTTGCAAGTCGACTGGCCTGCGCGAGGTGAAGTTGCTCATTCTTCGGACGAATCTCGATCAACTTCGCCAGGACGGGATCCGTGATCCTCAGCTCTTCAATGATCCGTTGCTGATCGCGCGCGTCGATCGCGGCATCGAGGCTCTGGGCGTATGCAGTCGCGATGTCATGAACAAAGCTGGATGCTGAGGATGAAGGATCCGGTGGTTCTGGTTGAGAATCTGGGCGTGGCTGTGTCGGGTCGTCGCCGACGCTGGCGAACCACTCAGTTGTTTCCAGACTGTCAGAATGACGCCGTTGTCCCTGCAATCGCGCCGACCATTCATTGGGCGTCAGCCGAACTGGTCTTCCATTCTCGTTTAATCGCAGCCCTGAAAACAATTCTGCGGTTGCGGTCAGATCTCCCGGCGAAGGCAAACGCGGATCATCAAGTGGTGTGAGATCGACGATGTGCATTGCACCATGCCCACCAATGGCGGCATAACGTCCGTCAGGAGAAAGTACCAGGCTGCGGTTCCCGCTCCAGATCGTCGCAGATGTTTCAAAAAACTGAGTCGTCGGCCAGATCTTCGTCGATTCGCGCCAGTCCCAGATATCAAAGTGGCCTTCGAAGTCCACAGTCAGCAACTCGTCGGTCTCAGGACGAAATTGTGCTCCGATATCGTCTACGCCTGTAACAGTCGCTCCTGCAATCTGACCGGTTTCAACGTTCCATACCTGGGCCGATCCTCCTTTACAGACGGTCAACAGATGACTGTTGTCTGTAGAGAACTGTGAGGAATACACGGCTGCCGCGTGCTGCAGAGTGTTCATCAACACTGGGCTCTGGGCCTTCCCCTGATCAGGAACGTTTCTGTCCCAGACACCTACCGTTGTGTCCCATGAACTGGTGGCGATGAGCTGCATGTCACGCGAGAAATCGACACTGCTGACGGTATGGGTATGCTGCCGGCATTCCTGCGTTTCAGTGTTTGCCGTTCCTGGTCTGGCGTCCTCACTGTTGCCCCGGAATGTTGGATTTTCGACAAGAAGACAACCGACTTTACCGTCGCGGTTGTAAGGCCGTCCGGCTACCCAGGCACCATCAGGGCTAAGTCCTGCCCAGGTCTGAACCATCTCATTGGAAACCCAGGTCGGCACAAGTGTGCGTGCGGTGAGGTCAAAAATCGCCTCTCGCTTCTGGCCGGTTAGTACGAGGAGTTGCGATCGCATCCTGCGAGAGGCTCTGAGCGGACTTATTGTGAATCGTCTCGGAAACCGGGAAGCAGAATGACTGCAAATGTTCCTGAGCCGCCCAGTCCCAGATTTCAACGAACCGCTGACTCGGCTTGCCACCCTCCCGGAGAACTGTCGAGATCGCCAGTCGCTCATGATCGGGAAGAAATGTAAGCCAGAAGACCTGCGGCCCAACCGTGGAAGAAACTTGCAGTGCGACGACACGCTCACGAGTCCGCAGATTCCAAACCTCAATCGAACCTGGTTTTTCGGCGACCGCCACGTATTGCGAGTCCAATGAAAATGCTGCCTGATGAACCTCGTTGCCAAGGCGGACGCTAAGGTGGCCGACTGTCCTGGCAGGCATCTCCCACACTCGAAGCTCTTGCCTGATCTGGTCATTTCCGACATTGCCGAGGGCGAGAATTCTGCCATCGTCTGAGTAACTCAGAACAGTCCCGCTGGGGACCGGACAGTCGATGATTCTCCGAAGCCGTTTTCTCTCGTGGACCGACCAGATCTCTCCGGCTCGGTTGTCGTAGGAAACGGCGAGACTGTCACTCGCAGCGTCATACGAAGCGCATCGAACTTCGCTGGAAATACCGTCCCACTGAATCAATTGTGGGCGTTTCTCGGAATCGATGTGAATGATTGACCAGTGTTCCAGGCCGCCCGCAAAATACTTTGAGTCTTCGAGCGGCTCGACGCAGAAAATCCGCATGGGCACCCCAACGACGGACTCCGACTGTCGAGTCTGCAGATCCCAGTGTTCCAACTGAAACTCGCCGCTGGTTGCGACCAGAGTTGTTCCGTCATTCAAGAATTCCGGGTGAGTGAATTGGCTGCTCATCGCGTGAAAGTGTGCTCCAGAGAACGCGGGCTCTGGAATCCCGTTGTGCAAAGAGAATGATTGAGTGTCGAATGCGTGGAAGACGTTTGACACTTCGACGGTGATCAACCATCGGGAGTCGGGACTGAACGTGACCCCCACGACCGTCGAGTCATGCGGAACGGGTTGTCCGCAGAATTGCTGTCGCTCGATGTCCCAGACTCGGACTTTTGAGCCAACGACCATCGCCAGAAATCGACCGGAAGCGTCGCACTTCATTTTCGAGACGAGCGCTTGCACGTTTTCTGTAGTGGTGCCCTCGACCTTGCCTTGCGATCGGTTCTCGTCCGTTTGCTCGCCGTCGGAATCGATATTCGCAGTGCCCGAATCAACGTTCATCACTTTCTCGATCAGTACCGGCCGATCCAGCTCGGGGAACCGCAGCGATGTAACTCGTCCATTAGCGCCGACATACAACCGGCGACCATCCGAAGACCAGGCCAACGAATGCGCTAATCCAATGGAATCCGGTAGGTCGATCCGCTGCGAGGATCTGACATCAATCAAAACGTCGTCAGATGGCTTTAACGTTTCGGCCAGTAAAGTCTGCCCTGAAGGGTGGAATCTGATGCCAGTCACGATCAATTTCGGAGTCGGTATCGCGGCGACAGGCCATGCGAGATTTTGAATCACGCGACGGGAACGCATGACGTTTGCCCTGTAGCGTTTCGGATCGAGTCCGTGACTCTTCTCAGCCGCACCGGCAAACAGAACGAGTGCCTCAAACTCATTCTGATCCTCGGCGGCATCAAGCCCCTGCTTCGCGAGTACGTCCGAGGCGAACAGTGTCGCACTGTCTCGTTCTGACTGAGCATCTTTCGCAAGCGCTTCGTTCTGCTCGGCAAGGTCGGCGTTTCGATCCGCCAGCTCGCTCTTCTCAGTAGCAAGGTTCGTCTTTTCGGTGACCAGTTCACGCTGTTCGCCTTCCAGCGTTTTGAAATGCTGAGCGACGACCAGTGAAGCCAACAGCCCTGCGACGAGAAGTCCGAATGTCGTTAGCAGCAGGGACGCAATCAACCGGTTACGACGAGCCCAGCGAGCGAGCTGTTCGGTCGCCGAGACTCGTCGTGCTTGAACAGGTTCATCATTGAGGACGCGGTTCAAGTCTGCGGCGAGTTCGGCGGCTGTCTGGTATCGCAGGTCTGGATCAACCTCAACGGCTTTGCGAATCACCGTCTGCAGGTCACGAGGGACATTGCCGTCAAATTCTCCAACCTGAGGAGCGTCGCCGCGCAGACGTTTTTTCAGAAGTTCTTCGCGAGACGTCGTCCCGTAAGCATGTCTCAGTGTGATCAGTTCCAGCAGCGTGAGCCCCAGGCCATAGACGTCGCTGCGGGCATCTGTCACGCCGCGAAGTGTTTCGGGAGCCATGTACCGCAACGTCCCCAGGATGTCGCCCTGATCCGTAAGCGTTCCGTCCTGATCGTCGGCGAGCAGCTTGGCGAGCCCGAAGTCGGTAAGGATCGACGGTGAAATTAAATCGGCAACTGTGGTGAGAGGGTGTAGTTGT
>CALDJX010000233.1 GCA_937899075.1 uncultured Planctomyces sp. | reverse complement strand
GGGATGAGCGACTGGTCCGGGATGAGCGACTGGTCCGGGATGAGCGACTGGTCAACTCGACCACACAGTGGCGACGTTCCGTAACGGCACCGGCGATTCGAAAATGTTGAGTCGCTTCGATCATTTGTCGCAGAGCAGAAGCTGATTTAGCGAGTGGCATGAGTGTGGGTGTCACAACTGGCGGGAGATCGGGGCAGGAGGCGAGGGTCCGAAAGAACACATCAGGCATCGCCGATAGTATGACACAACTTCAGCGATCTGTGAAAGCGAGATCGGATCAGAGATGCCCGTCGCGAATCTCTGATCGATCAATGGAAATGGCTTTGCGTTAGAAATCGCCGATGCCCATCGGCCGGGATCGCACCGCAAGCTGGTCTCGGCAGATGGTTGTAGATCGTTCCGAAATGGACGTTCGACAATGAACTCGTCGAGCGATGCCAGAAGAGTCGTACAAGAACCGAAATCTTTCAAAACGCCGGAACGACGGTTTGGCAGGATGCAACCCGGAATCAACCGGAAATATGCCGAGGATGCGACAACTTCCAAATTGCGGTTGGCGGAGCTTTCGATAGACCGAATACGCTCGGTACAATCGTCACGTGTCGAGTTTCCTGACCGGTGCTTTTGAACGCTGCTCGCGGGTCTGCAGGTTTTCCAATGAATGTCAGCTTCGTCCGACCAGCCGTCTCGGAACTCATGTTCCATCTGTTTGAGCGTTCGCTTCATCCCGAGCTGTTCGACATTCGGAAGCACGACCAGATTCGCCAGCCTGACTACTCGGCAGATATCCGAATCTGCGACTCCGGTCATTTGGTCACGTTTCAGATCGGCGACTCGATCATCTCTGAAGTCGTCGCCAGTCGTGGCCAACCGCTTCCTGATCGAAACGAGCGGTTCCATCGACGCCTGAAAGGCAGCCGTGACGAGTCGATCAAATGCGGCGACAAGATTACCTACCACATGAGTTATCAGGTGGAAAAGCTCTCGCCGGAAGTGTTCCTTCACATGCACGAGGAACTGCTGCACGACTGCCAGAGGGCTCCGATTTCGCACTGCTTCACCTCGCCTAATCGGCTGTCTCCGGCGGCTTTGAGCTTCATGCAGACTGACGTGTGGCCGCACAGCCTTTTGATCCACGCTTTCCACACGTTTCCGGAAGACTGCGCGATCGTGAAGACTCAGTCTCTGTTCGAGCTGTAGTCTCATCGCCGCAACCCGCTGAGGTTGCCCGCCAGCTAAAACTGATCATTCCATGATCGGCGAGCATTTTCAGCTCGATTGGGGTTTCATCAGTTTTGGGAGCCCACTATTGGTTCTCTACTTCGCCGAATCGCGGCTGACCTGATCCCTACTATCAGCTCAAAACGATGCACGGATGCGTACTCCAAAACCGACACCAATCTCCCAAATCCCGCCCTGCCCCGCACAACGAGGCAAATCGCACAGCTCCGGGCGGTCGATAGAATCAGAAGCGGCATCGGGCTTAACCGTTCGCGTCCGCAGGGAAGGTTGTCACTCTCCAACCAAGCGGCTGCATACTGAACCGTGCGTTGCTGGCGGTTCTCTACCGCCGTTTGAAGATTCAGCCTCATTGAATCTCGACTTCAGTCGTAATGAACTACCAAGTGGACTCGGCAGCCGTAAATGGACTCGGCAGCCGAATCGAGCAACAACATCTGGATGACCGACGCTGCCAACTGAAGACCTCAATGTTGACGTTCGGCAGCGATTTTATTTGTGGCACCGACGATCGCTTTCAATTTCTGACTCGACGTTTCCCAATGACTTTCGTGGACGCATCATGAAAAACGCTCCAAGTCTTGTTGCCTTATTAGGCGGTGGGCTGGCTCTTTGGGCCATTGCCTGCCTCGCTCTGCATGGACCAGTGATCCTTGCCTACATCGCAATTCAGGTTGCGACCTCAGGCATCTTTGCACTGGAAATGCGGCGTATCGAAAAATCGATCCCCAAGCGAGCAACTGTCGCAGCGAAATCTGATGGCTCTGCCACACGAGCAGCCTGACCCTGCAGAGAGCTGCGGACCGAAAACGTGCATTAATCGGCGGATGAGTTTCCGTCGCGAGCACAACAACATTACGCCCGATTGACGCAGGTTTGGTTACCCAACCTGCGAAAGTCGGGCGTTTTGCGTTCGCGAAACCGGAAAACACGATCTTTGAAACTTCGCGACAAAGCAGCCAGCAAGATAGCTCACTCGAAGCATCGATCTTGACCGAAGTGGCTGCCGAGACAGACGGCCAATCGCCACACAGTGCCCGACAAGACGCATGAGAACCGATGATTTGATCTGCGAACTCAAACGCACAACCGACGATAGTGCGTGGAATGAGTCGTTGCGTTTATGGGACGATAACTCATAGATAATTCACACTTTCCGCCAATCGATCCGTGATAGGCCGACCGTCTCTGGCGCACGAAACCCCAGTAGCCTCCAGGTATGGTTCTGGCGATTTTTTCCATTTTCTGGATTTCGCTAACTCCCATAGCAGCGGTGAGTTTCGGCGTCGAATGGTGCCGTCCGAGCGGCCCAATTCCGAACGGCGGGTTGACAGACTGAAGGGCCGATTTAAGATTCCCGCTCGCTTCTGAGTCACTACATCTTGCGCTTCATTTCGTCGGCAACACTACCGATAGTATGCGGTAGAGTTTCCCTCTAAGCTCGGCGTCTCTGATGTTTGTTCTCGTTTTCATGTCAAATCGGTCGGTGTTCGCACCGTCGGTCCATGAGAGTTCTCGGAGGAGAATTCAGTCGCCAGCCAGGTTTGCCTGAACCTGTCGGCGGGCTCACTTCTAAACGCTCCAGTCTCGGCAACCAAAGGAGTGGCATGCGGCATTTTCGCCAGCATGCCGGGATTTCTTAAAGCACCGGTTCAATTTCTGCGAGAGTTTTGCGCGCAGACGATTTGCTCATACATGGAAGTTCGAGCCCAACGGTTTCGCCCTTTCCCTGTGATGATCGCTCGTCTGGCATTCCCTCAAATCAGAATAGGGATCGGAATAGGGATCGGTTGAAATGGAATTCAGACTGGCAACGGCAGGAAGCTGAGCGCGACAGTCCCACGACGGGACTGAAAGAACTCAGGATTAGTTCATTGATTTCGTGTGGTTTGAACAAGGAGAGTGCACGATGCACCGCAGCAAGGGATTCTTCGAGGATGATTTCGAAGCCCAGGATGGGCACAGTGGCACAGTCGTTTCCGAGGCCAGCCCGATGGAAATCGAGGCTCATTTCTGTCCGGAAGGCGTCGACCCGTTCGACACAGTCGAGTGGGAATCTCGAACTGCTCACATCAAGGACGAAAACGGCGGAATCCTCTTTGAACAGGAGAACTGCCAGATTCCATCGGGCTGGAGCCCTCTGGCGACAAACGTCGTCGTCAGCAAGTACTTTTACGGCGAACCCGGCACTCCCGAACGTGAAACCAGCATTCAGCAGGTTGTTCATCGAGTTGCTCGCACCATCGCTGACTGGGGTATTCAGGACGGTTACTTCGCCAGCCAGGCCGACGGCGAAACCTACTACAAAGAACTCGCCTGGCTCTGTCTGCATCAGCACGGCTCGTTCAACTCGCCGGTCTGGTTCAACGTCGGCCTCTTCCATCAGTACGGCGTGAAAGGCTCACGCGGCAACTACCGCTACGACGTCCAGACTCGCTCCATCCGTCGCCCAGAGACTCCTTACGAGTATCCTCAGGCATCTGCATGTTTCATCCAGTCTGTCGAAGACAACATGGAAGACATCATGCGGCTGGCTCGTAGCGAAGCCATGCTGTTCAAGTTCGGATCAGGCACCGGCACCGACCTGTCGACGATCCGTAGCTCGCAGGAAAAGCTCTCCGGCGGTGGCTCACCATCCGGACCGCTGAGCTTCATGCGGGTTTACGATCAGATCGCGGCCGTCGTGAAGTCAGGCGGCAAGACTCGTCGTGCTGCTAAGATGCAGAGTCTGAAAGACTGGCATCCGGACATCATGGAATTCGTCCAGTGCAAATCGAAAGAAGAAAAGAAAGCACGCACCCTGATCGATTCTGGCGAGTACGATGCCAACTTCAACGGCGAAGCGTACAGCTCGATCATGTTCCAGAATGCGAATCTTTCAGTCCGCGTTTCTGACGAGTTCATGCAGGCCGCCGAAGACGATGGCAAGTGGCAGACTCACTGGGTCACCAATCCGGATCAGCAAGGTCCGGAATACGATGCCAAAGACGTTCTGCACGAAATGGCAGAAGGAACCTGGTACTGCGGCGACCCTGGCGTTCAATACGAAACGACCATCAATCGCTGGCACACCTGCAAGAATTCAGGCCCGATCAACGCCTCGAACCCGTGCTCTGAGTACATGTTCCTGGACGATACGGCCTGTAATCTGTCGAGCATCAACCTGCGGAAGTTCCAGCAGGAAGACGGCACGTTCGACGTTGCTCGATTCCGTCGAGCATCCAGCATCTTCATCACGGCTCAGGAAATTCTGGTCGACCACGCCAGCTATCCAACGCCGTCGATCGCCGAAAATTCGCACCGCTTCCGTCCACTTGGACTGGGCTTTGCAAATCTCGGCAGCCTACTGATGTCGATGGGAATTCCCTACGACAGCGAAGCCGGACAGGGAATCTGTGGTGCATTGACAGCTCTGCTGTGCGGCGAAGGTTATCGCACATCGAGCCAGATCGCCGGCAATCTTGGTCCCTTCGCAGGGTACCAGGAGAATGAAAAGCCGATGCTCGAAGTCATGGAAATGCACCGTGCCGCCACCAACGAGATCAACGAGGAATGTCCTGAGTATCTCCGAGCGGCGGCTCGCCAGGTGTGGGACGAGTGTCTCGAATCCGGACGTCGATACGGATATCGCAATGCTCAGGCGACCGTACTGGCTCCGACCGGAACCATCGCGTTCATGATGGACTGCGACACGACCGGCATCGAGCCGGACATCGCTCTGGTGAAGTACAAGCAACTGGCTGGCGGCGGCATGATGAAGATCGTCAATAAGACGGTTCCGCTGGCTTTGAAATCGCTTGGCTACACCGAGACTCAGGCGAAAGAGATCGTCGCCTACATCGATAAGAACGAGACGATCGAAGGTGCTCCGAACTTCAAAGACGAGCACCTGCCTGTCTTCGACTGTGCCTTCAAACCGGCGAACGGAACGCGATCCATCGCGTGGCGTGGACATGTCAATATGATGGCGGCAGCTCAACCGTTCCTTTCCGGGGCGATTTCAAAGACCGTCAACATGCCTACTGAATCGACTGTCCAGGATGTCGAAGATGCCTACAAAGAAGGCTGGAAACTCGGTCTGAAAGCTCTCGCGATTTATCGCGACGGTTCGAAGCAGAGTCAGCCACTGGCAACTTCGAAAGAAGGCGACCGTAAGAAGGGTGGCGAAACGATCGTCATCCAGTCTGGCCCGGTTCGCCGTCGACTTCCGGTAACACGTCAGTCGCTGACTCACAAGTTCTCAGTCGGCGGACACGACGGTTACATCACTGTCGGCCTGTTCGAAGACGGAACGCCCGGCGAATTGTTCATCACAATGGCCAAAGAGGGTTCGACCATTGGCGGCCTGATGGACACCATCGGAACGTTGACTTCGATGGCTCTGCAATACGGAGTGCCGCTTGGCGATTTGATCAGCAAGTTCACTCACATGCGGTTCGAACCGTCCGGGTGGACGGGCAATCCTGATATCCCCAACGCAAAGAGCGTCGTGGACTACATCTTCCGATGGCTCGGCATCGAGTTCCTGGAAGGTTACCGCGCTGCGAACACGCCGAAGGGCATTGCCGAAACTCAGGCTGAGGCCGCCATCGCTTCACCCGAGAAGCTGACGGACGAAGTCGCGGCAATGATCAACGGGCAGGTCGAAAGCTCAGGCTTGGGCGACGCCACGTTGAATGGAGCGGCGGCTGACGTGGCCATCGCGCAGCAGGACGATGAAGACTCCCCAGCAGTTCGCAGCAAGCAGTTTGCTGAGTTCCAGTCAGACGCTCCGGCGTGTGACGGGTGCGGAGCAATCACCGTCCGAAACGGAAACTGCTACCTCTGCCACAACTGCGGCAACAGCATGGGCTGCAGCTAGACGAGCGACTGCCCGAGTTCACCTCGGGCGACACGACGGATGATCTCGCACCCCGGTTGGTTCATAGAACCGACCGGGGTGCTTTCGTTTAATGAGCCGGCCCGCAAGCCACGAGAACGGCCTGAACGGTCACCGTATTTGAAAAAGTGAAGGAAGTTGCCCGTTAAGCGAGAACTTGTGTCTCGATCTCGGCAGCGTTTGTGGTTTGGCTCGCTCCGCCAGTACCTGAGTCAGCAATGTGCCAAGACTCTCGCGCCTGTTGTTGGGTCCACGCTGTTGAGCAGTTTGTTGCCTGCAGGGCGGCTTCGAGTTCTTCGGCGGTTTGGAATCGCTCGTCGGGATTCTTGGCGAGGCACTGCATGATGATGGCTTCGACGTCGCCCGGAATGTCGGCGCGAAGTTCGCTCAAAGGCAGCGGCGATTCATTGGCATGGGCGAACAGGACTTTCAGAACTTTGTCGCCCTGGAACACTGGCCGGCCGGTAAGCAGGAAGTACGCCGTTGCGCCAAGAGAGTAGATATCTCCTCGGGCGTCAGGTTCTGACTCGCCGAGCACTCGCTCCGGCGGGGCGTACATTGGCGAGCCGATCACCGCTCCTTCAATCGTGATTTCCGGGGAGGAGTCAGGGGTGTCGAGCGACTTTACAAGACCGAAGTCGAGCAATTTAGCAACGTCGAGCACTCCCCCTCGCTCCGTCGCAAAGATATTTCCTGGTTTAATGTCGCGGTGAATGAGCCCGGCTCGGTGAGCTTCGCCAAGCGCTGACGAAACCTGTTTCAGGAGATGGACGACTCTTGCAGCAGGCATCGGGCCGGTTTTGTCGACCGCAGCCTGAAGGTCCATCCCCGGCAGAAATTCCATCGCGTAGTAAAACGTTCCGTCCTGCGTGTATCCGAAGTCGTAGATTTCGACCGTGTTGACGTGAGTCAGGCCGGCCGTCGCCTGCACTTCCGACTCGAAGCGAGCAATCGCGGTGGCGTCGTCCGCTTTCTCAGCTCGAATCAGCTTGATCGCGCAAGGGCGTTTCAGAAGTTGATGTTCAGCAAGGTGAACTTCGCCCATCCCGCCTGCTCCAAGCTTCTTCTTAAGAAAGTAGGAGCCAAGCTGTTTGGCGTCGTACGCCTCGCGCCGTAGGCGACCGATTCGGAATGAGCCGTAAATCGCCGTCACTCCGGAAATTACCAGCCAGAGCAACAATGCAGAAAATCCTCCACCGCCGAACATTCGGTCGCGAACAATCGGCTGCTCGATCGAGACAATGACAGCTCCGGCCAGAGGAATCACGCCCATCGCTCCGATGACAACCACGGCTCGACGCAGCGAATTCGGGACGAACCAGGCGTAAATATTGATCAGGATGATCCACGGAACTGCGGTCTCGGCGGGGTACGACGCGGCCATTTGATCGAGAAGTTCCGGACTGCAATCGCACGTTCGACAATGTTGCATCCAGACGAAAAGCAATGTCGGCAGACCGAAGATAATGAATTCAAGACTGAGCAACCGGAAACGGCAGGCCACAAAGCATCGATGAAGAAACAGTGCTGCTCCGGCAAGAACGATCACCAGGGCGGCATGGCCGAATCCCAGTTTCTGCATCAGCGGCGACGAATAAAGTCCCAGCGTCAGATTTCGAACAAAGAATGCGAACGAGCCACCGCAAAGAATAATCGCCGCGGTCTTCAAGCGTTGGTTTCGAAGTGTCTGTTGTTCACGGCTGAAATTTGATGAGCCGCCATCAACCATTCCTCCAACCGGGCAGAACGCGCCGTGTCCCGATATTTCATCGCGCGACTGAACGGGTGTGGAATTCGAAGATTGCGGGGCTTCCATGACGATGGCTCTACCTGGGTTTGCATTTTCAAGTGGGATTCGACTTTCAAGGATTTCGACCGATTACCACGGGGCTACGCCGGTACGATCTCCACCGTTGAATGAAAATCCACGATGGTCGAGGCTGACGGAAGATTGACTGGCCATGCCAAGAAAAGCTTACTCAATCGTTACCGGTCGGTGGAGCAAGCGTGGCTGGCGACAGTCGTGACCGCTGCGATTCCGTTGTCGAAGTTGCTCACCGACACGTCGACTGGCGACTCAACCACGTCGATTGGCTACTCAACTTTGATCAGCACACAGGTCACGTCATCGTTGATTGGGTTTTCTCCGGCGAACTCCTGGCATGCCTCTGCCAGTGCCACAATCATTTCCTCGGACGACAGATGACGGTTCGTCGTCACGCAGTCAAGCATTCGCTTGCGTCCAAACAACTCATGATCAACCGACGCCGTCTCGTAGATTCCGTCTGTTGGGAGAATGAGTACATCGCCTGGTTCAAGCTGTAAAGTACACGCTTCGTATTCCAGGTCGTCCATCAGGCTGAGGACGAGATTCGTCGCCCGGACCTCGTCACAGTCATTGTTGGCGTTGACACGAAACCCTGGGTGCCCGGCACTCGACCAGCTCAATTGACGAGTCTCGGGGTCCAGAATCCCGAGAAACAATGTCACGAACGTCCCGCCCTGCATGTCAGCACACAACTGCCGATTCACTCGCGTGAGCACCTGTTCGACACCGAGCCCCTGCGCGACATAGGCCCGAATGTAAGACCGAGTCTGGACCATGTAGAGAGCCGCACCGAGACCGTGCCCACTGACATCTCCAACAGCGACGGCCAGCCGACCGTCGGGCAGCGGAATGAAATCGAAGTAGTCGCCGCAACCTTCTTCCGTTGGATACGCGGCTCCAGCAATGTCAAAACCGGAAATTGCCGGGCGGCTTGCGGGGTACAACGTCTGTTGCACCGACTCCGCGACTTCCAGCTTCTCTTCCGCGCGACGTCGCCGCTCTTTTTCGATCGCATACTTGATCGCGTTATCGAGCAGACGCTCGTGCTGACGTGCGTACTCGACCGCCTGGCCAGCCACTGCGCTGACACTTGTCAGCACATCGAGATCAGCTTCTGAAAACGGTCGATCGCCATCGTCGGAGTCGATACAGATTGCGCCAAGGATCTCGTCATGAGGCCCGAGCAATGGAGCACAGATCGAAGACCTCAGCCGGAAATCAAAAATAGATTCCGAATGGTCGTCGTCCAACTCGTCGACACTGAGAATCGCCTGACGCTGCACGATGACATCATCCGCAATGCTCATCTTCAACGGGCCAAGCGAGTCCGAACACAAAGTCTGTGAACCAGTTTGTTTGGTGTCACGCAGAACCGGCACACTGTCCGCGTCATCAACCAACCAGATATTTCCACGCCGGCTTTGGGAAAAGACGTCGAACAGCCCGTCAAGAATGTTGGCAAGAACCTCTTCCAGGTTCAGGCTTCGGCCAAGGCTACCAACAACCTTCAGAACCGCCTGAAGCCGTTGTTCCACCTTGCCGGAAATCGAACTTCCCTGGGGAACCGTCGTCGTGTTTGTCCGGATAACGTTTGCGGGAGTATGACTCTCGAGCGGAATGTTCGGCTCGAACCCAATCTCGTGACCGACTTCTGCACTCTTGTCCGGAACTCCATTGATTCGAAACACGCCAGATACACGGTAGAAGTGAATCATGTCTCCATCGCGCAACTTCGTCGGCTCATGAACCCGCTCACGGTTGAGGTAGGTTCCATTGATACTGTTCAGGTCTTCGACAAAGTGATCATCGCCACGACTGAATATTCGAGAATGGCGTCGCGACACGCCGTTCGAATCGATGAGGAGGTCGCAAAAATGGTTGCGCCCAACGATCGTCTCGTGAGACTTCAGTGGGAAAGTTCTGACACCTTCCGCGCCGAGATTTATCTCTATCGATGGCATGGTTTGAGTCGGTGGAGTCTTGGACATTCTGACAATTGCAACCGCGGCAGCGCGACCGATGATCGCAAGAGTTAGAATTCGATGAAAACGAAAGTATTGTGCCGGGCATCGTACCCACGCGAAATTGTGATATCCACCATCCCTTTGGTGAATCCTTCGCCTTTGGTGAATCCTTCGCAAATTGGCTTAACCGGGATTTCCGGTAGCACCTGTGGATTCTGCGTAGTAGGATTTGCCCGCTCCGTTGGGCAGTTCACATCCTTCAACCAACGGACAGCAGGCACAGTCACCCATCTATCTCTGCCGTGTGACCCCTGTAACGCGAAATCAATCACATCTCGACAGTTCAAAGACCGACCATCTCTACGACCATTCGTGATCTGATGAGGTAGTCTTTCGGGCATTCATATCCGACAGTATTTTCCCAATTCATCTGCTTAGAAAATGTCGTTCGGCAACGAACGGCAAATCCTCAGCCATATGCCGACTCCCGAATCCGCCGACGAATTTCTGCGACTCGCAGAAGAGAGTGGTGTTGTTGACAAGCCCGAGCTTGAAAAAGCGCTGAAGTCGCTGACCGAGCAAGGTGCGGATGTCAGCAACGCAAGCACGCTGGCCAACTCGCTCATTTCGAATCAGACGCTGACTCGCTGGCAAGCCGGCAAACTGCTCGAAGGTCGCCATCAGGGATTCATGCTGGGCAAGTACCGACTCCTCAGTCTGCTCGGCAAAGGCTCGATGGGCACGGTTTACCTGGCCGAACACATGATGATGCGTCGGCGAGTTGCTCTTAAAGTTCTGCCGTTTGACCACGTGCAACAGCCCGCGTACCTCGACCGGTTCATACGGGAAGCTCAGGCAGTGGCTTCGCTGGACCATGCCAACATCGTGCGTGCTTACGATGTTGGAAAAGAGCACGAAGGCGAACGGGACGTCTACTACCTGGCGATGGAGCACATCGAGGGCCAGGACCTGGCACAACACGTCAGGGATAACGGGCCTCTGGACATCATCCGGGCCGCAAACCTGATTCGACAGGTCGCGAGAGGCCTTTCCCACGCACACGATCGTGGACTGACCCACCGCGACGTCAAGCCAGGAAACCTGCTGCTCGACAAGGACGATGTCATCAGGATTCTTGATCTGGGGCTGGCCGTGTTCCACTCGGCTGACCAGGACGAAGAAGCGTCACTTACCGTTTCGAACAACGATCATCTGCTCGGCACGGCAGATTACATCTCCCCGGAACAAGCTCGCAACAGCCACGAAGTTGACCACCGCACGGACATCTACAGCCTTGGATGCACCTTCTATTTCATGCTGACCGGGCACCCGCCGTTTCGGCAGGGAACTGTCGCGCAACGATTGCTGGCTCATCAATCGCAAGCTCCGCCAGCGGTCGCCGAAAAACGTCCCGACTTTCCCGCTGACCTCCAACTGATCCTCGACCGGATGCTGGCGAAGACTGTGGACGAGAGATTCGAGTCATGCCACGACGTTGCGGGCGAGTTGAAAAACTGGCTGCTGGACAACGCCGACGATGAATGGAAGGCAAAGCATCCCGAGATCTTCGAAGCAGGTCGAGTTACTGACGCGTCGGTGCTCGATTCTCCCGATTTGTCGGCCGGTCCATCGGATACGATGGTCGGCCCTTCCCCGTTCGATAATGAAACATCTCTACTGGAATCTCCTGCGTCGCTCACTGCAGCAACAGGCCCTGACATTTCCGGCATGGAGACTTCAGACAGAGAGACGTCAACTCAAGCCGCTCCGCAAAGCACGCCCCAAAACGCTGACACTCCAGGATCGACACCGCTCCGAGTTGCTCTAGCTTTATGCGGACTCACTTTGCTGATCGCAGGCTTGTTTGTAATTCCGGATCTAATTTCTGGAACGCCGGCCCCGACAGTCGACGCCCCTATCCCTCTCACACTTCAGGAACCAGTTCCATCCCCCACTATTGATCCGGAGAAGTTGCCAGTCGAAGAAATCGTCACGACGAGCACTCCGACAAATGGCTCACCCACGGAGCAAACGGCAGTTCAACCTGACTCAGTCACACCAGACAAGACAACGGTGACGACGACTGTCGCGGAGACTGAATCTTCCGCTGGATTTGCAGCATGGCAGAAGTTGAGCAACGAGCTGAAGCAGGACCCGAACGTGGTGCTGTACCTGTCTTTTCAGAATAAACGGGGTAAAACCGAGGCCGACACGCCCATCCGCAACGAAGCGGAATTCGGTTCGTCGGTTGGAATCACCCTTAAGCCGAAAAAGAAAACGACCTGGGTCGAGGGACGATGGCCAGACAAGAAGGCACTGCTTTTCGACGGCGACGAGGCCGGGCAGTATCTGATCGCCAACGAATTCGACTCAGGAGCGTTCAACTTTTCGAAATCGTTCAGCATCCTTGCATGGTTTAAGGTGGACAAGTTCCATGCCCGGTATCAATGCCTGGTCAGCAAAGGCGACTACGGTTTTCGGTTGGCACGCATGAGCGAATCATCAGGTCTGGCCATTGCGATCAACCGTTGGGCTGGCTCCAAAGATAACCCGCTTATTATCAACAGTACCCCGATGACTGAAGTCGGCGACACCACGTACCCAGTCGACGATGACCAGTGGCACCTTGCTGTCGGGGTCATCGACACGAGCAAGGACGAAGTCACCGTATCCCTTTTTGTCGACGGCGAATTCCGCAAGAAACTTCCGTCCCAAGGGGGAATGGCTCCTAATTCAGATCCCGTCCTCATCGGTGCTAATAGTTTCTTTCTAAAGCCCAAAAATCGAACACTACCGAACGGAAATCCGAACATTGATCCGGCTCGACAGTTCATGGGAGCCATCGATGAAATTGGGATTTTCAGTCGAGTTCTGACGCCGGAAGAAATCGCACACATCTATGAAGTCGGCACGACTGAATAGGGCCATCACCTGGCTGACTGCAGCCTCGTCGTCACAACCTCGTTGGCAAACACCGCTTTTCACCAGACGCTTTTCACCAGGATGGATCTCAGACCAACGCATGACGGACCGGCCAGCAAAACAAGTACGCGGACCTCAACAGGCAACTCGCACTCCATCGCCGATTCAGTCCGGGCCGTTCAACCCGCCGGACTCGGGACAGGATTGGGAAATCGCCATCAACGGCGACCTGACCGACAAACAGAGCGAACTGGTCACTTCACTGGTTGAAGTGCCGCGCCGCAGCCGAGGGACAATCTGGTTCGACTCGGGCGGCGGCAGCGTTTACGTCGGACTGGCACTCTGTTCGATCATTCGCCTGCGAGGCCTGCGTGTCACCGGCGTCGTTGCGGGAGAATGTTCATCCGCAGCGATCCTGCCATTTGCGGCGTGCGAGCGGCGATTCGTGACCGTCCATTCGACGCTCCTGTTTCATCCGATGCGCTGGCAAAGTGCTGAGGACGTTCGCCTGGAAGAAGCCACCGAGTGGGCTCGTCACTTCAAAAACCTCGAAGGCGATATGGACAAGCTGCTGTCGCGGCTCTTTGACTTTCCCGAAGAGAAGATTGCCGAGTGGACTCACCCCGGCCGTTTTGTCTCTGGCCAGGAACTGGTCGACGCAGGCCTGGCAAAACTCATCGACATGTTTGATGGCGATTTATGGTCGCAGATGAGTCGCCAGTAAGTCCTGCCAGTCCGCAGGATCGTCGAGCAGCACGCCGACGCGTTTTACTTCCCGTCCGGCAGCAGTGCGTAGCGATGTCAGCCGCCTAACTGGATTGTCGAGCGATGCATCCCAGCCTCGTTCATCAACCCAGCTGATCGGAGCCAGCAACCACGCTGGACTGTCTGATCTGGCAAAACGTCGGCACCACTCCAGCGCAATCCGCCCCATCGTGAAGCGAGCATTGACGTCCTGGATCGACCTCAACAACGGCTCGCCAGCCGGCCCACGGTAGACCATCGAGTCCACGCTGATCGGCCCGTGGTATCCCAAACTCCTGGCTTCTTCAGTGACCAGGCGGGTATCACTCTGCATCTGGTCGAACATTTCTCTGGAGATGCTACGTTCAGAGCATCCAAACATCGACTTATCGATCGCGGCGTGGTCGACGGGAATGCTGCCGACATACTGGCCAGACCGGTCGACCAGAAGCTGAGTCGTGCCAATCAGTTCGGGTTCTGCTAATCGCCCAGCATCGAGCCCTTGATCGAATTCCGATTTCGAGAGACACCAGTGAGTACTCAGCTCACACAATGAGTCGACGCGAGGTTCGAAATAGAGCCGACCGCCCGCACCGATTCGACGGCGAATCCAACTGGCCTGAGAGTCGTCCAGTCTCGCTCCTCGACCTGCGATTCGCTCGCGACCTGACATGCCGAACTCAGCCTTCAACAGCCAATCGAACTCGGCAGTTTGTGACTTCCAGACGTCAGCCGCTTCAACGATTGCTGACTGAAGGGTCTGCAAAGAATCAACCTCAGCCGCCCCCGGAATTTCGACTCCCTGGCGTTGCTCCAGCTCGAACGAAAACTGGCGGGAATTCGCCCTGACTACCGATTCGACTGGAGGAGCTTCGCATGACCATCCACATGAGGTCGCGAAATCAACCGCCTGCTTCGAGCAACCCCACGGGACCAAACTTCCGTCAAAAGTCTCCCGACCACGTTGGGCGACCAGCTGGACAGTCGGAAATCCCGCTGCCTGGGCGATCAACAGAAACTCTTCGAATGCAATATCGTCGCAAAACAGAAGATCTCCATCAGCGGCAAGGGCCAGTAAATGCGTGCTCAGCTCCGCATTCAGGCGTTCAAGCTGCCGTGGGCGATTGTAGCCGGCGGCGGCGAGTTCATGCTCGAAATCAAAGTTGCCGTGGAAGATTCGAGGCATTCCGATTGCTCTTTTCCTGACGATGGCCTCGTCCAGATGTTTCGTGACGGTTGAGGTGTTTGCGAAAAATGAGATGCAAAAGCCCGCAGAATTCCACGTCGGAGCGTACCACGACTATTGCCAACGTCGTGAAACATCGTAACTTACGGTGATTCAGCGAGGAGTTGTGGGTCAACGCAGCTCCAGGTTGGCTGAAAATCGCGTGGGTAGATTGGGACTCTGCCCTCTACGAAATGGGTCAAAGGCGAACTCGTCTGGAGATGATCGTTCGCCTCTAAGAATAAGGATCGGCCGACAGCGCTGGGTGCCGTCGGTCTGACCACGAATGGACTACATCCTTCAAGGGTATCAGGTCAACGAAGCGACATGGTTTTACCTGTCACTGCTTCTGATCGTCGCCGTCTTCTTCCGATTCAACCGCCTCTGGTCGTTACGCAATATCGACCTGATTCTGTTATTGAGCATCTCACCGGGATTGCTCCTGCTGAACAGCTCGCATCCGACAGTCGGTTACGCCTGGCTCTTCGTCTGCACCGGTCTGCTGCTGCTTCGGCTGTTTCTCGACCCGGTCTTCAAACGGCGGCCGCTGCTCGAGCAGAACCTGAATGCTTCTGGTCTCGCGTTTTTGTGCTTTGCGGCCTTTGCGTTTCAGGTGACCAAGGTTGCGACCGAGCCGCCAGCAGCCTCGACGGTTGCCACCGTCCGACAAGCCGATGAATTGCTCCGTCGTAAAGATGGTTCAACAGAACGTCCAAATTCTGAGCTCGTTTCCGGACCAGCCACCAAACTGATTACCGCCACGACAGCGATGGCGCCTGCTCGGCTGGTTGCGCACAATTCAGGCCGCCGCGTTTCGGCAGAACTTATCGCCGCACGCATCATCGCCTGCCTGTCGCACCTCGCGGTCATCATCGGACTTATCTATCTCGGAAAACGCCACCTTGGCGATATTCGGTTAGGGGTCGCGATGGCAACGATGTACCTCCTGTTGCCGAGCACCGCCTACCAGGTCAGCAATGTTGATCACGTGATGCCAGCCGCGTTGGTGATCTGGTCGCTGGCCTTCTACTACAAACCGATGATCGCGGGCGGCCTGATGGGACTTGCCTGTGGGACAGTGTTCTTCCCGGCCTTTCTACTGCCACTTTGGGTCGCGTTTTATGGGCGTCAGGGAGCCATCCGCTTCGTTGCGGCCCTGGGTATTGTCGCTTCAGTTCTTGTCGGAACACTGGCACTGACTTCCGCGGACAGTCAGTCGTTCATGCGACAAATGATCGGTTCGATCGACTGGAGAATGCTTCAGTTTCAGAACGGTGAAGGCGTGGGTTTCTGGGCGGCAATCAGCCCTGTCTATCGCCTTCCGGTGATGGCCGTCTTTCTTGTCGGAGTCGTCATGCTGACGATTTTCCCCCGCAAGAAATCAATCGAACATTTGATGGCACACTCGGCAGCGATCGTCGTCGCCACGCAACTCTGGTACCCGCAGCACGGCGGCATCTATGTCATGTGGTACCTGCCGCTGGTGCTCGGCGTTGTGTTCCGACCAAGGCTTGCACACCTGGTTCCGCCAGATTCCGCGCCGCTGCTTCGTGTTGCCCGAACCGCACACACGGAAGCACGCCAGGAGCGAACCTTCTCAACGGTCAACCGGCAGCAGCTTCGCTAAAGAAGTTCGATCAGCCGTGACGTCCGCTACCGCGTCAGCAGAATGGCCAGCGAATCACCGTCCTGAATCGTCCGCCGCAGACGAATCGCTTTCGTCGGTGTTGCGTTTTCGTCGAAGGCAGCCAACAGGCCACTGCTCGAAACCTCCGCGACTCGTATGACGATTCGGCAAGTGAGCGGCTTGGAATTGCCGTCCGCTGGCTCGATGACTGCTGAAAACCTGCCACGGTCGTCTGCGTAGGCTGTCGCCGAACGCCCAACGCGATTTCCATCGGCGTCAAGTTGTTCAATCTGGATTTCGGCAGGAATCTGAACGCCGTCGAGCCGCACTTCGCCGTTGACCGACACCGAACTTCCGGCACCGTCACATCCAGTCATCAGGACGGCAGTCATCACCAGCAATGGGAGCATTCGGGATGAGAGCGAGTTCGCAAACCCGAATGCACGAAAGTCAGCAACGCTTCGAATGAAATCTGCCATGCGGCTTACAGCTCCGATACTGACACCGTCTCGTTGCCAGCGATGGTCGAGAGAGCCTCATACACAGACTGATCAATCGTCTCGCTGATAAACTTCGTCCCTCCGTCCCCCATCACGAACCAGGCACCTTGAGTGTGATGAGACTGGAACGAGTAAAGCGAGCGTTCGTCGCCGGTGACCGGCACCTTCACCGGTTGAGGATTCATCGGAAAAGGAACTCCCAGGGCGGGAGAATCGTCGGGACAGTTTGGCAGTCGCAGATCTCTGGTGACAGCAAATGGCCCACCGAGCCACACACTGTCGCTGGCAGAATTCCCCGTCGCGGCAAAGTAAAGCACCGCGGCCATCGCCCATGGATACTCAACTCTCGTTCGCGGTGACGCTCCTGCTCCGCTGCCGAACGTCAGTCTCGCCCCGGCTTTCTCACCCATGAAGATCGTCTGAGATCCTCCGTCTGTCAGGTTCGACAATCTGCATGTGCTGTTGTAGCCAAACGCCCCTCTTGTGGCCGCCGGCCAGCTGTCCCAGTAATGCCGCAATCCCCCTGGGCATGACGCTTCGCCACTTCCAGGCAGGGCTTTCAGAATGTCCATGCCGTGGCAGAAGGCGTAGTCAGTCACCGCCCCCGACATCCAGTGAAGCGAACTGCCGGGAACTCCGGTCTCGCCAACCTGATCCGATTTGTGCGGGGCACTCGGACACATCAAACCTTCGATCACGGTTCGGTTGAGCAGCCAATGTTCCCGGTCGTTCGAGTTCGACATGCTGCTGAGCCATGTCCCCTCGAAATCGTACTCGCCATGGAGATTCGCCTCGCCGAGGTACGGCAGCAGCAAATGATAGCCCGTCCAATGGCTTCGATATCGCAGTGCGTCGTTCAGCGGCGGCGGGGCGGGTGGATTACCATCTTCCTGTCGCACGAAACTTGGCGGGAAAATTGAATGAGTCGATTCGTAGTTGTGAAGAGCGAGGCCGATCTGCTTCAGATTATTCATGCACTGCATCGAGCGGGCGCGTTCGCGAGCCTGCTGCACGGCGGGCAGCAACAAAGCCACCAGCACCGCGATGACCGCGATGACGACCAGCAGCTCAATCAGCGTGAAGCCTCGCCGATTTTGACTACGAACCATGATTCCACTCGACAATTGAGAACTCGCGAAGCACCTCAGGGATGCGGACGTACGCGGCGGCCAGCTTGTTCGACGCAGCCATCGCAATCCGAGTTCCCGTTACAACCGGCGCGCGACGGCGAGAGGCTGTACGGGAATCTCTGCAATTCCGCTGGGCAACTCTACTCCACGCAGGAATTCACCCTGTTCCGAATTGTGCTCGCAGCGGCAGGTCCGTGAAAACCCCGGTCTCAAATCGTCATAGACCGGAGCAAAAGGGCATTGGCACCAGCATCACGACCGGATGTTAACTTCTGACCCGCAGCTCCCATGGCACTTCGAGGCCGTGCTTCCGGATCAGTACTTCATCCGAGAGGACATCCCGAACGGGGCCGTCGGCCTTGATTTCCCCTTCATCCAGAATGATGACCCGGTCGCACAGCTCGACCACGAATTCCAGATCGTGCGTCGCGATGACCTGAGCACCGGCGAATTCTCGAAGAACATCTACCAGCGCTCGGCGAGCTCGAGGATCGAGATTCGCAAACGGCTCGTCGAGTACCAGAACTTCCGGACGACAGGCCAGGACACCGGCCAGGCAGACTCGCTTCCGCTCTCCCGTGCTTAGCTGCAGCGTGCTGCGGTTCTCGAATCCGCCCAGGCCAACCAGCTCCAGACTTTCGGAAATCCGCCTGAACACCTCGTCGCGCGGCAGCCCCAGATTCAGAGGCCCAAAGCCGACATCTTCTCGAACGGTCGGACAAAACAACTGGTCGTCCGGGTCCTGAAAGACGAAACCGACTAATCGACGAACTTCGGCAACCGACGACTTCCGAATTGGAACACCGGATACGACCACCGATGCTCGGTCCGACTCAACGGGCAGGCGATCGGGCAGCAGCCCGTTCAGATGCATCAGCAATGTCGACTTGCCCGCTCCACTGGGCCCGACCAGGCCGACTCGCTCGCCCTCCGAAACATTGAATTCAACGTTCGAAAGCACGCCACGCCCCTCGCCGTAGGAATAGCTCAAACCCTGAACCTGAATAACGGCAGTGGTGGCTGAAGTGACTTCTGACATGAACCCGTTCGCGTCCTGAGACTTACCAGGTGCTATCGACATTGGACAAGCAGCGATCTCGCAAATGCGAGTTCAACCGCCCAGGATTTCAACCGCCAGGAAACTGAATCGGCATAGAAAAAGCCTGACACCTCAATGGAGATGTCAGGCCTGATCGTAGATCAAATACAGCACGGAAACACTCGCAGCAGATTACTTTGTCTGCTCGGGAATCCTGTCCTGGACGTTCGTGGCGATGCCGAGAATCTGCAACGTTCGAATGACCATCCAGGTGACGTCAACTTCATACCAACGGTGCCCGTGTCGAGCGAGTCGCTGATGAGCATGATGGTTGTTGTGCCAGCCTTCGCCATAACTGGCCAGAGCGACCCACCACAGGTTTCGTGAACGATCTGTCGTTTCGTAGTTACGGTAGCCCCAGATATGAGTTGCCGAGTTAACGAACCAGGTGCTGTGGTAACAAAGGACCGCTCGCATGCAGACGCCCCACAAAGCGAGCGACCAACCGAAGCCCGGCTCCATTACCTCACCAACGATGAACAGCCCAATTCCCAGCAGGATTGTGAAGACCGGGAAGATCTTGTCGAACACTCGGTGCCACGGGTCTTTCCACATGTCCGGAGCCCATCGCGCGAAGAGAGCCTCTTCGTCAGTTTTCAGAACTCGCGGCTTGAACCACAGAATGTGCGACCACCAGAAGCCATCGTTTGGTGAATGCGGATCGCCTGGCAAATCAGAAAGCACATGATGCTTGCGATGAGTCGCGACCCAGAAAATCGGTGAGCCTTCGGCAGAAAGCATTCCACACACTGAGAAGAAGTACTCCACCGGCTTCGAAACTTTGAAGCTTCCGTGCGTCAGCAAACGGTGATACCCCAGCGTGACGCCCAGGCAGGCAGTTACGAAGTGGAGGACGGCGCAAATAGCCAGACCAGTCCACGAGAAGTAAAACAGCGAAGCCACAGCACCTGAATGCATCACGAGCATCCAAGTGAAGTTCGTCCAGTTCAAACCATTGGGAAACCGATCGCGAAAGCGAGTCGGAATCGGATGAGCAATCGGCTTCCGGCCACCTTTCGCCGACGACTTTTCGTCAAGAGAAGGCGTCCCGATTTGCGGATCGGCGAATGGCGACTCAGCCACCGCGGCTGCTTCCGCCCCATTTGTTGTCAGCGGTGATTCAACACTCACAATATTGTCTCCTCGGGAATTGATTAAGAGGCGTGGCAATTCCACGCTCTGGACCTCCCTGCCCCGGTAGGATTTGCATTCGCTGAAATCTGGCCGACGATACTCTTCGCCTGAAATCTGTCTGCTTTAGGTCAGCGGACAGCTCAGAAACGCAGGCAGAATTCAGCAGGTTTGTGCGAGAAGCTCTTCGAACGCCTCAACATCCATCCCTGGGTCACAAGCGGTCATTCGATGTCGCGGAGTATAGATGAGTATCGAACTTTCGGCTGTCAGGCCCGGGTCAAACTTCTGTCAAAGTTCTGTCACCATCACGGTCATTTCTGCCGTCAGAGTCAGCCTGTCTTAAGCATCCCGACTCTTGCATCAGTTGCCGGAAGTCTTTTCGCAACAGTTGGTTGAGACTGCAAACATCCACGGGTATTCTCTCAAACGCTCTGCAACTCGCATTTCAGGGACGAATGTTTTCGATTCTGGAACGGCGGTCCGCTTGCAGAGTTGCGGTCACACCGAGCAATTCTTCGCGGCCTTTCAGGTCAGCAACTCCTGATATCGGGGATGGCGACTTTTTCAGTTGCCGTTGTAGTTTTCCAAATATGTACCGATCTCTAGGCAATTCCGTCGTTCGCTTCTGGCCAGTAATTCTGCTCAGCTGGGTGATTGCGCTGGTTGCGTTGAAGCTTTCCGCGCCGAACTGGCAGGACGTTATCGAAGAGGGCGAATTCGCCTTCCTCCCCGACGAAATGCCCAGCCTCGCGGGCGAACGTCAGTATGAAGAAGCCTGGGGCGAGCCATTCGCCAGTAACATCGCGCTGGTCGTTCGCCGCGAGCGCACAAAGCTCAACGAACAGGACCGCAACTTTATTGTCGATGTCCTGAAGCCGCGTCTGGTCTCCATCGTTGAGAGAATCGGTCTGCCGAAACCCAGGTCGCAACCAAACGGCGTCGATCAGGAAACTGAGTCAGCTGATCCGGGCGATGCTTCCGAGACTGATGAAGAAAGCATCGACAAGAAAATCAAGACGTTTGCGACAACCGGCTGGCAGAAAATTCTCGACAGCTCCGACGGCACGGCGACGATGATCGTCATCAACCTGGAGACGGAATTCTTCAACCACCGAAACATTCCGCTCATTGACGCGATTGCCGACCTGATCGAACGAGATGGCGTGATTCATCAGAAAGACGCCAGCGGCAAAAGCCCCGTCCCTCCCGGACTTGAACTGGCCCTCAGCGGCTCGGCAACTGTCGGCCGCGACATGATGCGTGCAGCAACGGAAAGTTCAAAAGCAACAGAACTCTGGACAGTTATCCTGGTGGTCGCGCTGCTCCTGCTGATTTATCGAGCCCCCGTTCTTGCGATTATCCCACTCGCCACAGTGGGGGTCGCAACAGCAGTCTCGCTGGCGTTCCTCACCATACTTGCTGAATACGGAATCCTGTCACTGTTCAACGGGATCGAGGTTTACGTCACCGTGCTTTGCTACGGCGCCGGCGTCGACTACTGCCTCTTTCTGATCGCTCGCTTTAAAGAAGAACTCGACGACGGAATTGAAACGGCAGCAGCGGTTTCCGGAGCGATTGCGAAGGTCGGAGAAGCTCTTGTCGCCAGCGCCGGAACGGTGATCTGCGGAATTGGCATGATGATCTTTGCCGACTTCGGAAAATTCCGGCAGGCAGGCATCGCCATCTCCATTGGCCTGGTGATTGTCCTCATCGCTTCCCTGACATTTACGCCGGCACTTTTGAGACTCGCAGGTCGCTGGGCATTCTGGCCGCACGTGGCGACTCGTCGAGTGCAAAGCTCGGGCGGTTGGGTATCGGCAACTGGCCTGATGGCGTCGCTGCTTCGCAAGAACGTCTTCCAGGCAATCTGGCAGAAAACCAGTGAGGTCATCCTCGAAAAACCGGCGTTCGTGCTGACGTTGACCATTGCTCTGATGTTGCCCTTCTCGGTGGTCGCCGTCGTCTGCTTTGACAACCTCAGCTATGGCCTGTTGTCAGAACTCCCACAGAACAACACCAGCGTCCTCGGTGCAAAGGCCATCCAGAAACACTATCCCGACGGAATCGCGGGCCCGGTGACTCTGCTGCTGCACAATCCGGAAATGAATTTCGACGAAGAGGAAAGTCGGGAATTCGTCAACAAACTCGTGGAGTCACTCTACGAACGAAAAGACGAACTAGACCTTGCCGACATTCGCAGCGTCGTTCATCCGTTTGGAATCGCGATCGCGCGAGCAGAAGAAGAGGCCTTGAACGGCAGCTCCGAAGGGCCGCCCAAATTAAGCTTCCTTGAAGCCAGCCTTCGGAGAGCGACACTTTTCAAAGCTCAGCAGCACTACGTAAGCCAGGCAGAAGCATTCAACGGTTCGATGACCCAGATCGATTTCGTTTCTTCCAATGATCCGTTTTCGCGAGACAGCATCCGTCAGTTCGTCGAGCTGAAAGAAGACGTCCTTGCAGAAGCACGCAAGTTTCTGTCATCAGATGCGAAGCTCGACGTTTACGGCATTGGCCCTACCGCGAGCATCCGGGATCTCAAAACAGTCACCGACCGTGACCAGCGAGTCGTCGACAGCCTGGTCCTTATGGGGATCTTTCTGATTCTCGTCGTACTGCTTCGGCAGATCACGATTCCGGTTTACCTGATTATCAGTGTGTTCTTCAGCTATCTGGTAACGCTGGGTGCGACGTTCACGTTCTTCTACTTGTTAGACCCTTCGGGCTTCACGGGTCTCGACTGGAAAGTGCCGACATTCCTCTTCACGATCCTGATCGCGGTCGGCGAGGACTACAACATCTTCCTGATGACTCGTATTCGCGAGGAGCAGATTACTCACGGTCCGGTCAAGGGCGTGGCCATCGCACTCACCCGCACGGGAAGCATCATTTCAAGTTGCGGAATCATCATGGCAGGGACTTTCTCGTCGCTGCTGGCTGGAACGCTGGCCGGAATGCATCAACTCGGATTTGCGCTGGCATTTGGCGTGTTGCTCGACACGTTTGTAGTCCGCCCGATCCTCGTGCCCGCCTTCCTGGTGCTTTACTACGAAGGACGTCTGGGCATCCTCAAACCGCCCGGCGAACCTGAGCCTGCTGGCGCGGCTGCTCGTTCAATGGCAGCGACGTCTGATTCGTCTGATGGACGACCGGCAGCGGCAGAAGAAGCATCGGCCGGTGACTCTGAGGGTGCGTCGGGATCCAAAGACGCTGGCGTACCTCCTTCAGTCGAAACGAAGGCCTGACGATCAGGTCTCGTACATCAGAGGCCGCGTCCGTTACCTCGCGGGCTTTGGATCTCGCACGATCAGCGAGTACATCGCAAACAATCCCGCCGCAGCGGCCACAGCAGCAAGTCCACCATAAACCGCGGTGTCGCCCGCAAACTGGCCAGCGAAGTATGGTCCGAAAGCTCCGATCCCGAAGCACATCATGTTGCTGAATCCGTAACCAAGACTTCGCCGCGATGCCGGGATGTGTTGAGCGATCAGACTGTTGTAAATCGGCTGGTTCATGAAATGAACAACTGCAAGAACGCACGCTGCCACAAAGCGACTGGGACCTTCCGCAAACGCCATCCACAGCAGCGGCGGCACGTTTCCGAACAGGACCAGAACCAGCAGCAACTCAAGCCGCCCCGGTCGACATAGTCGGCCAGCAATCCCCTGCCCGACCGCGCCGAACGCCAGCACCGCCGCGGCCAGAGCGTTTCGAAAGCTGGCTGGAGTCCAGTCTTCCGGCCGAAGCCCTGCCGTATCAAGATATCGCGGCAGGAAGTGCATGAAGGCTCCGTAAACAAAACCTGAAAGCGCGCCGGCTGAAACGAGAATCAGGTAACGGCTCCAGCAAATCGCCTCTTCCGGCAACGCTTCGCCTGACGGCGTCGTTGGTGCCAAACGGGATTCCTTCCGATGTCGCAACTCATCCAGAAGCAGCCGCGCCGCAATCAACATCGCCGGTACAGTCAGAATCAGGTAGTAGTCGCGCCAGCCGAGGTTCCCCGACGAAAACAGCAACATGGCTCCGAACGGTGCGCCGGCAATCCCCAGCGAACCAATGATCCCGTGCAGTCCCAACGCTGAGCCTCGCGTCTCCGGTGTCGTCTCCCGAGAAATCATCGACAGGCCAGCCGGGTGATAAATGCTTGCAAAGCAACCCATGGCCAGCATGACCAGAAGCAGCAAGTTGAATGTCGGAGCCCAACGTGCCAGCACAGCCGTGGCCGAACACCCAACCAGATACACAATCAGCAGCGGCCGTGATCCGTAACGGTCAGCAAGAAATCCGGCAAGTACCGCCCCCAGTCCAAACGGCAGTCGCCACGCCATCCCCAACGTGCCCGTCGCCGACTTCCCAACGCCGAATTCATCACCAATCATCTGCTCGACAGCGGGCAGCGCCAGTTCAAAAGTATGTACGAGTGCGTGAGCACACGAAATCAGCAACACAAGCCGAAATGTCGAATCAGGCATCTTTGACATCAGTAGTTCCTTAGGACCGGCGGATCAGAACGCATCAGCCGCCGGTTAGCAATCAGCCATCAGCGAAGTTTACGCAGGCACACATCAAAGCCGGATAAAACCCGGATTCGTTACGTTGATCCGAATCCGCATCGAGCGGACCAGGCGTGCCGCATCAATCAATGAAACTCACTTCAGAGTGACGTACGATGTTTCCTCTCTTCGCCTTCTGCGACGGATCACGCCGTGTTTACAGAATCGGAAAGTTCAGCTGGCCAGGTCGGTGCATCACGACGCGGGCGGCGACGGCGTATGTTGGCAATCCAGTCCGCCGCTCTACTGACACCGCACACAGATTCCGCGGCAGTTGCCCCAACGCCCGAGTCTGGCAACGAACCAATCAAACGGTCCGCGTCCCCCGCCGATGGCCCGGCCTCTGCGCCCGCCGATGGCCCGGCCTCTGCGCCCGCCGATGGCCCGGCCTCTGCGCCCGCCG
>CALDJX010000232.1 GCA_937899075.1 uncultured Planctomyces sp. | reverse complement strand
CCAGTCTTTGACCTTCCATCCTGGAGCGAACTTTTCGACATCCGCCGGCAAGCGGTCGTTGCTGGCACTTGAAACCTTGCTGGGCTTGGCAACCCGTGCTCCCGGTGCGGGCTTTGAAGTCGCGGTTTTGGGATAGGGCATCTTGGCATCGACTTCGTCACGCCAGTCGTGGAGCATCTTCTTCAGCTTTTGGGCGATCTCTGGTTGTGACTTCGCGAGGTCGTTACGTTCGCCGATGTCATTTTCCAGATCGAAGAGTTGGACTGTTCCGTTCTCGTAGTATTCGATCAGTTTGTGTCGCCCCAAACGTATTGCGCCGTTGGGGCTTTGGAAACCGTGATTGCTGTAGTGGGGAAAGTGCCAATAGATCGGTCCGCGATCGTAGTCTTCAGCTGCCAGAGCAGGGACAAAGCTTCGGCCGTCGACGTGCTGATCGGGTAACGCCGGGAGGTCCAACATTTCGAGCAGGGTTGGGTAATAATCCGTGCCGGTGACGACCGCTTGTGAAGTGGAATTGGGTTGAGTCTTGCCAGGCCAATGCACGATCAACGGCACTCGAATTCCGCCTTCGTAGTTCCAACCTTTGGCACCGCGAAGTGGCAGATTGGAGCTTGCGAATCGCGAATTCAGTGACTCGCGAGGATGTTGGATTCCGCGATATTGGTTCGACGCCGCCATGCCTCCGTTGTCGGCCGTGAAAATAATGATGGTGTTCTCTTCCAGCCCAAGTTCTTTTAGCTTCGCGCGGATTCGACCGAGGCTTTCATCCGTCGCCTCAACCATCCCCGCAAACTCGACGTTGTCCTGCTTTTGCTTCACCCACCACACACGCTCACTCTGGTGCGATGCGCTGCTATCGTTTTCTTCGAGGGCTTTGAGTTTGTCGCCAGAGATCGCGGGTCCATCGGGGTTAGGCTCGAGAATGAAATCCGGGCCTTCCTGATGTGACATTGACGCGAGTTTCTTTTCGTACTTCTGAACCAGATCCTTGCGGCCTTGAATCGGATCGTGAACGGAAAAGTGTTCAAGGTGCACAAAGAACGGTTTGTCATTGTTTCGCTCAATGAATTCAATGGCGGCATCCGTCAGTTTATCCGTGTAGTAATCGCCCTCTTTGGCGGGCAGTGTTTCGTTATACTCGGCGCCGAAGGGATGATAATAGGACCGGACCCAGCCTGTGATCGCTTCATCGAACCCGTAAGTCTTCGGGTCTTTGTTCAGATGGGCCTTACCGTAGTTCGCGGTGGCGTAACCATGCTTGTGCAATGTCTCCGCCAGCGTCTGCTCTTCATCGGGCAGAGCAGTCAGCTTCTCGCCGTGGTGCAGCTTCTCATATTCCCTTTCTGGGCGCCCCGCCAGCCATTCCGTCAAATTCGTGCGTGCCGGATATTTCCCCGTGAGAATACTTGCACGACTCGGCGAGCAGACGTGGCATGTCGAGTAGGCATTGTCGAAAAGCATGCCCTCTTTTGCCAACTGATCGATCGCCGGAGTTTCATAGAACTGGCTGCCGTAGCAACCCACGTCCCGCCCGCCAAGATCGTCGACAAGAAAGAAGATCACATTGGGCTTTGCCTGCGCGTGCAGTTCAACGCAGGCCATTAGCGATAGCGTGGCACACAGCGCAAGGATCTGGACGGTTTGTCGGATTCTCATCGTTTGTTTCGCTCCGGAAGATGCATCTTCAGTTTCTCGATTGTGGATTTGTATTGCGAAAGAGAGACCAGGTTCTTCCACTCGTTCGGGTCTTTGGTGTGGTCATACAACTCTTCCCCGCCATCCGCATATCGGATGTAGCGCCAGCGCTGCGTCTGGACGGCGTGGTTGCCCGAGCCGTAGGTCATCACGACTGGGCGTTGCCACTGCTGGCTTGGATTCTTCAAAAGGGGTTTGAGACTTTGGCCGTCCAACCCATCCTTTTCTGGCAAGCCGCATAAATCAACGAGCGTGGGATAGAGGTCGATCAAGCTGACCGGCCGATGGCAGAGCTGCGCTGGGGTTCTACCGTCGAGGGTTCTACCCTCGGGAACTGAAATGATGAGAGGCGTTCGCGTTGAAACATTCCACAAGGCATGCTTGCGCCAATGTTCTTTTTCGCCCAGATGCCAACCGTGGTCGCCCCACAAGACAATGATCGTGTTCTCTGCATGTTCACTCTTCTCCAGGGCTTCTAACACTCTTCCGATCTGGGCATCGGCGAAGCTGATCGTGGCGAGATAGGCTTGAACCGCTTGCCGCCATTGGTTGTTCGCGATCACGTTCGCATGATCCCCATCCGGCTTCACCGCAAAGTTCCTCTCACCGGAAGGATCGAAGACTTCCCGCGCCAGCTTTTGATCGAAGGGGGGCACGTCGTCAAGGTCGCCTTTCTTGACGACGGGCAGTTCAATTCTATCGATGGGATGCAGGTCGAAATACTTTTGCGGCACTTCCCAGGTTAGATGCGGCTTTGTCAGTCCATAGGCCAGGAAAAAGGGCTTTTCTTGAGGCTTCGCTAATTCGGCAATGATCCAGCCGGCATTTTTGCCGTCAAACATCTCATCATCGCTGCATGCAAGTGGGCCCCAGGGAACCCACGCAGACTTCGGTAGACTGCTGTCGCGTTTGATTCGCTGAGGCTTTTTGGAGTTCGCTGGTCTGAAGTAGCCATCCCAGGAGTCTTGATCATAGGGGTTACTTCCATGGAAGATCTTTCCGGCACCTCGTGCCGAGTATCCTGATGCACGAAAGTGCTGCATCAAGGTGACCGCGCGGGGAAGTTTATCTCGAAGCTTTTCTCCGTTGCCGTAGACGCCGGAATTCGATGGAGCGATGCTCGTCAGCAAGCTGATGCGGGACGGATTGCACAAAGGCGCCGAACAATACGCCCTGGTGAAGGAAACCCCACGCTTTGCAAGACGGTCGATGTTTGGTGTCTTTGCTTGCGGATGGCCACCAAGATGTCCGACCCAGTCACGCAAATCATCCACTGCAATGAACAGCACATTGGGCGGGTCGTTCGCAGACGCCGGCTGAATGAACACTCCAAGAGTAAGCAACAAGATTACCGTTCTAGCGAGACTTCTCATCGACGCTCCATCCCTTCGTGCTGATCTTTCCGTAGTATGGATAATAGTCCCAATCGACAGCTCCGCCGACGACACGGGGATCACGCGTCTTCCTGAGATGACCGAAGAGTCGCCCGCGAAGCGACGCCTGCGTCTCTGCCATCGCGGCCGATCCAGCTACGTTCACCATTTGATGCGGGTCGCTGGTGAGATCATAGAGCTCCTCGGCGGGTCGCATTCCGAATGCCAGCTCAGCAAGACGAGCGACTCCGTGTTCGTTGCGATGTTCCATCATGAATGTCTTTGTCGGCGACGTGTCGATCTCGCCAAACGGAATCGATCGCGCACACACTGCTGGATCCGGTGAACCCGACGGCCAGCGTGTTGGTTCGAAGTTGTGAATGTAGAGGTAGTCCTTCGTCCGGATCGCCCGACATGGATATCCTTTGCCGCCCTTGCGGCAACCGTCGTGACGTTCCATGGCGATGAAGGCAGCGTCGCGTTCAAGTGCGAGCTGCCTTCCGAAAGTGTCCATCAGGCTGCGGCCAGTCATTGCCGATGGCGGCTCCAGATCGGCCACTTCCAGAAAGGTCGGAGCCAGGTCGCTGAGATTGACGAAGGACGTCACGACTTGGCCGGACTTTCGGATTCCCTTTGGCCAGCGGATCGCCAGCGGCACGTGTGAACCGGCGTCGTAGAGGCTCGCCTTCGCTCGTGGAAACGGCATGCCGTGATCGCTGGTGACGACGATGATCGTGTTATCCAGCTCGCCGAGTTCTTCAATCGCCGCGATCGCGCGTGCAACCATCCCGTCGAAATGTTCGACCTCCACGAGGTAATCCAGGATGTCATTGCGCACGATGTCGTTGTCGGGAAAGATCGGCGGTACGACAGCTTTCGCGGGATCCTTGCCAGTCAATTTCCCCGCTCCGAGCTGATAACTGCGATGTGGTTCGGATGTTCCCAGCCAGAAACAGAATGGTTGGTCCTCGGGAATCTGCTTGAGAAAGTCCTGGAAGTTTCCCGCATAGTCCGTGGCTCTGATACTCTTGAACGGCGGCTTCAGGTTTTGTCGATTGAATGGCTCGCCCGCGGGATTGGCCGTCCGACCGCCTGGCTCAAGTCGGCCGGGACTCCATCCCTTGCCCGTGTAACCGACGGAGTATCCAGCCTCTGCCAACAACTCTGAATAGGTCGCGAACTTCGCTGGCAGTGTGCTGTGAATATTCCCGGCTTCTTCCAAACGCCAGATGTGTTGGCCCGTGAGAATCGCTGATCGCGAAGGCCCGCATGTCGGCGCGTCACAAAAGGCGTGAGTGAACCGCAGCCCTTCACGAGCAATCCGATCAAATGCGGGCGTCTTCACCACCGGATCACCATTGGCGCCGGTGTGAGCGTAACTTTGATCGTCTGAAATACAGAACAGAATGTTCGGACGAGTCTCAGCCGAGAACGTGTCTGAACCGAGCATACAGAAAGCGGCTATCGCGACGAGAGTCTGATTCATGCGGTTCTCAACTGTGTTGATCTTCATTTTGCAGCCTCAGCTGCAATCTTCTTCTTGCGGGGTTTCTTGTCGTCGACGTTCTCTTTGAGTTGCGAAGCACTCACGGCGCGCGACGGGCAGCCGTCTGTGGGAACGTCTACATTCGCAGTCCACAGGATCGCGTTCAGAACAACCTTGCGGAAACTCTCGTTCTGCCAACTGGAATGATTGTGTGCTCCCGTGAATCCAAAACCACGTCCGCCGGTTGGACGTTCATAGGCCCAGGCGACATGTTGCTTTTCTGCATTCGCGATGGCCTTGCGAACAGCCGGATTGCCACTGCGTTCTCCATCGGGACGTCGAAGCGTTTCCGCTGGAGGAAGGTCCGTAAGAATCGGCGTCACGCCTTTCATGTCCGGGACGAAACGCATGTGGTAGTACCATTCGTCGTCGACGCTAAACGCCTTCACACCATTAGTGATTGGGTGATCGGGAAAGTCGTCGAAGTTTGGTTTCCAGTGTGGATTGACTGACCAGTCGAGGTCGCAGAAGCCGCCCATCCATTGCAGAAACCTGCCGCCAGCTTTGCCCTTCTCGGCTTCCGTCGCCCAGTGAATCATCACGACGCCGGTACCTGATTTCATGAGCTTGTCGAATTCGTCAAGATGAGCATTCAGCACATGCCCTCGGTGCCCTGTGCTGAAAATCACGATCGTCGCAGCATCCTGCAAAACTGATTTATCTTTGGGATATCCGTAGTCGGGCAAAACAACGGCCTCAACACCCAGCCCCGAAGCATTGAGTGCATCCGCCAGAATCATATTGCCCGCACGATGCTCATGCTTCATCGGACCATGGCTGGGCTTGCCCGAGATAAAGACGATCTTCGACATGTCCGCGGCGTCAACGGGAGTGGCCACAAAGGCAAAAACGATCGCACAGACAAACATCGTTTTCATGTTGTTTCCTACGAGATGTTATTCATACGTCGTTAAAAATCGGCGGCATAATGGCCAATGCAGAAAATACACGGCTACTACCTATTCCGCCTCCAGTTTCAGTCAATAACCGCCAGGATTGTGACCATTTTGTACAGTAACGGGACGTCAGAATAGGCAAAGGCGTCGACCATTTAGCGACTGAGAGAACCCCGGATGACCGCCCTCAGAACGGCCCCGATTGAACAGAAACTCGTTCCCTAACTCCGTTCGGCAAGCTTGGGAACGAGTCTGTGATTTGCCGAGTTTAATCTCGACCTTCAGGTTCCTCCTGATGGAAAAACTTCAT
>CALDJX010000231.1 GCA_937899075.1 uncultured Planctomyces sp. | reverse complement strand
TCGAAGTCAGTACACCCTGGTCGGACCAGAACGACTGTGGACATTGATTTTTCTCGCTACAGGGATGAGCTGCTCTGGCGACTTGCCAGCGCTGACAGCTCGGGCATGACAGCACCGTAGTCCGACTCGTCGAACACGGCACTGCCGACAACAAACAAATCCGCTCCCGCTTCTGAACAGTCGGAAATGGTCGAAGGACCAACGCCGCCATCCACAGAAAGGACAGTCTCCGGAGAGCACAGCTCCCGCAGCCGACGCAGTTTGTTCAATGCGTCGGGAATAAACTTCTGCCCGCCGAAGCCCGGCTCGACGCTCATCACGAGCACCAGGTCGCAGTCCGACAGAAATGGTTCAATTTTTTCAACAGGCGTTCCCGGATTCAAAGCCAGGCCAGCGACGACATCCGCGTCGCGAATCCGCTTCAGCAACGGCCCGGCCTCAGGCACGGCTTCGTAGTGAAACGTGATCGCCTCGCAGCCCGCTTTGAGATATTCGTCGAGATACCGATCCGGCTCAGAAATCATCAGGTGAGCATCGAAAACGGCATCCGTCAGCGGTCGCATTTTCTCGATGACCATCGGGCCGTACGACAGATTCGGGACAAAATGTCCATCCATGACGTCCCAGTGGAGAACGGCCGAGTCGGCCACGTTCAACAGCTCGATCTCTCGATGCATGTTGCCGAAGTCGCACTTCAGCATCGACGGAGCGATAACCGGAACGCGACTGCGAATTCGATCAAGGATTGCCGAACGGCTCATCGGGAAGAAACCCCGGGAAGAAAACAACCGGAAAGGAAAATCAGAAACCGACCCGCTCAGCGGGTCGGTCGGAAGCGGCCCATTTGAACCAAACCGGAGCGCTCATTCAATTCCGAACTCGAAATCGCGACATTTGGGCGGAAGAATATATCAGGAATTACTACCTGAATGAACTTACTAAATCTTATTTGAACTTATTGGTCAGTTTTCGGCCGCATTCTGGGCTCGTGAATATTTGCCACGGATTTACACGGATCAGCACGGATGATGTGCCTTGCCAGCTATTCCGCATCCGTGCTTCATCCGTGAAAACCCGTGGCTCTTACTTCGTCTTCGGGCGACCGTCGCACCATGCGATGTCAGCGGTGACCTGTAAAAATCGAGGAATTTGACCACGGAACACACGGAAAAACACGGAAGAGTAATGACGCCTTCCGTGCTTTTCCGTGTCTTCCGTGGTCCTAAACCTCGCCCCTGATCGAGATGTTAGAGGCTACAAGTTTCGAAACGACTGGTCCGTTGTGACGCGAGCAATGCAGTTTTCGGATCTGTTTCTGAGATTCTCCGAAACCACCGACGAGCTGCCTGGTTAAATCTCCTGTCGTGTCGAGCGGTCGCGTCTGTGGGGCGAAACTCGATTCGACAATTCACCCGGTTTCGGAAACACTCTTCGACTCGCTGCCTCCCGGTTTTCAGATCGACTTCACGAGGCAGGCGTTCGACGAAATTATCGAACCAAACATTCGCGATCATCGCAAAGGGACAGAAATGCGTTTTTCTGCATTCAGCGTGTCGGCTCTTTTGATTTGTCTCGGCTCAGTGGCAACGGCCGCTGAGTTGTCCGGCAAAGGCTCACCGACGGAAGTCGCGGCCGAAGTCGACCGCCTTGTCGAGTCAGAACTCAAAGCAAACGATGTCGAGCCCGCCGGACTGTCAGTGGATGAAGACTTCCTTCGCCGCGTGACGCTCGACCTGGCCGGAACCTTGCCGTCGTCTCGGGATGTGACATTGTTCGGGCTAGATCCGGATCGCTCAAAACGAGAGCGGGCGATCGAGCGGCTACTGGACTCTGACGAGTATGCCGCTGCCTGGGCCCGCTACTGGCGAGACGTCATATTTCTCCGGGCGACCAACATGCGGGTTGGGTTTGTGAAAAAGTCGTTTGTTGACTGGATGACGGAAAACCTGAGCAACAACAAAGGTTGGGATGAAATTGCGACGGAGATGCTGACCGCAACCGGCGACGTTCGCGAAAACGGCAGCACCGCTTTGATCTTTGCTCAGGAAGCATCACCGGAAGATGTCGCTGGCGAGGCGTCGCGAATCTTTCTGGGCATTCAGATGCAATGCGCGAACTGCCACGACCATCCGTGGGATCGTTGGAAGCGTGAAGAGTTCCACGAACTGGCTGCGTTCTTCCCTCGCATTTCCGTACGACCGATTCGCGAAGACAACCAGCTTCGCAGCTACGAGGTTGTCTCAGTCGATCGCTCGGTCAATCCGCAGGATCGTTTTCGCGAGTTGAAAGAAAACGCCGAACGCCTCTTTCGTTTCGCGGATGGCAACAAGGATGGAAAACTGGTGAAGGCCGAGATCGGTCGCACGCCACTGGCGCGAGCATTCGACGCACTGCTCGAACGCGGCGACAAGAACAAAGATGGCGGACTCTCGCTGGCCGAACTGAAGGCCGTTGAATTTCCGATGCCCATGCAGACAGGCCGCGGCTCGGAAGAACACTTCATGGCCGACCTCAACGATCCGTCATCGCCTGGTCGGAAGATCGAGCCGAAGTTTTTCGTGACCGGCTACAAACCGGAAAGCGGACTCGCCGATATCGACCGACGCGAAACATTTTCCAAGTACCTCACGTCGTCAGGCAATGAATGGTTCAGCCGGGCATTCGTCAACCGCATGTGGGCGGAAATGACCGGCGAAGGATTCTACTCGCCGATCGACGACATGGGCCCGGACCGGTCAGCGGCATTTCCAGAAGTGCTCGACCTGCTCGCCGCACAGTTCAGCAGCAACGGGTACGACATCCGCTGGCTGATGAAGACGATCACTCTGACCCAGACCTACCAGCGGGAAGTCCGCTCGGTTGATCCCGCCACGGAAGCCGTTCCGTTTGCATCGGCCACCGCGACGCGACTCCGAGGCGACCAGCTATACAGCTCAATCTTGACCGTACTGGGCGGCGAAAATGCAGCGGGACGTGGGCGAGGTCAGCAAATGGGTGCCGGAGCCGGCATGTACCGAGGTGCTCGCAGCCCGCGTGACCAGTTCAGTGAGCTGTTCGGTTTCGATCCATCGACCCCACAGGCTGACATCACAGGCAACATTCCGCAGGCCCTGTTCATGATGAACTCGCCGATGCTGGCGACTCAGATCAACGCTCGGGGCTTCACAAAACTGACCGGCCTGCTTCGACGTTTTCCCGACAACGAAGACGCGATCAACGAGCTGTACGTGATGATCCTTTCCCGTGAAGCCTCCGACCGCGAATTGAAAATCGCCGCCGAGTACCTCGCCGAAGTCGACAACCGCGAAGAAGCCTTCGAAGACCTGATGTGGAGCCTGCTGAACTCCAGCGAGTTTCTCTCGAAGCGTTGAAAATCAGTTCCAGGTTCCATGTTCAAAGTTGGATGCTGACCATCATGATTTTTTCTTCTCGAAGTTTACCAGGTAGTTCATGAAGGCTTTGATCTTGCCTCGTGTCTGCCGTGCCAGGGAATAAAGCCGGTCGAACTCATCCTGCGACAGATAGTTTTGATCAAGAGCGACGTAGAGCTGACTTTGAACTTCAGTGCACGAACGCTTGGAGTAACCCAGAAACCTGACGAATTCACGATTGGACTCTGCATCGAATCCTTCTGCGATGTTGTGCATAACAGAACCGGCTGCTCTCCGAATCTGATCTTTCAATCCAAAGTCACGACCAAACTCACCACGGCCGGAAATTGAATAAACAAGAACCGACAACTGCCGTCCCATTTTCCAGGCATCAATCTCTTCAAACTGCTGAATTCGCACGTCCAATCTCCAGTTTCGATGTCGATCACTGCGAAAACAAACATATCCAACTTGAAAAACTTTGAACATGGAACACGGAACATGGAACTCCTAACCACCCAACGACATGAGCAAGTTCGAGTCCGCAGGCACGGCGTCTCGCGACGAGGCTTTCTGCACACCGTTTCGGCAGGAGCACTCGCGGCCGGAACGCTCAGCCTGCGGGACGCGATGTCGCTTCAGGCGGCTGAGCTTCGCAAGCAGGGCAAGTCGATGATTCTGCTCTGGATGGGTGGAGGACCTTCTCAGTTCGAGACGTTCGATCCGAAACCGAACCACGCTAACGGCGGCGAGACTAAAGCCATCTCGACCAGCGTGTCCGGCATTCAGATTGCGGAAGGCTGGGCGAAGACGGCCGCCGTGATGGACGAACTCGCCATCATTCGATCGATGACGAATAAGGAAGGCAGCCATCCGCGGGCGACCTACCAGATGCACACCGGCTATATCCCTTCGGGAAGTGTCAAGCATCCGAGCCTTGCCGCTTCAATCGCCAAAGAAATTTCAAATCCGGAGTTCGACCTGCCGGCAGTCGTCTCTGTTGGCGCGACTCAGGGAGCGGGTTTCCTGGGCGTCCAGTACGAACCGTTCATGGTTCAGGATGCGAGCCGCATGCCACAGAACGTCGCGACCGGCGTGCCCACCAACCGGTACAACCGCCGGCTTGGCTTGCTCGACCGACTCGAAGATGAATTCGCTGACCGAGGCGGCGACGTGGTCGTGAAAAATCACCGCGACTTGTATGGCAAGACTTCGAAGATGGTGCTCAGTTCCGACCTGAAAGCCTTCGACATTTCCGACGAGCCATCATCGATGAAGGAAATGTATGGCGACTCAAACTTCGGCCGAGGCTGTCTGCTTGCTCGGCGATTGGTCGAGGCCGGCACAACGTTTGTCGAAGTTTCTTCGCGAGGCCAGGGCGGCAACTGGGACACCCACGACAATATTTACGAACGAGTCGGCGATCTGACCGCGTCGATCGATCCCGCCACGGCCGGCCTGATCACGGACCTGAAAGATCGAGGCCTGCTCGAAAACACGCTGGTCGTCTGGATGGGCGAATTCGGCCGCACTCCAAAGATCAACGCACGCGGCGGCCGCGATCACTACCCGCGAGTCTTCAACGCGGCGATGGCCGGTTGCGGAATCAAAGGCGGACAGGTCATTGGCTCCTCAACCGCCGACGGAACGGCCGTCGCCGACGACCCGGTCACAGCCAACGATCTGTTCTGCTCAATCTGCAAGAGCCTGGACGTCGACCCTCGCAAAGAAAACATGAGCCCTCTCGGCCGCCCGATGAAGATCGTCGACGGCGGAGCCCCGGTCGAAAAACTGTTTGGTTAGCATGTTGATGTGAGATAACGAGCGCGTGATTCCCGAAGCGAAGCGATCTCTTGAGTTTCAGAGGCGAATGTGATGCTCAGTCTGTTTGAGATTATCCAGGCGGCTGCCGGACCTCCTCGAGGAGACGACGACGATCCAAACGCCACGTGGGAATTCGCTTATCCCTGGCAGAGCCCGGCGGCCATCGTTGTCTGCATCGTCGGTGCCTATTTGGGGCTGTTTCTCTACTCGCAACTGGCGTGGGGGATCGTCACTTTTGTGCTGTTTCTCTTTGGTAGCGGATATGCAACGGCACGATTCCTGTTCGATGTCAAAGAGCGCCTCCGCGCCCTCCACCTCGCGCCGCTGCTGGGCTCATTTTGGTGCCTGTTCTTCTGGCTGCTGTTCAGACTGATGGATTTCCTGCAGTAATTGCACGAGGCACCGGTTGATTCCAGCCATGAGCTCCTTCGGGGCTGAATTGACTTGTAGTCAATCAAAGCAAATGGGCGGAACTCAATCGTCAAGGTAATCCCAACGACGAACAGACCTCAAAACGTGCCTTTGACGAAGCTCGCCGGCGCGAGATCAGGCCCCGATGGCTGAGCTGGGGCGACACCGACGAGTTGGGACGTCTGGGCAAATCCACGCCAAATGATTGGCTGAAGTCCGATCGTTGTGTAGCCTGTCTAGGGAAGTGCCGTTTGACTTCTGTTGAAGTAACGTTACGGCGTTAGCTTTCATTGTTTGGCGGAGGTCAACGAGTTCACTGTCGAGTCGGACTTTTCGGTGCGGAGGAACTGGTCATGAGTCGATTCTGTTTTGTGTTGGCACATTTGACATGCCTGGCTGTCAGTGGTCTTGCTGCTGACTCGCCGACTGGTGAACGCTTTTCGCGACGCTGGATTTCCACGCATCCCGGATTCAATCTGCAGCGTGACGATCAGGCTGATCAGCTGATCGAATTGATCCATCGCGGCGAGAAGGCTGGCTACAACGGCGTGGTCTTCGGGACGAGTCAGCTGCAGTTGCTTCAAGTTAAACAACCGCGGTCGTACTACGTGAACGCCGAGCGTGTTCGAATGGCCGCCGAAGAAGCCGGTGTCGAGCTGATTCCTCGCGTGATGGGTATCAACGGTTACTCGAACGACCTTCTTTCCAACGATCCGCATCTTGCTCCAGCGCTGCCGGTTCGTGACTGTGTGATGCAGATTCAGAATGGCCAGGCGACAGTGGCGAATGCCGAGAATCTCATCCCCGGCGGCACGTTCGAAAACTTCTCACTACCGAACCGACCTGACGGTTTTGGCTGGCTGGACGTCCCCGGCAAAGTTTCGTTCAAAGATCAAGAAGTCCGGCATTCGGGCAAAGCTTCGATCCGGATGGAACATTTCGAGACGGCGACTGAACACGGAAATTGTCGGCTCTTCAAAAAGCTCATTCTCAAACCGTGGCATCAGTATCACCTGACGGCGTGGATCAAGTCGGAGAAAATCGTCCGAGCGCCGGCGATCGGTGTGCAGGTTCATGGGATCGTCGATCAGCAGCGACGTATCAATCTGCAGAAGCGGTCGATCGACGTCCAGGCAACTCAGGACTGGACCGAGCATCACGCCGTGTTCAACACGTTGGAATACAGCGAAGTCTGGCTTTACATCGGCGGCTGGAATCCCGGCGGCGGAAAGCTCTGGATCGACGATGTCAGTCTTCACGAAGTTGCCGGCATCAATCTACTGCGCCGCGAAGGTTGCCCGATCAAAGTTACCAGCGACGACAGTTCCGTCACCTATGAAGAGGGGCGGGATTTCGTTCGGTGGGAATATCCGAAGATGGGCCGAGACGGTCGTCCCGGTCGGTACGAGATCGCTCACCCGCAACCACCAATTGTTCTGACCAATAGCACGCGAATTCGCGATAACCAGAAGTTGAACGTCTCGTACTACCACACGCAGATGCACATGAACTCGGGCGTGGGCGTCTGTCTGTCGCACGACGACGTCTTTAAATACTTGACCCAACATTTACAGGCAGTGCAGAAACTCTATCGACCGAAAACGTACCTGATGCATCAGGACGAAATCCGTCTGGCCGGATGGTGCGAACTCTGTAGTCGCCCGGGAACGACGACCGGCCAGGTTCTGGCTCAATGCACAAAGCGGTGCACGGAGATTATTCGGAAGCTCGATCCGAACGCCGAGATCGTCGTCTGGAACGACATGTTCGACCCGTTTCACAACGCCGTCGACAACTACTGGCTGACTCGCGGCACGATGAAAGGCTCGTGGGAAGGTGTCGACAAAACTGTTTCCATTGGGAACTGGAACCAGGGCCAGCGTCGACCATCACTGAAGTTCTTCGCCGGCCGCGGCCACCGCCAGATCATCGCCACCTATTACGACCGCGGCGACAACTGGAAGAACGTCGTCAATGCCTGGCTCGCTGCCGCCGAAGGAATTCCAAACGTCGACGGGATCATGTACACAACCTGGTCGAACAACTACGACGACCTCGAAGAATTCATCCAGCTCGTCAACCCGGACTGATGGCACCACTCAGGATGTCTTCCCGATTCGGATGAAGGCCGAACAGCGGCCGTTGACGTTTGAAACATCCATTCAAAGTTGACACGGGCGCGAACCTGTCCAAACTCAACGCACAACCCCACAGCAAACGTGAGATCGATCGTCGGAACTTGTATCAGACGACCTTCTCAGCGTCTCGCGATGTGGATAAGTCTGTCGGTTTCGCAGAACTCTGTATGGAAGTTTCAGAACAACTCAGCCGAGTTGCCCCTTATCGTTTTGGAGAATACGAGTATGAAGAAGCACCTGCTTACGACTTTCGCCTTGCTGGCTGTGGTGGCGGTATCCTCGGTTGCAAACGCTGCGAACCTCTGGCAACTAAAGACCGGAACGCCCGATCTGAAATCGGCAGGGACGCTGACGTTCGGACCTGATGGAATCTTTTTCGTTGGTGACCAGAAAGGTGCAGCCATCTTTGCGATCGATACGGGACATGCAACAGGCAAAGCGGCGGCAGTGTCTCTCGACGTGGCTGGCGTCGGCGGCAAGGTGGCCAAGGCGCTGAACGTTTCCGCCAAGGACGTGACGGTCAACGATCTCGCCGTCAATCCGGCAACGGGTGAAACCTTCCTTGCCGTCACAAAGGGCAGCGGTTCGGACGCGACTCCAGCGCTCGTCAAAGTTGATGCCAAAGGAGCCTTCAGCGAAGTCTCTCTTCAGAAAGTTGCTTTCTCGAAAGTCACACTGCCAAACGTCCCGGCAGACAAGGCCATCCCATCCCGACGTGGCCCAAGGAATTCGCGTGATGATGCCATCACCGACCTCGCCTACGTCGATGGGAGAGTCATTGTCTCGGGCCTCACCGCTGGAGACGAAGGCCGGACGGGATCGACAGTTCGTGAGATCGCCTTTCCATTCGTGGAAGCTGATCACGGCTCACGGATTGAAATTTTCCACGCGGCACATGGTCGCGTCGAAGATGGCTCGGCGATTCGAACATTCGTCCCGTTCAACATTAACGGCGAACCAACTCTGTTGGCCGGTTACGTCTGCACGCCACTCGTGAAGTTTCCTCTGTCGAGCCTGAAAGACGGCGGAAAAACTGTCGGCACGACGGTCGCCGAACTGGGCAACCGCAACCGACCAATCGACATGATCGTTTACGAAAAGGACGGCAAGGATTTTCTGCTGCTGGCAAACAGCGCTCGCGGCGTCATGAAAATCAGCACGGAAGACATTGCCAGCAACAAGGGACTCAGCAAGAAAGTCGACGGCACGGCCGGTCAGACTTACGACACGATCGCCTCGCTGCAGGGAGTTGTGCAGCTGGACAAGCTGAACGACACAACCGCCGTCGTCCTGATTCAGTCCGAAGACGGAGCCATGCAACTGAAGACTGTCGAGCTTCCGTAACTTCGATTTGAAACCGACGAACTCATCAGCTTTGTGACCGACCTTTGCGGCGGTCACAAAGCTGTTTTCGTATCCCGACTTCCGGAAGGTTTTCGAGAGACTTTCTTGAAAGTTGCGTCTTCGTCGCAATTCCTGTCATTCCCGCGCAGGCGGGAAACCAGAACGTGGGATGACGACTGGGTGCCCGCCTTCGCGGGCATGACACGGTTAAAAATCGGAATCTTAAGCGCGACCAATTTCCTTACAGCCGCGGAATTCGCATGCCGCCATCCAGGTACAAGACCTGTCCCGTTGCGTAAGGAATCTCGCCTCGAACGAGAGCGGCGATCGCGCGGCCGATGTCTTCCGGTTCGCCCCAGCGTTTTTCCAGAGCCAGGCCTTCCGCAAACAGTCGGTCGTATTTCTCGGTTACGCCTGAAGTCATGTCCGACCGAATGATTCCCGGCTGAATCTCGTAAACGCGGATGCCGAACTCGGCGAGCCGCGTCGCCCACAGCTTTGTCGCCATGCCGGTCGCCGCTTTTGTCAGGCAGTAGTCGCCGCGGTTCGTTGAGACAAACTCAGCGGAAATCGACGACACATTAACAACGCACGGTTCGGCTTCGAGATTCGCTTCCTGCAACTCGATCATGAAGTTTGCGGCGAGTTGCGTCAGAAAGTACGGCCCCTTCAGATTGACGGCGACGACGCGATCAAAACTCTCTTCGTCCGCCTCAAGCAAATCTTTGCGCCCGGGAGACGTGATGCCGGCATTGTTGATCAGGACGTCCAGCCGGCCGAATTCGTCGCGTACCTTCTGAATGATGTTGGCTCGGTCCGCTGCCGAACCAACGTCGCCCTGACAGTAGACCACTTCAGTGCCAGCGTCGCGAAACGCTGTCAGCACATCGGCGACCCGGTCTTCAGGACGGACACCATTCAAAGCCAGCGAGTACCCATCAGCGGCCAGCGACTTCGCAATCCCCAGCCCGATCCCTCGCGCCCCGCCGGTAATCAGAGCCACTGGTTTATCTGAACTCATCACAAGCCTCATCCAGAATCAAGACCGTAGGGTGCGTCTTGACGCACCTTAGAATCCGATTGGTGCGTCGAGACGCACCCTACGTTATCTGACAAAGGAGTGAAGCCGCAGATGGACGCCGATAAACGCAGATGCCTGAACTATCTGCGTTTATCGGCGTCTATCTGCGGCTAATTTCGGTAGTAGTTTAACCGCCTAACGCTTTGCGGAAGACGTCCGCTCCGACTTTCAATGCTTCAGGAAGTTTGTCCGGATTCTTTCCGCCGGCTTCGGCGAGGTCCGGGCGTCCGCCGCCACCGCCGCCAACAACTTTGGCGGCTTCGCGAACGCAGTCTCCGGCCTTCGCACCTTTGGCGATTACGTCTTTTGTGACTGCTGCCAGCAGAGCTACTTTTCCGTCGACTTCCATGCCGAGCAACACGGCGGCCGATCCGGCTTTGCCTCGCAACTTGTCGGCGAATTCCCGGAGTCCGTCGCGGTCGATACCCGATGCAAGGTGAGTGATGATCTTCACGCCGTCGACGACTTCGGCATTGGCAACCAGTTCTTCGACGGCTCCGCTGATTGACTGAGATGCCTGTTTCGCGAGTTCCTTGCGTGCGTCGCGAATCTCATCCTGCAACTGCTGGATTCGGCGCGGCAATTCCTGCGGCTGAGTCTTCAACGAAACAGCAATCTCCTTCAGCAGCGAATCAGTCTCCCTCACTCGTTTCAGTGCTTCCCTGCCCGTCGTAGCGACGATTCGGCGCACTCCGGCGGCAACGTTTTCTTCGCTGACGATCCGGCACAAGCCGACCTGGCCGGTATTGTTGAGGTGAATTCCGCCGCAGAGTTCTTTGCTGTAGTCACCCATCGTGACGACGCGAACTCGGTCCGGATATTTTTCGCCGAACAACGCCATCGCTCCGCCGGCCTGAGCTTCTTCTTTCGACATGAAGTTAATCTCAACGGCCGCCCCTTCGGAGATGCGGTCGTTGATGATGTCTTCAATTCTCACCATCTCGTCCGGCGTGACGGCGGCTCCGTGCGAAAAGTCAAATCGCAGAACGTCGTCTTCAACCTTCGAACCTCGCTGCACGGCGTGGTCACCCAGCACGGTATGCAACGCGTGATGCAACAAGTGAGTTGCCGAATGTGCCCGCTGAATACCGGCTCGCCGTGGCTTCACGACTTCCGCCTGGACTGTTTGCCCGACCGAAACTTTTCCAGCATTGAGCGTACCTCGGTGAACGATCAGCCCTGCGTGTTTTTGAGAATCTAGAACTTTAAAGTCGACTCCATCACCTGATATCCAGCCTGTATCGCCGACCTGTCCACCAGATTCACCGTAAAACGGCGAACGATTAAGGACCAAGTCGAAGTGTCGACCCACTTCTGACACCTCGTCAACTCGATACCCGACCACTTTTTCCTTTTTTGCTACTGGATCAAATTCTGTTTCATAGATGACCAGGCCGACGATCTGCGATTCAGATTCTGTCTTGTCGTAACCGAGAAACTCAGTGTCCCCCGAATCCTGCCGGATGGCATCCAGCGGGCCGGCTGCCATCACTCCCCAAGTGCCCGTGCCACTTACCTGTCGGTGTGCTTCTTCGGCTTTTTTATACCCTTCCATGTCGATTGTGAGGCCGCGATCTTCTGCCATCGCCGTTGTCAGGTCGAGCACGAAGCCGTCTGTCTGGTGCAGGTCGAACACCGCGTGACCAGCCAGCACTCCGCCCTTGCCTGCTTTGTCGACGAGCTTGTTGAACTTCGACAGACCTCGTTCGATCGTTCCCAGAAAGGCTGACTCTTCTTCGTAAATCGTGTCGACGACGCTTCGCAGCGTGTGAACCAGATCCGGATAGGCAACCTTCATGACGTTAATCACGGCGGGAGCGAACTCATTGAGGAACGGTTCTCGTTTGCCGAGCAGATAACCTTCCAGACACGCCCGTCTCAGTAGCAGACGGATGATGTACGACGCTCCGTTGCTGCCTGGCGCGACGCCTTCGTGAATCGCGAACACGGCCGCTCGAACGTGGTCGACGATGCGGCGAATGGCTCGCCCTTCTTTGCCTTTGAATTCGTACTTCACACCGACGACTTCGCCAGCGGCTTCGCACAGAGGACGTAGCGTGTCGATTTCGAAGTTGCTGACGACTCCCTGCAGAACGGCGGCCGTTCGCTCAAGGCCCATGCCCGTGTCGATATTCTGATTCGGCAACGGAGTCAAATTGTCCGGGGGATTGCCGACGCGGTTGAACTGCGTGAAGACCAGATTCCAGATCTCGACTTTGTTGCCATCGTCCGGCGTGTAGTAGATTTCCGAGCAAGGTCCGCAGACACCGTCCGGTCCCTGTGAAGGAGCACTCGCTGGCCAGAAGTTTTCGTCTTCGTCCTCGCGAGTGATCTGCGCAGCCGGAACGCCGACCTCTTCGTTCCAGATTTTGTAGGCTTCATCGTCGTCCAGGTAGACGGTAATGGAGAGCCGCTCGGGGGCGAGGCCCAGCCATTTCGGGTCGGTCAGGAATTCCCACGCCCAGTGAATGGCTTCCTTCTTGAAGTAGTCTCCGAACGAGAAGTTTCCGAGCATCTCGAAGAATGTGTGGTGGTACGCCGTGACTCCGACGTTGCCGATGTCGCCCGTTCGGATGCACTTCTGGCAGGTCGTCGCCCGAGTGAAATCGAGCGGTCCGATGCCCATGAATTCGTTCTTAAACTGGTTCATTCCGGCCGGCGTGAACAGCACCGTCTTGTCGCCTTGCGGGACGAGAACATCGCTGGGGCGGCGGACGCAGCCTTTGGACTCAAAGAAAGCGAGATACTTTTCGCGGAGTTCGTCAGTTTTCATAGCGGCTTTTCCGGGACGGCAATAATTCAGAACGGGCGGCATGATAGTGTCGCGCGGGCCGGCATCAAACCGGCTGCGGAATCGCCCGTTTTTGCGGATCGACGGGCGGATTTGACGCGAGAAATGGGCCCGCCATACTGGAGGACCGTCCGCGTCTTACATTTTTTCAAAGGGAAAGGAACACAGAGATCGCCGAGGACTCGCAGAGAAAAAGGAGAGTTCTCCTGACCTCCGCGTCTTTTTTCCTCAGCGACCTCTGCGTTCCCAAAAGTCAGCATGATCAAGAACGTTTTACTCCTTGTAGTCGGGCTGTCCTTTGCAGCCGAAGCTTCCGCCCAGCAGAAACCGCTCGACTTCGCGCATCAGATCGCCCCGATTCTGAAGCGGCACTGTGTCGAGTGCCACGGCGGCGACGATGCCAAAGGCGGTTTCTCGCTGAACACTCGCGAGCTGTTCCTCGAAGACGAAATGGCCGCCCCGGGCAAACCGGACGAGTCGCATTTTCTCGAGCTGATCTCATCCACCGATCCGGAAGCGCAGATGCCTCCGAAGGGCAAACCTCGTGTGCCGGCTGAGCAGATCACGCTGCTGAAAGCCTGGATTAAAGCCGGCATGAACTGGGACGCCGGCTTCACGTTTGCCACGAAGAAGTACGAACCCCCGCTGCGGCCTCGTCGTCCCGAGTTGCCGCCGGTCGTCGAAGGCCGTGCCAACCCGGTGGACCGAATCGTCGATGCGTACTTCGCGAAGGACTCGCAGACTCGACCGGCGGCGATCAGCGATGCGGCATTCCTACGGCGAGTTCATCTCGACCTGGTCGGGTTGTTGCCGACTGCGAAAGAGCTGGACGAGTTCCTCGCCGACCGCGCGCCGAATAAACGAGCGAAGATGATCGGCGCACTGCTGGCGGACGAGCTTCGCTACACCGAGCACTGGCTTACCTTCTGGAACGATCTGCTCCGCAATGACTACGGCGGAACCGGGTTCATCACCGGCGGGCGCAAGCAGGTCAGCGGCTGGCTGTACCAGTCGCTGATCGACAACAAGCCGTACGATCAGATGGTCCGCGAATTGATCGCCCCGCCGACGCCAGAAAGTCGCGGCTACATCGACGGTATCAAATGGCGAGGCGAAGTCAGCGCCGGGCAGACGATCGAAATTCAGTTCGCTCAAAGCGTGGCTCAGTCGTTCCTCGGCATCAACATGAAGTGTGCCTCGTGCCACGACAGTTTTATCGACCGTTGGAAACTCAGCGAGGCGTACGGGCTGGCGGCGATTTACTCCAGCCGGCCGCTCGACATTCATCGCTGCGACAAGCCGACCGGTGAGACCGCGCAGGCTTCGTGGCTGTTCCCGGAACTCGGACAGGTCGACGCAAAGGCTGGACCAGCGGAACGCCTTTCGCAACTGGCTGGATTGATGACGCACCCGGAGAACGGTCGGTTCAGCCGCACGATTGTTAATCGGCTGTGGGCTCAGTTGATGGGGCGAGGCATCGTCCACCCGCTGGACGCCATGCAGACCGCACCGTGGAACGAAGACCTGCTCGACTACCTGGCGATCCATCTTCAGGACAATGCTTACGACTTGAAGTCAGTGCTCGCGTTGCTTGCCAATTCCCAGGCCTACCAGTCCGAAGTCGAATCGCTGTCGCAGGACGCCGACGTGTCTGGATACGTCTTCGCCGGTCCGCGAGCCAAACGGATGACCGCCGAGCAGTTTGTCGATTCATTGTGGCAACTGACGGACTCCGCACCGACGTCGTTTGACGCTCCTGTTTCGCGAGGCAACGTCGACCCGGCGGAAGTTGCGAAGACAAAACTCTCGGCAGAGTGGATTTGGGGAGAATCTGCGAACGGCGGCGTTCCGGCCGCCGGCGAACAAGTCGCGTTTTACACAACGTTCAAGATCGACAAACCGATTCTTTCGGCAGGAGCGATCGTCACATGCGACAACGAATTTGCATTGAACGTGAACGCGCGGGAGATGGCAAAGGGCACCGTCTGGACACAGCTAGGCGCGGTCACGCTCACAACGGCGTTGAGGCAGGGCGAAAACTCGATCGTCATTCTCGGAAAGAACGCCGGTGCGACTCCAAACCTGGCGGGACTGTACTTCGAAGCTCGGATCAACTTCGCGGACGGAGAATCACTCACGATCAAATCCGACAGTTCGTGGCAGTTTGCGTCGACGTTTCCTGACAAGTTGCCTGTGAGACGCTGGAAGCTTGAAGAAATGAATTGGAAGCCGGTGACGCTCGTACCAGCTCCCGATGTCTGGAAGAAAGCAGTCGAACCCGTTGGTCCGGAACAGCTTGTGCGAGCCTCGCGAGGATCAGCATTGATGGTTCGAGCCTCGCTGCTGCAAAGCGACTTTCTGATGCGAAGCCTTGGTCGACCCAACCGTGACCAGATCGTTTCTTCTCGCCCGAACGACCTGACAACACTGGAAGCAATCGACCTGTCCAACAACGCCACCGTCGCACAGGCACTCGCTCGAGGTGGCCAGCGACTGGCGGATCAGGACTGGCAATCCCCCGACGACCTGATCAATCACTTGTTTGCTTCGACACTGACTCGATTACCTGGCGAATCAGAACAAACGACCGTACGGCAAATACTCAGCGACCATCCAACGTCCGAGCAGATTGAAGACCTGCTGTGGGCTCTGTGCATGACGCCCGAGTTTCTGCTGATCCGATAGAGAGTTTTTTTGTAGGCTGGAACGATCGCAGCGCTGTTCCGGCAGCACGAATGACCAACAACCCGAATCTGCCGGAACTGCGCGTTGCTTGTTCCAGCCTACTATTTTACCTCGTTCCAACGCTCTGCGTGGGAACGAGAATCGTCGACGCTCCGCGTCTTCACGTTGGCCGTCAAGTGAAAAACAACGGGACGCAGAGCGTCCGACGGAATGTGCCCACGCAGAGCGTAGGAACAAGTATGATTTTTCCTGATTCGATAGTCGAAATCGCTGAGAGCAAACCATGAATTTTGAACATGACCCCACCACCCCGGAACACATCGTCCGGCGAGACTTTGTAAAACAACTCGCAGCCGCTGGTGCCGCGTCCCTGTTGGCTGGCGAGCCACGTTCGTTGTCAGCCACCGACCACGCGGTCAAGCATCCCGAGGCGACCGCCGACTCGTGCATCCTGATCTGGATGGGCGGAGGCATGGCGGCTCCGGACACGTTCGATCCGAAACGTTATTCGCCGTTCGAATCGGGCCTCGAAGTCAGCAGCATGCTGAGCACCTTCCCGGCCATCGACACCGCCGTCGACAACATCAAGATCTGCGAAGGCCTTGAGAACATCGGGCAGGTGATGGACCGGGCGACGCTGATCCGCTCGGCCGTACAGCCGGACTTAGGCAGCATTCTGCACTCGCGACATCAGTACCACTGGCACACCGGCTACGTCCCGCCGCAAACCGTCGCCTGTCCGCATCTCGGGGCGTGGATGGCGAAAGTGCTCGGCCCGAAAAACCCGGTCATTCCGCCGTTCATCAACATCGGCCAGCGACTGGAAGGCGTCGGCGAGAAAGAAGAACTGAAAGCCTTCACAACAGCCGGTTTCTTTGGCAGCGAGTTCGGCCCGATGAACCTGCCCTTCCCTGAACAGGCATCGCAGTCCGTTCAGCCGCCGAAAGGTATGACGGCCGGCCGGTTTTCCAACCGGCACAAACTCTTCAAAGAACTCGTCAAATCCGGCCCGATGAAAGAACGAGCCAGCGACTACCAGCAGGAATCGATGGTCCGTTCCCTGGAGAACGCTTATCGACTGCTCAGCTCGAAAGATCGCGAAGCCTTCGACATCGAACTCGAGCCAAAAGCGAGTCGCGAAATTTACGACACCGGCCGCTTCGGACGCGGCTGCCTGCTCGCGCGACGCCTGGTGGAATCCGGAGCCCGGTTTGTCGAAGTCACCACCGAGTACGTCCCGTTTCTCCACTGGGACACTCACAACAGCGGCCACGACACCGTGGCAAGAATGCACAGTGAAATGGATCGACCGATCGCTCAACTGATCCTCGATCTGGAAGCCAGCGGGTTACTCGATCGAACGCTGGTCATCATCGCTTCGGAATTCAGCCGCGACGCGCTGATCGAGGGCAAGCCCGGCTCAAACGCCAATGATCAGGCAACATTCAAAGTCGACAAGATTACAGAGAAGAAACACTACGGCCTGCATCGCCACTTCACCGGCGGAACCAGCGTCGTGATGTTCGGAGGCGGCGTGAAGAAGGGATTTCTCTACGGTAAAACCGCCGACGAACGACCACTGATCGCTGTTGAGAATCCGGTCTCCGTCACCGACCTCCATGCCACGATTATGACCGCGATGGGCATCAGCCCGAAAACCGCCTACGACATCGAAGGCCGCCCGTTCTACGTCACTGAAGACGGCAAAGGAAAACCGGTGATGGACATCTTTGCGTGACGCCCCGAACCCGGCTGACACAATTCAGTCGTAAAGTGGCAACTGTCAGGAACACTAATCACCACTAATAGACGCTGACTTTCATACGAAGCGGAATCGCAATATTAGCGTTTATCAGCGTCGATTAGTGTTCCGCCATTTTTGAAGCATCATTGGCGTCTAATGTTTCAGCAATTTCAGCATCTCTTTTCCAAGAGCGTCGCCGATCAGGAAGTAGCTTTCAGCATTGCCGAACCAGTGATGGCCGTGTCCGACGTTTGGTGATTGATTGGCTGGTCGAGCGAAGTCGGCTGTCGGTGCGAAGGCGACCGTCCCTTTGAATTCGTCTCGTGCTGCTACCGCTCTCTGCGCGTTGCGAATCGCGAGCATGCTGTCGCTGGCTTTCGGGCCGCCGTTGCCGAGTTCGCCGATGACAACGGGCAGCTTAGGTTGTTTGAATTCGGACCGGACGTCGTGGATCAGGTGGACAAGGTTCTGCTCGTACTCGGATCGAGCTTTGTCGTCGAACATATCGTTCCAACCTTGCATCCAGACAAAGCCTGCGATGTTCAGCTTCCGACCGGCGAGCGATGGGAACTCCGAATCCACATTGCCGAGCGCTTCGTGAACTTCTTCTATCATCTGTTTGTAGTAGGGCCCCGTTTCTCCGCCGGCACTCGGAGGTCGAAAGTCTTTAAACAGGCTCTTGCCGCCCCAGGCTGTCTTGATCAGCAGAACCGGTTCTTTGAAAGCTTCGCCGGTGACGTGTCCAAACTGAAACTCTGGACCGATGTGGTGTTTGCCCGGGTAACCGGCAAAGCCGATCGAAAGCCCGCCCTTCTTCGTCTCGTGACGAGTCTTGAACCGGACGAACACGTCGTCACGAACGATCCAGTTTCCGGCCTCATCTTTGACATGCGAAAACTGCTGAGCCTTCTTCGGATCGCTCATCACCTTCAGCAGAGTTCCCTTTCCGCCGTTGTAGTGTTGCGGATGATCGAAATCGACAACGCCCTGCCCCTCCATGTTTGACTGACCGGCGAGAATGAAAACCCGCACAGGAAGCGGCCCGTCGGCGTTCGCCGAGCTGAATGTCAGTGCCGAAAGAATCAGCAGCCACGGCAGGCGGATTAAGATATTCGGATTCACGCTATCATTCTCCAAAGAATGCTCGTCTAAGGCAGTCAAGTGGCTGGCACACAGCTACCGACGGACTCTACGCTGGAAACTCTTCATCCGGCAGTCCAGCGGCCACTTTCTCAAGGCGGGAGAGCCTCGACCAGAATGATGGCCGCAAAACAGCACAAAAAGTCGCAAGAAATGGACCTTACTTTTGTGTTCCTTTGCGTCTTTCTGCGGCATAAAGAGACCTGAGTATGAAGCCATGCGCGCCCGGCGTGAATGGCTGACGTCTCTAAAGGATCGCTGACGCCGCATGGTCCTGTTTTTGTTTCCGTATTCACAATCGACTCATTCCATGTCCGAAATCGAACCCGACGTTCTACTGGAAGAATCTGACGAACAGAACGACGCCGTCATCGGCAAAGCATTCTGGGGATCAATCTCGGTCGTCGCTGTCGGAGCGTCGATCATCGGCGGCGTCATCTGGCTGAAAGGTCGCCCCGAAGAGATCATCATTACCGAACCGCCCACCGCACCGACGTATACCGTCCGCGAAGAAACGGTCGACCTGCCGAACATCCCATTCACAGATATGACCGACAAATCGGGCATCGACTTTGTGCATGTCAGCGGAGCGGCCGGCGAGAAACTGCTGCCCGAATCGATGGGCGGCGGAGTGGCGGTGATCGATTTCGATTCGGACGGCGATCTGGACATCGTCTTCGTCAACGGACAACGCTGGCCTTGGGAAATCGCCAAAGACGAAACACCTCAGCAGCCGGCGACGATGTCGGCCTGGCGGAACGATGGCGACTGGAAATTCACCGACGTCACGAAGGAGATCGGACTGGACCTTTCGTTCTACGGCATGGGGGCAGCCGTCGGAGACTACGACGCTGACGGAGACTCCGACCTTTACCTCACCGCAGTCGGTTCCAACCATCTGTTGCGTAACGACGATGGCCGATTCGTCGACGTGACCGCGAAAGCTTCGACAAACAGTGAGGCCAGCATCGCTGGCGGAAACGAAACGTGGAGCACCAGCGCTGGCTTTCTCGACTACGACAACGATGGCGACCTCGACCTCTTCGTCGCCAACTATGTCGAGTGGAATCGCGAGTTCGACCTCGCTCAACCGTTTCAGTTGGTAGGTGACGAGCGAGCTTACGGGCGACCATCCGCCTTTGAAGGCACGTTTCCCTACCTCTTTCAGAACGACGGAAACGGCAAGTACACGGACGTGTCAGAAGCGGCAGGAATTCAGGTGCGGAATCCGGCAACCGACGTCCCCGTTGGAAAGTCGCTGGGTGTGACCTTCTGCGATCTCGACGAAGACGGCTGGCTGGACATCATCGTTTCCAACGACACCGTCCAGAATTTTCTATTCCGTAACAAAGCCAACGGGACCTTCGAGGAAACTGCCAGCGGAGTCGGAATCGCCTTTGACGAAGACGGCCGGGCTCGCGGAGCGATGGGCATCGACGCTGGCTGGTTCCGCAACGACGGCTCGATCGGCATCGCCATCGGAAACTTCGCCACAGAAATGACGGCGTTGTACGTGTCCCCGCCTGGCGTCATGCAGTTTCACGATGACGCCGTGCCAACAGGCCTGGGCCCGTTCACTCGACTGGAGCTGACATTCGGTGTCTGCTGGGCCGACTTCGACCTCGACGGCCGCCCGGACCTGTTCACCGCGAACGGCCACCTGGAAAACGACATCAACCGAGTCCAGGAAAGCCAGCACTACGAACAGCCGCCGCAGCTCTTCTGGAATTGCGGCTCGGACAGCACGACGGAATTCGTCCCACTGACTGAAGAGCAATGTGGAACAGACCTCTTCCAAAGAATGGTCGGCCGCGCCGCCGTGGCCGCCGACTTCGATCTCGACGGAGACCCGGACATCCTCATCACCGCCTGCGGCCAGAAACCTCGTCTTCTCCGCAACGACCAGGCAACCGGCCACAACTGGGTCCGACTGAACGTCGACGCCCCCATCGGCTCAACCGTCGAAGTCCACTCTGGCGGGCTGGTCCAGAAACAGCAGATTATGCCCACCCGAAGTTACCTCTCTCAGGGCGACCAAAGCCTGTCGTTCGGCCTCGGCACAACCGAGTCGATAGACCGAGTGTCAATCCGCAAACCAGGATCGGTAGACAAAGTCGAAGACCACGCACTCGACGCCGTCAACCAGCTTCAGAAGCTGTGATCAGGATTACGATTCTGATTCCGTCGGCACGGAGTTGCGTTTGAGAATTCCGAAAGCCGGGCCGAGACCGTTCCAAAGTGCGAAGCCCGCCGGAATCATTGCGATGCCGAAGAGCCACAGATAACCGATAGGGCATTGATGTGTGAGCAGGTCTCCGGCATCGCCGATTGATTCGAAGGAGCCAATGCCGAGGTATGCTCCGTTGGCCACACAGCAGAATCCGGCGAAGAATCGGGCCAGGTGCGAGAACTTCTCGGCGAATTGACGAACGGCCAGCCAGAACAGAATCGGAAGCAGGCATCCAATAATCGGCCCGCACCAGACGACCGGCAGCGGGTGCGGATTCACTGACAGGTCTGTCCGTGAAATTGCCAGCGGGTGCAGAACGACTCGTTCAACGACGCCTCCGGTAAGCCACGCTCCAACCACATGCCCAAATTCATGAACGGCCATCATCCCGTACCAACATCCGGCCAGATACACGATCATCGTCAGGATCCAAAGTGGCCCCTTGGCTCGAAACTTCATTCGAGAATCTTCCAACGGTGCGGGGTCGTTCGACACGGTGCCGGACTTTCGAGAGACTTGGGGAAACAAATGCGACAGTCGTTTTGACAATACAATGAGGGACACATCATGCCACGTTATCTACTTCAGGCCAGTCTTGTTTTTACGGCTCTTTCTGCGGCGGTGTTCGCTGCAGATCCTGGGTGCGTGAAGAACGCTCCTGATGTCGGTACGAAGTTGCCGCTGGTCTTCTGCGATGACTTTCAGTCTGGAAGCTCAGAAAAGTGGGTGCCGGGTGATCCGAAGGCGTGGAAGATGACGAAGTTCGGCGACAACTTTGTGTTCGAGCAGTTTCAGCAGAGCAAGGTTGAGAACCCGGTCCGCTCGCCGTTTAACCGCAGTCTGATCAAAGACGTGACGGTCGGCGACTTCGTGCTGGACCTGAAGTTTCAGTCCACGAAGAAAGACTACGGACACCGTGACCTTTGTCTGTTCTTCGGTTTTCAGGATCCGTCGCACCTCTACTACGTGCACTTCGGCAAGAAGACTGACGACCACGCCAACCAGATTTTCATCGTCAATGACAAACCGCGGACGAAGATCTCGACGAAGACAACAGCAGGTACGGACTGGGACGACGAATGGCATCACGCCAGGATCGTTCGCGAAGTGATGTCTGGAACAATCGAGATCTACTTTGACGACATGAAGACGCCTGCCATGACGGCTACCGACAAAACCTTTGCCTGGGGTCAGGTTGGCATCGGCTCGTTCGACGACACCGGCCGCTTTGACGACGTGTACCTGTTCGGCCACGAAGTCAAAAAGCCGGAATGATCAGCTGTCGGTCTTGCGTGACGATCAGTTGGCGACGAGATCCACCGTAACGGCCGGGTTTTCCAGAGCGTCTGCCGGAAGTGTTTCCGGCCAGTCGCCGGTCATGACGACGTTTCGAATCTTCGCGGCGGATTTCGTACGGTCTCGATAGAAGCCGAACGAGTGGTCGCCGCCAAAGTCGACGGCGCGTTGATAGATCACCTCGTCGTTCAGCGTGAGCGTGACTTTGCCATCGGCTCGTGCCAGCGTGACGGCGTTCCACTCACTCTCCTTGAGCGGAAGCGGTCGTGGACCGCGACGACTGAGTGGTTCCAGCAATCTGTTGTCCGCTGGCAATCCCGTCCACTCGAATCCGCCGGAAGTCATCCAGTGAACCTGCACACCTCCGGGTTCGATCAGAAAAGCCATTCGTCCTAAAGCGGGATGAACGAACACCTCGTCCGGCTTGTGCTCGAACTCGTACGAGACCGATTCGCCGTCGAGCAACGGTCGCTGATAATGCAGCAGACTTTGCGAATTGACTCCTTTCCCCGGTTCAACTTTTTCAGCAGTGATGACGCCGGACTTCACGGCCCAGTCAGGTTGTGGTGACAAAGGACTTGCCGTGCTGCCGATCGCAAATGCTGGCTGCGATTCGCCAAAGAAGCTGGACAGCCAGCCTCGTAAGTCATCACCGTCAGACATGCGAACTTCGCGAGGGATCACCGGCTTTCCAGTGATCACCAAATTGCGAAACATCGGTCGCCGTTCTTCAAAACTTCGTAAGCCAACCCACGGACTCCCGCTGGCTGTCGACGCTGGGTCGAACCACATCGGATGCATGTTGGCCGTCAGGATGGCCTGGTCGGCGTTTGACCTGATCGACATTCGATTGAACGTTGGCCTGTCTTCGTGGCGAACGAACGGGCAGGGCTTAACAACTGAATGGGCAATGTCCGCGTCCCAGATCGTGAGCTGATCGGTTCTGCCAAGGGCTTCGAATTGCAGGCCTCCGTAAACGAGTCCGCCGTCGGTGGTGAAGCGTCCTCCCTCCTGGGATTCGCAACGAAACTCGAACTCACCAGTCAACGGGTAACGGAAGAAAAGCACATCGTTTCTTGAGCCAGCCAGATGAAGAATGTGGTCTTCATGAACCAGCCAGCTCGGGTCGGTCTTTCCGAGATGATGCAACGTGGAAGTCGCCCCGGACGTCGGCACCCAGTACTTCAAACGGTTCTGGCGAATTGCTTCGGCGCCAGATTCGCCTCGTGCCAGTTGGACGGCTGTCGCATGAGAAAGTCGCAGGAAAGACCGCCAACGAACTGCTGCACCGCTGAGCGTTTGCTCGACCAGCGACTTGAACATCGATTCGCTGATCGATCGATGAGACTCGACCGTCGACGCCGCGGCGGCCACTGCGATGTCTGATGGATCGATGATGGCGGTCGCTTCTCCACCCGTCGCTTTTTCATTGAGGGAATCGCTGAGTCGCTTTTCACGCTGCTCAAGAGACGCTTTTACCTTTGCTTCGTCACGACGCGTATCTGCCAACTGAGCAAGCACAAGCAACGTGTTCGCGTTGGGAACTTTGTCTTCGGTGAGTTTTTCCAGTTCCGTTGTGAGGCGTCGCAGTCTTCCGATTGAGTCCGCAGCTTTTACCAGTATCCACCCGCTGCAGAACAGCCCGCGAATATCGCCGACGGACGAAACCGCAAACGTCTCGTCTCGCGGTCGTTCGCCGATGATTCGAGCAAATGCTTTCGGAGGAGCAACCTGAGGCACGACCGTTGTCAGTAGCCGTACCGTCTTTCGAGAGTCATTCGGCATCGTCCACTTGTAAAGAAGATCAAACCGCTCTCCTTCATCAAGCTGATTCATCGCTCGAAATAATCCGCCCGCCGCCGCCGCAATTCCTTCATCTTCAGTCGGGTGAAGATTTTTGATCGCGTCCGCGGCTGTTCCCAGCGAATCCAGAGCTTTGTCGACCTCGGCATTGCGAAGATGTTCCAGCGTGGCAACTCCACTCGCTCGGGAAACCTGCAGCGACTGCGTCACGACTGTCTGAGCGACGGCAGGCAAACTCATCCCAGGCACGCCGGTCATCGCCGCCAGGCAGACGAGTTCGTACCGAAAGAAACTCGCCGAGTGGTTTTGCTGTTGCTTATCCATCAAGTTGCCTTCTCAATTCGCTGTGAAATACAAGCAGCGGTCGCCTGGGATCGTGTTCAAACTGGAAGCACGCTATCTACCGCCAAAAAAAGTCGATTGCCGAGTCAAGTAATCCGCGTCGGGCCGGCTCGGGAACTACCGGCTCCGTTTTCGAGATTCCGTCCGCGCGAACGTCGACCGATTTCCATACAACGTGCGATTCGAGTTTCGGGTCTCCCGTGTGAACCATGAATCGGATGCAGGATTCCGGAATCGACGTGGCAGGACGATCCAGGTAACCGATGATCCGGTCGTGCGGCGAATCCTCTGGTGAGGCCAGAAACGTCAACCGTTCGCCTCGCCGAGTGATTCGCAGCGCCGTCACGTTGCCGGAATTCATCGATCCGAGTGGACGATAATTGAACTTGCCCTTGCCAAGGTGCTCACGCACCTGCGCGATCAACTCGGTATCGCCGGTGTCGTTGTTGGTGAAGATGGCACTGACCTGCGTCCGGGCCTCGTCTGAAAGTTCAAGCTGCAAGTAAACCGAGCAACGCTTGCCTGTCATCGGTCGGTCGAGCTTCTTTGCGTCGAACGTCACAGAGATATCGAAGTCTCCAGTCACCGACTTCCGCAACGAGCCTCCCGCGGACGTCCACGCTTCCTTACCCGGTGCGATGATTGACAGCCCTCCGTCTTCTTTCTTCCATGGACGCAGGTCGGTCCATCGGTGAAAGAGAGCCTCGGGCGGCGACTGCTTCGAAAGGTCAAAGTTGAAGTTGGATTTCAGCTTCGCTCGCTCATCATTCCGCGCAACAAGTTGCGAATCGAAATCTTCGACTGCTCGGCCGTTGAGCGACTCCGCCCGAACGAGAAAGTGGTCCCAGACAACGCCGACTTCTCCGCCCTTCTGGTAAATCTGAGTCAGCAATCGCAAGCCCTGATTCTGAATGTCGTCGGTTGCCACTTCACGCTGTCCGCGAAGCTGAAAATGCGGCGAATCTCCTTCAGCCGTCAGGAAATATGCCTGGTTGCCGCGTCGCGATAGACGCAGCCGACCCGATGTTTCTTCCATGGGAACGCCACCGAAATAGTTACGTCGCTCGCCATCGGGATGTCGACTGACGGTAAAGCACTGTGAGACGTGTTCCTGGGTGCCGTTCGTGTGATGAAGGTGTTTTCTGGAGACGATCAGCTCGTCGGCCGTTGGGTTGTCGAGAATCGTCAGCAGCAGGGCCGTGCCATTTCCACCTTTGACCGCAGTGGACTGAAACTTTCGATACGAGGCGATGATGTCAAAGTCGCCATGAACCGACAAAGCGGGAGAGATGGTTACGTTGCAGTACCCTCCAGTCCCCGGCCGCGTTGCTAGAACGCCGTCTTCCACATGTCTGACATGAGCTTTCGGATCGCCGCGTTGAATTACAAACTGCTCGGGCGGCAGGCCGTCCTTTGCGAAGTCATGCTCGAAGACAGCCGACAGATTCTCCGATCCGCGATCCAGAAAGCTGGTATCGTCAATGGCAAGTTCCTGGTCGGCAAGAGGCGGCAACTCGCGCGGCCAGTCGCCTCTCCAGACAATGTTTCGCACTCGAGCCTGCGTTTCATCCGCAAAGTGAAACAGCCCGAACGTTCGCTGGTTCGTCGGTTCCAACGCTCGCTCGTAAACAAGTTGATCGTTCAATGACAACGTCACGGTGTCGCCACTTAATCGAAGCTGCAAACGGTTCCAGTCGCCAGTCTTCAGCGGCAACTGTTCGGGGCCGCGGCGATTCTCCGGCTCGTCGAAAACGTTGGTCGGGCTGAGGTTTGATCGATCGTGCTCGCCGTCGGTGACCCAGTGGATCCTCACCCCGCCAGGTGTCAGCAGAAACGCGAGCCGATCCAGCGTGGGATGAGTGAGAATGTTTCCCGGAGAGTAGTAAAAGTCGTAGTCGATGGTCCCGTCTTCAAGCATCGGCCGGTGATATCGCAGCAGCCGTTCTTTGTGCGCCGGGATGTTCGTTTCTTTTTGAGGGTTCTGAGCGGCGTTGCTGAAAGCGTTAAACAGACTTGTAACGAAACTACCCGGCCTGCCCGCGCGGCTGCCGACGATCTCGCCGCCGGCAGTGGTTCGGCCAACCTGCCGCCATTCGTCGTTTGATCCGCCGACGCGGTGGTCAAAGTAGGACGCCCACCCGTCGAAGTTTGGATCGACGGAGAGGCGAATTTCCTCCGGAACAACCGGCTGCCCCGTGATTCGCAGATTGCGGACGGCCCCGTCGTGGCGAGGTGAACTGCGGATGGCCAGCCAGGGATCGTGCTCGCGCGTCACCATTCCCTGTCTCATTAACCGACCGTTGAAATAAGTCGAGATAACGCGGTCTCGGACCACGGTTCGATAGTGAATCCATTCTTTCGTCTTAGTCATCGGCGGAGAAAAATCGACACGCGGCTGGGCCATGTGAAAGTTGCCCAGGTCGTAACCGGTGTGGGTATAAACGGGGGCGACCCACAGGCCGCCGACCATCAATTGACTGTCCATCCAGCCAAACCCCGTCACGTCGCATTCAACTTCGAAGTTACCCCGCAGCGGAACTCGGAAGTAGAGATAGTCTTCGTCGTGACTGGCCACGTTCTGGGCAAATCCTGGCTGATAATCCCACTCCGAAATCGGACAACCCATCCCACGGGACTTCGCTTGGCTGCGACTCACGACAGACCATTGTTTGACCGGTTGAACGTCCAACGGAACCGCAGCCTTCTTTAGCGTCACCCGTTGGAATGTCCGCAATTGACTCCGTACCGATTTGAAGTGTCGGCGGAAAGGTGACCGAGAAAACTCGGCATTCATCCAGGCGATATAACGCTCGGAACCGGCAGCGACCGCTTCTCGCAAGGCGTCAATTCTCAATCCATGAGTAAACACCAGAAGCTCGGCCGAAGTCGGACCAGCCTTTGCAGGATTCCCCTTCGCAGCTTTCAACAGTTGTTCAGAGTTCTTCACCGCGGAAGTGTCATCGGCCGCGGCGATGTCAATCAGCGTCAGCATCGCTGCTCGGTTGAGTTCACCATCCTGCTGCAAGACCGGCTTCCATTTCGCGACCCGCTCTCGCAACTCGCTCAACTGTTGAGTCAGCTTCGCGGCATTCACAAGGTCCCAGACCGGCGAAACAAGTTCGCCGCCAGACGGCAGACGTGCGCGCGGGTCGTTCTTCTTGGGGGCGTTTTCCTCGAAGTCGATGATCGAGTAGTCCGCTGAAATCGGGCCGGGGTTCGTCTGAGTGAACCCGACGTTCATTCGCAACGAGTCATGATTTTCACCAGGCAGGACCCAGTCACAGAGAAAACGGTATCGCTCTTCAAGAGACATTTTCATCGCCTGCCGATGAACGTCCAGGGCGACGTTCTCGACGTGCTGCTCCGCAAAGATTTCACTTAGTGCAAGCTGATCATTAGCCAGCGAATGGGTGTTGCTGATTACAAAGCAAAAGGCAACTGCGAAGTAGACGACTTTCGCGAGAAGCCACCAAAGCCCTCGCCTGCCCTGAGAGGCCGACTCTCCCGGAGGGAGCGTGATGGCACGCGGTCCTGCCACGTCGACTCGGGAAATCAAACTGGTAGGAATCCGATTCATGGAGAATGCGACTCAGTCGTTCAGGTCCGCGCGGAGATTCTCCGACTCGTGGACGATCAGTTGTTTTATCGTGAGGTCCGATTTGTGGTCTTTGCCGTCGGCGACGAACTTCAGCTCGACGCCCGTTGCTGGCAAGTTGTCGATGACGGGCGCTGTCGTGGCGATCCGGTATTCGTCGGAACCGGCTTCTGAATAGAGAAAGTAAAGCGTGCCGTCGTGAACGACGGTTCGAAATGCGTCGGGCGATTTCACCGGCAAGGCCAGCATTTCTTGATACTGCTTTCTGTTGGCAGCGTTGAGCGAGACGATTCGGGTGATCAGATCCCGAGCTCCGTCCCTCGTCTGTCGAAGTATGAAAGTCGCTTCGATCGGGCCGGTGTTGTCTCGCATGGCCGTCTCAAAGAAGACCTTCAACGCGATCTCGCTTTTCGTTGACAGGCTGTCTGGATGGCCGAGCTGATGCACGTCGAGTTTCAATTCAACATCGACTCCGGGTCCAAACGGAACTTTGTTGCCCAGGATGCACGACTCGCTGGCGTCACCAGCCGTGTTTGTAATTCGAAGGCCGTCGTCAGGCTTCGCGGTCAAGATGGGAGTTCCGGTGTTGCCGATCCAAAACTTTTCCGCAACCCCCTGCACATCCACGAATTCAATACTGCGAGCTGGCAGTGAATCCCGACGCGTATTCAACGCTTCGATGATTGGCTTCGGATCGGACATCGGAAGGCCCGAGAGATGTTCAGCTCGGACATCCAACGCGGTCCAGGTAGCGGCAACGGATGCTGTTTTCGCACTCATTAAGGTCAGAAAAAATCCCTGGACTGCCACCGGGGCGTCCGTCACCTCCTGTTTGTCAATGAGCCTGAAGTTGGGCGAATTCTCTTCAGCATAGAGCCCATAAACCGTTGCGCCTCGCCTGGCCATTCGGAGACGACCGGACGTTGATTCCTCAACCACGTATTCGCCACTCACGGAAACCGGTCTATTGAGCGGTTGCCAACGATGCCCGAAGGCGACACGGCGATTGGTCTTGTTTCGCGCGAGCTTTCGAAACAGACCGCAGGCATTCCTGGTTTCGCTGGCGAAGTTAATGGAGAAGCCCGTTCGCAGTTCCCAGCACGGCTCGTACATGATCTGCTCAAGATCCTGATATGTGACGATGATGTCGAAGTCACCGCTGATTCTCAGGGCGGACTTCAGTTGTTTGGTGCCGCTGTGGCCGATCAGCTCCTGACGCAAGCCGATCTCTGTGGTCGCAATTCCTGAACCGTCACCGACAAGATCAAAACGTTCGGCAAGTGGGTCCTTGCGGAAGTCATGGTGAAAGTGGTCAGTGAGTTGCAACCGGCTTTCATCCAGAAAGTCCAGGCTCGTGTCAACGAGTTGCTGGCTTTCGAGCGACGGTAACTGCTTTGGCCAGTCACCTCTCCAGCGCACGTTGCGAATACGCGCTTCCGTCTGGTCGGCAAAGTGAAACAGCCCGAAGGTTCGCAGATTC
>CALDJX010000230.1 GCA_937899075.1 uncultured Planctomyces sp. | reverse complement strand
CGCTGGCGTCGATCGCCGAGCCGCGACATTTCACGTCGCAAACCATGTCGCTCGCCATCGAGCAGCAGGGTGAGCTGACTCGCGGAGCGACGGTCTTTGATCAGCGCGGCATCGAGCGCTGGCAGAACAACATCGACGTCATCGATTCGGTCGATACTCACGGCGTCCTCGACTACCTTGGGCAGGTGGTACGAAATGCCTGATGAACGACGCGATAAGTGTGCCACTGGCTCCGCCAGTGCAATCGCCTTTTGAACTTGAGGCAGTTTCGCACTGGCGGAGCCAGTGGCACACAAAGGCAACCCCAACTCATTCACAGAAGCCGACTATGCATACCTCACTGACTTGCGCCATGTGCGGAACTGACCACGCCGTTGACCAGCTACAGAATCTTTGCACTGAGTGCCAGAAGCCTTTGCTCGCTCTCTACGATCTGGATTCGATCAAGTCGACGTTCACCCCGGACGCTGTTCGCAAAAGAACGATCCGGTCGATGTGGAAGTTCTGGGACGTGCTGCCCGTCAACGATCCATCGGAAGCTGTGTCGCTGGGCGAAGGTCTGACTCCGCTGTTGACGTGCAATCGGACGGGCCCGTTCGAACCGTTCGACAATCTGTTTATCAAAGACGAATCGTTTAACCCGACGGGCAGCTTCAAAGCGCGAGGGATGTCTGCGGCGATCACCCGAGCGAAGTCGCTCGGAGTTACGACCGTCGCTTTGCCATCCGCCGGAAACGCGGCGGGAGCGGCGACGTACTACTCCGCGCGAGCCGGCATGGAGTGCGTCATCTTCATGCCCGAAGACACGCCGCCCGCGAACATCATCGAATCCGTCGTCGGCAACGCGAACGTCAACCTGGTCAACGGTCTGATCAGCGACTGCGGAAAACTTGTCAAGCAGGGGAAAGATCGATTCAGCTGGTTCGACCTGTCGACTCTGAAAGAGCCCTTCCGCATCGAAGGCAAAAAGACAATGGGCTACGAACTGGCCTTCGACTTCGCCGATCACGCAGGCACGACGGAGCTGCAACTTCCGGACGTTATTCTTTACCCGACTGGTGGCGGCACCGGCCTGATCGGCATGTGGAAGGCGTTCGACGAAATGGAAAAGCTCGGCTGGATCGGCTCGGAACGGCCTCGCATGGTCGTCGTGCAGGCGGAAGATTGCTCACCGATCGTCAAAGCGTTCGAAGCCGGCGAGGAACACGCTCCGTTATTTGAGAACGCCGCCACCTGCGCCGCCGGACTGCGCGTCCCCATCGCTGTCGGCGACTTTCTGATGATCCGAGCCTTGCGTGAAAGCGGCGGCACAGCCGTCAGCGTTTCGGACGAAGCATTGCTGGAAGGCGTCAAAGAAATGTCGGCTCACCAGGGAGTCTACGCCTGCCCGGAAGGCGGAGCCGTCTGGAAGGCCGCGCAGCAATTGCTCGAAAGCGGCTGGATCAAACCCGAAGAGAAAGTCGTGCTGTTCAACACGGGCACCGGTTTGAAATACAACCACCTGTTCCCGATCGACGGTCTGCCGGTCATTGATCACAACGATCCGACTTGTCTGGATCGGCTGTCGTAGTTCTGGACCGCAATTCAGTTTTGTTAGCACCGACGAGGGCCACGATGCAGCGCTGCCTTACCCGTCATTCCCGCGCAGGCGGGAACCCAGCCAGCGCGGAAAGAAAACTGGGTTCCCGCCTGCGCGGGAATGACGGATCCGATGGGTGCAACGTCACACCCAGCAAGTTTCCGTCTGCTATGACTACGTGCTCTTGCCGTCACGCCAGGCTTGAGCTTCTGCCTGGCAGGCTTCGACTGCGGACCTGACGAAGGCAACCAGTTCGTCTTCGTGGCCTTTCGCACTCAGTCGTGAAACTTCTTCCGGGCACAGCGGCTTTCCGTAAACGACTCGAACTTTCTGAGGCCAGAAGCGGACGCCACCGCGCGGCATGGCTTCGTGGGCTCCGGCGATGCCAACCGGGTAGACCGGCACTTTGGCTCGGCGAATCAGCGAGATGAAACCGGGTTTGAATTCGCCAACCTTGCCGTCGAGGCTCCGAGTTCCTTCGGGAAACAGGCCGACCAGGAATCCGTCGTTCATTCGTTGTAGAGCCGTGCGGATCGAAGCCGTGCCGGGAGCGTCACGGTTAATCGGCATCACATAGGTGTTGCGAAGAACCCAACCGATGACCGGCACGCGAAACAGCGAGTCTCGCGCGAGGTAGCTGACTGGACGTTGCAACGCCACGCCGACGAGTGGCGGGTCAAGAAAGCTTTGATGGTTGATCAGTACGAGGCCGCCGCCGGTTTTGGGCAGGTTCTCAAGACCGCGTGCCTGGAATCTCAGCCAGAACATAAAGACGACCCGCATCATGTACTGCAGGGTCAGCCAGACAATGTTGCGGCGAGTCGGGTGGGGCGAAGGATCAGCCGGTGGGCTCATGGCAGGAAACGCAGAATCAGATGGCAGGAAAAGGGGCGAACGGTCGAACCACCTTATACCTGGTGAACCTTCTTCTCGCGAATGATCTGAGCGTTGCACTCGCTGATTTTGATGCCGAACGTTTCACCGATCTTGACGGCTTCGCCCCGACAGTAGAGCCGATTGTCGACATAAACGTCGAGCGGCGAATCGTACGGCTTGTCAAACATCAGTAACGCTCCGGGAGCGATTCGACGCAACTGCTCCAGTTCCAGCTTTCGTTCGGCGATCCGTACGATGACGTTGACCGGGACTTTGTTGATTCTTGCCACCCGTTTGGCAAGTGCCGGATCCAGCGGAGCGGGTTCCGGCTCGGGTGCGGCGGCGGGAGACGCAGGCTTGGACGCGGCAGCGGAAGACTCAGCGTCGCCTGTCTCGGAGTCGCTGGCCGCAGAGTCGGTGGCCGATGCGGCGTCCGCGCCGGCTGAGTCGTCAGTTGCCTGTTCCATGATCGGATTGGCGACTGGCATCACCAGGTGGATCGTTGCCGAAGTTTTCCCTCCGGCAACGGTCGCAGACAGTTCGAGCATCCGAGCCGTTTCTGTCGGCTGGCTGGCCTCGAGGTGGGCACGCAGGTTCTCGCAGGTGATGGTCTTTTCTTCGACCGCCTCCAGTTCCATCGGCACCATTCCGACGGACCATTCCATGGGCAGTGTCTGAAGCTGAGCGGCCTGAGAGTCGTTCGGACTTTTGTACCAATCGGGAATCGGCAGGTCTTCCGGGATCAGGCAGAGGATGCCGAACCCGTCGTACTTCAGCGTGACGACGATGCCAGGTTTCTCAGAGACTTTCGCGACGATCGCTTCCGAACCTTTGGTTTCTTCACCCGGCTCGAGTTGGAATTCGCCGCTCAGGTTCGTGCCGAGCGATTGCGTCAGATCGCCGATGTTTGAACGGCATCCTTCAAAGATCTGGTCGATCAATTCGTCTGTCAGTTCAGCCATATTCCACCCTGTTCGAAATTGCCGGCGTGACGAACTCGCTGAAGGTCCCCGCTGTCGGCTGTGCAGTCTCCGAGTTCTTTCGCATCGACCGCTTGACCGCCAAAGGTCGCGTCTGTTTCTGATTGAGTGGCACCTCGCATAAGATTCAGGCAAATCCCTCATTGCTGTTTAACCCCTCATTGCCGTTTAACATGGAAACATGGATCGGGAGCCTGCACTGATGTCGCGACGATGCCCTCTTCACCGGAACCGAAACGGAAGAATTCTTCTGGCAGTTGCGGCGTGCCTGCTTTCGAGCTGGCAGATTGCTTCCGCTGCTGATGAAAAGCCGGCGGCCGAGCGAAAAACGCCGTCGTTCGCTCCCGAAGCCGTTGAGTTTTTTCAGCAGAAAGTTCAACCGCTGCTGAAGGCTCGCTGCTTCGAGTGCCACTCCAAAGATTCCAAGCGACTGGAAGGCGGACTGCGTCTCGACGCTCGGCCGCTCGTGTTGAAAGGCGGCGATTCAGGTGCGTCGGCGATTCCCGGTAAGGCGGCCGAGAGTCTGCTCATCGAGGCGGTCAATTACGAATCGTTCGAAATGCCTCCGAAGGGCAAACTGCCCGCTGGCGAGATCGCCATTTTCAAGAAGTGGGTCGAGCTGGGACTGCCCTGGTCAGAGGATGGCCTGACCGTTGACGTCGTCGAGGAAAAGTTTCCACTCGATGCGCGGCGGCAGGCTCACTGGGCCTGGCAGCCGATCAAGGCTGTCGACGCGCCCAAGGTTTCGCAAGTCAGCTGGCCGGCATCCGCGACTGACCATTTCATCATGGCGAAGCTTGATCAGCATGGACTCAAACCGGCCGAGGACGCGGATCGAAGAACACTCATCCGCCGAGCGTATTTTGACGTCATCGGCCTGCCGCCATCGCCGGATGAAGTCAAGCAGTTTCTGGACGACTCGGCACCGACTCCTGTCGCGTTCGAGAAAGTCGTGGATCGACTGCTGAAGTCGCCGCATTTTGGCGAACGCTGGGGGCGGCACTGGCTCGACCTGGTCCGGTATGCCGAATCGCTCGGGCACGAGTTTGACTACAAACTGAAATACGCTCACCACTACCGCGACTACGTCATCCGAGCGTTCAACGACGACCTGCCGTACGACAAGTTCGTGACCGAGCACATCGCTGGCGACCTGTTGAAGAATCCGCGACGGAACCCGGCCGACCAGACCAACGAATCGATTCTGGGCACTGGCTTCTGGTGGCTCGGCGAACTGAAGCACGCACCGGTCGACGTGAAAGGCGAAGAAGCCTCCAGCATCGACAACCAACTTGACGTTTTCTCGAAGACATTTCTCGGGCTGACCGTCGCGTGCGCAAGATGTCACGACCACAAGTTCGACGCGATTTCAACGGCGGACTATTACGCTCTCGCCGGCTTCATGCAGAGTTCCCATCGCCAGTACGCTTATCAGGATCCGAATGGTCGAATTGAATCGTCGATCAGCAGACTTCGAGCCCTTCGAGCGAAGGCTGACGAAATAATTCGAACGTCGTTGGAGACGGAGCAGGACCAACACACTCAACGAGTGACGTCGCTACTGCTTGGTGCCGCCGATGTGCTTTTTGGAGAACCTCAGCCCGGCGACGATGATGGACGATCGGGAAAACAGCGTCCGGATATAGTCTTTGCTGAATTCGAAGGCGACGACTTTGCACCGTGGGAAGCCGAAGGAAAAGCGTTTGCCAGCGGCCCCACCGTTGCGGCATTTTCCAACCAGCAGCCGGTGTCAGGCTTCGCTGGGAAGAAGCTGGTGAATTCGTACGCTGCCAACGACAACCTGACGGGAACGCTGACGTCGCCGGAATTCACGATCGAAAGAAACGTCATTCGATTTCTGATCGGTGGAGGCAACTTCAAAGGCAAGACTTGCGTCAATCTGCTTGTCGATAAGAAAGTTGTTCGAACAGCTGTCGGGAAAAATCGTGAGCAACTCGATCCACACGAATGGGATGTCTCTGAGTTCGTCAGTAAACGTGCCGTCCTGCAGATTGTCGATCAGAAAAAGGGAGGCTGGGGACATATTAATGTCGACCAGTTTGTCTTCACCGATGCGGAGAACGTGATCTCGACCAAGCGTCCCGTCGAGGTCGTAGCCCGGGAACGGCAACTTGATGCTGACATGCTGCTTCGTTGGGTGACCGCTCTGTCGGATGAGACCGTCGCGGCATCACAGCACCCGGCCTGGGCGTGGAAACAGCTTGCCCAATCATCAATCGGCGATGCCCGTTCAAACGCAGAAGCATCGAAACAGTCCCAGGAAAAGGCCACTGCGTCCGCCGCCGCGAGAGTTAAAAACGACACTGCAGCATGGGATGAATTTCTCGCTCAAACGACGTCGATCGATACCGTACGAGTTGATTCCTCGGTCGGAGAATCCAGCGGGACCTTGCGAGACTGGGCAGCGACCGGGTGGGCGTTTGACCAGAAGAAGGTGTCAGATTTGCCGTCGCTGCTGAGAGCGTCGGGGGCGCCGGAAGGTCGCTATTCGAGTGCGCGACTCGGTAAGAAACCGCGAGGCGTGCTGAGGTCTCCGACGTTCACCCTCACGAAGCCAAATCTGCTGTACCGGATTGCCGGCGAGAATATCACCGTCAGGCTGATCATCGATGGCTACTTAATGGATGAATACAGCGCGTTGCTTTTCCGCGGATGCAAATTCGACGTCAAAAATCCTCGCATGCACTGGGCGAGGCAGGGCGGTGACGTTGCCAACTTTGTCGGGCATCGGGTCCACATCGAAATCTACGATGAGGGCGACGGCTGGGTCGTGCTGGATGATGTTCGGCTGGCGGATCCAGGTCAGCGAACGGCCGAACCCGTTTCGCCTGCCAACATCGCACTCACCAAATCGAAGCCCGCCTCGGTTGAAGCGGCGAGTCGGTCGTTTGCCGAACAGATTGTGACTTCAGAACGCCGCGACGCGATCGCCGGTTCGCCTTCTCAAACGAACGATGCCCTGGCATGGGCGATGGCGAACGACCTCATCTCATTCGGTAAGGACGACGAAACGCTGAAAAAATTGAAGACCGAAGCGGCAGTGATTGAGTCGGGTATTCCGGCTCCTGGATACGTCCTCGCATCGGTCGACGGGTTCAGTGAGGACGAGCATGTTTTTATTCGAGGCAGCCATAAGAACCTCGGCGAAGTCGTGCCTCGACGTTTGCTGACGGCGATTTCGGGCGAGGATCAGAAACGGTTGATGTCGGGAAGCGGGCGTCTTGAACTGGCAGAACGATTGCTCGATCCGTCCAACCCGTTTCCCGCTCGTGTGGTGGTCAACCGAATCTGGCATCACTTGTTTGGCCGAGGCATCGTGGCATCGACCGACAACTTTGGAGTACTCGGTCAGCGGCCCACGCATCCGGAAATGCTTGATCACCTGGCGATTCAGTTTGTCGAAGGTGGCTGGTCGATCAAGAAGTTGATCCGCTCGTTGATGCTGACTCGAACCTACCAGATGGACAGCAAAGTAAATCCCGCATACGCCGATTCGGATCCGCAGAATCTGTGGTGGCATCGCATGCCGATTCGTCGGCTCGAGGGAGAGGCAATTCGCGACGCCATGCTGACCGTGTCCGGCAGAATCGATCGAACGTTGTACGGCAATCCTGTCGCCGTCTACTTGACGGCGTTCATGCAGGGGCGAGGTCGCCCCGGAACCGGTCCGCTTGACGGCAACGGTCGACGCAGCATTTACACGTCGGTGAATCGAAATTTTCTGCCTCCGATGATGCTGGCTTTTGACACGCCAATTCCGTTCACGACGATCGGCCGTCGCACGCAGTCGAACGTTCCGGCGCAGGCACTCATTCTGATGAACGATCCGTTCGTTGTTCAGCAGGCCGAACTTTGGGCAAAGCGAACCCTGGCAGAGAATCACGGGTCGGCGGAGGCTCGGATCAACTCGCTCTATGAAGCCGGTTTCGCAAGACCCGCGTCCGACCATGAAATTCAGGACGGCGTCGAGTTTCTAAAGATTCAGGCAGAGGCCTACGAGGCGACAGCCAACTGGGAGACGGACGTAAGAGTCTGGAAAGATCTGTGTCATGTCCTGTTCAACGTCAAAGAGTTTGTGTTTTTGAAATAGGTTGCGTACTGCCGGCAAGCCAATTGCTTGTGTCAGGTTTTGCCGCAGATTTTCGCCGATGGACGCAGATTCGAAGTAACGATCTGCGTCCATCAGCGCGTATCTGCGGCTGACTATTCCGAGTCAATTTGTTCGAGGATGTGAGAACCCCGGGAGAAGCTGTGATGTTGCGTGTTAACGATCGAATCTCGATCCCATACACCGAGTTTGACTTTACGTTTGCGCGCAGCGGCGGCCCCGGCGGACAGAACGTCAACAAAGTGAATTCGAAAGTCACTTTGCGGTGGGACGTGACCAGGTCACCGACGTTGCCTCCGGGTGTGTTTGCCAGATTTCGAGCGAAGTACCACCGACGCATGACCAAAGAGGGCGACTTTGTCATGACCAGTCAGCGGTACCGCGATCAGGGCCGCAACGTCGCGGACTGTTTGGAGAAGCTTCGGGAACTGCTGCTTGAGGTCGCCGTCGCCCCTCGGACGCGAAGACCGACGCGTCGAACGAAGGGTTCTGTCCAGCGCCGTCTGAACGACAAGAAAGAGCAATCTGCTAAGAAGCAAAGCCGTCGCCGACCGGCAACTGACGACTAAGCATCGTGTCCAGAATAACTTCCCGATTTCATACCAGCACGAAGCGCGAGCGAGTGAATTTGGAGTATTCACTCGCTGGCGCTTCGTGCTGGTATCGGAAACTTATTTCCAGCACGATGCTAACGATGCGGCAGGATTCTCCTCGGGCTGTTTCTTCCAGGGTGAAGATTCAGTAAAACGAATGCTTGAACGTTCGCCGGGCCGATTTTGCTTGCGGCGAACTTAAACGAAGCTTCTTTCGAGTTTGAGATATCGATGCGCATGCTTCTGTCACGATGCTGTTCAAGCCTGCTGATGCTGACGCTTTGTGTGTCCTCCTCGCCGGCCGATGATCAAACCGTTTCGTTCAACCGGGACGTTCGGCCGATTCTTTCGGACGCCTGTTTCCACTGCCACGGGCCGGACGACCAGCAGCGTCAGGCAGGATTGCGATTTGATCAGCGAGACTCGGCGCTCGCAAAGTCCGACTCTGGTGGAATTGCCATCGTGCCCGGAAACCTCGCCGCCAGTGAACTGGTCAAGCGAATCACGTCTAACGATGAGTCGGTGGCGATGCCGCCGCGTGATTCGGGCAAGTCGATTTCGCCGGCTCAGATTGAGATTCTGAAACGCTGGATTTCGGAAGGCGCCGAGTACGAAGGTCACTGGGCGTTTGAAACGGTCGTTCGCCCGGCCACGCCGAAAATCAGCGGCGATTCGAAAAATCCGGGATTCACGAAGTCAAAGAATCCGATTGACCGGTTCATCGAAGCACGCCTGAAGAAGGCCGGGCTTCAACCGTCGCTACCGGCCAGTCGCGAGACGCTGATTCGTCGAGTTTCGCTCGACCTGACTGGACTGCCGCCGACTCCCGCTGAGATCGATGCTTTCCAAGCCGATCAATCTTCTGATGCCTACGAAAAGGTCGTTGATCGTCTGCTGAGTTCGCCACACTACGGCGAACGGATGGCGCTGAACTGGCTGGACTATGCTCGCTACGCGGACAGCAACGGTTACCAGAGCGACGGCAGTCGAGACATGTGGGCCTGGCGTGACTGGACGATCAACGCTTACAACCGAAATCTGCCGTTCGATCAATTCACGATCGAGCAGATAGCTGGCGACCTGCTGCCAGATGCGACTCGCGACCAGATCATTGCCACCGGTTTCAACCGCAACCATCGGCTCAACGGCGAAGGTGGGCGCATCGTTGAAGAGTGGTTTGTCGAATCGGTCATCGATCGCGTTGAGACAACCGGCCTGACGTGGCTCGGGCTGACGTTCAATTGTTGCCGGTGTCACGACCACAAGTACGACCCGATTTCGCAACGCGAGTTCTATCAGATTTTCGCGTTTTTTAATTCGAACGATGAATCCGGAGTGCTCGCGCCCAACGGCAAAAACGGTGACAACACAGAGCCGACGATTTCAGTGTCGACTCCTGAGCAGGACGCTGAGCTGGCGAAGCTGAATGACCAGGCACGTGACGCGGAAGACAACGTGAGGTCACTCGCCGATCGCTTGCCTGAACTGATCGCGGAATGGGAGCTTGGTTTTCGGAAGCAGCTTGAATCCGAAGATGAAATCTGGCAGCAGCTTGTTACCGAGAAAGTCACATCCAGCGGCGGCGCCGCGTTTGAGCAACAGAAGGATGGTAGCTGGCTGGCGAGCGGTCCTAACGCAGACAAAGACGTTTACTCGCACACCTCACCCGTCGCAGAAGGTGCTCTTGGCGGATTTTTGCTGGAGTGTTTTCCCGACGCGAGCCTTCCGGAAAAGAGTCTTGGCAGGTACCCAAATGGCAACTTTGTCCTGACAAAAGTGGAAGCCACGATTTCCGCTCCGTCTCTGAAGAAACCGCTTGTGGTGAAGCTTCGGAAACCGGTCGCTGACTATTCGCAGAACAACTGGTCGATCGCGATGGTCAACGATGGAAACGCATCGAAAGGCTGGGCGGTCGACGGCCCAACGAAGAAAGAACCTCGCAAGGCACTCTTCGCGTTTGATTCACTGGTGACTGTTCCGGCAGACGCGACGCTCACGGTGAAGCTGCATCACGAAGCGCTTTCGCAACACAACATCGGTCGCTTCAGAATTTCTGTCTCACAGTTGAGTCCCGAGACGTTAAGTCTCGACGGCACAACGGTCCCAAAGGAAATCCGGGATGCTTTGGCAGTTGCGTCCGACAAGCGGAAACCGAAAGAGAAGCAGGCGTTGCAGAAGTATTTTCGGGAGAAAGTGCCGAGCGAATTGAGAAAAGCTGACGCTGCTCTCGTGCAGGCAAAGAAGCGTGTCAGCGATTTCTCAAAGAGCCTGCCAGGCACGATGGTCATGCGGGAAACGACCGCGCGAGACGCGTTCATTCTGAAACGTGGCGAGTACGACAAGCCGGGTGACAAGGTCGTTCGTGGTGTACCGGCCGTGCTGCCTGCGATGCCCGAAGGGGCTCCGATGAATCGACTCGGGCTGGCTCAGTGGATGGTCGATCGCGACAACCCGCTGACCGCTCGCGTCTGGGTGAACCGTGAATGGGAACGCTTCTTCGGCATGGGTCTTGTTAAGACGAGTGAGAATTTTGGCTCGCAATCTGAGTACCCAAGTCATCCGAAACTTCTCGACTGGCTGGCTGCTGAGTTCATGGAGCCGACTGTTTCTCAAAGTGTCGCCGGCGTTGAGGCCAGTGCCTGGGACATGAAGGCGTTTCAGAAACTGATCGTCACCAGCGCGACGTATCGGCAGTCGTCAGGCAGCCTGGTCGATGCGGCATCGTTTAACGCCGGCACGACGATTGATTCGCAGAATCGACTTCTGTGGCGAGCACCTCGCTTTCGGTTGCCGGGTGAAGTGATTCGTGACCAGGCTCTGGCGGTCAGCGGGTTGCTCGCTCCTCGAATTGGAGGGCCCAGCGTGCGGCCTTACATGCCGGCAGGAGTCTGGGATGAAACCAGCAAGTACGGCAACCTTCGAAACTACAAACACGAGGCCGGCGAAGGACTTTACCGCCGAACGATGTACACGATCTGGAAGCGAACGGCGGCACCCCCGTCGATGCTTCTTTTTGACGCGCCGAACCGCGAGATCTGCACGGTCAAAAGATCGAGAACCAACACGCCGCTGCAGGCACTTTCGCTGCTGAACGAAGTCACGTTTGTCGAAGCCGCTCGCCGCCTTGCGGAACGAATTCTGACCGAAGGCGGAGCGACTTACCAGGAGCGTCTGGAATTCGGATTCCGACTGGTCACCGCTCGCAAGCCGTCGGTTGACGAGCTTCAGATTCTGGAAGAAGGCTTGAAGACGGACCGGGCTCGGTTTTCTGCTGAGGGTCCCAGTGCGGAACGTCTGCTTGCGTTCGGGGATGCTGTGTCGTCGAAAACGATCGATAAAGCTGAACTGGCTGCGTGGACCATGACGGCGAACGTCCTGTTGAATCTTGATGAAGTTGTCACTCGCGAATAACGCCGCTGCTGAGTTTGCGGTGTGCCACTGGCTCTGCCAGTGTTTCGACATAGGTCTCACATCGGCAATTCGTGAAATCGCACTGGCAGAGCCAGTGGCACACAGGGTTGGTTGAAACCGCAAAGAATTGAGGCCTGTCATGAATAACGGATCAGAACTTGCTCTCCAGGACGCGTTAAATCGACGTGTTTTCCTCGGCAATTCGTCAAAGGTGATGGGCGCCGCCGCGCTGGCGACCATGCTTCAAGGCGACGGTCAACTTTCGGCGGCTCCCCTGGCTCATTCCGGGCTGCCGGGATTGCCGCACTTTGCTCCGAAGGCGAAGCGGATTATTTACCTCTTTCAATCCGGTGCACCGTCTCAAATGGATCTGTTCGATCCAAAGCCCCAGCTCAAGGAACACTACAACGAGGACCTGCCCGCTTCGATCCGCAAGGGGCAGCGTCTGACGACGATGACTTCCGGGCAGAAGAAGTTTCCGGTGGCGCCGTCGATCTTCAAGTTCGCTCAGCATGGCGAAAGCGGGATGTGGCTCAGCGAGTTGATGCCGCACATGGCCAAAGTCGCCGACGACTTCTGCATGATCCGCACCATGCACACCGAAGCGATCAATCACGATCCAGCGATTACATTTTTTCAAACCGGCAATCAACTGGCTGGTCGACCGAGCATCGGCGCGTGGGCGAGTTACGGCTTGGGCAGTGTCAATCAGGATCTGCCTGCTTACGTGGTTCTCACGTCATTCGGCAGCGGACGTCCGAACGATCAGCCTCTTTACGACCGGCTGTGGGGTGCGGGATTTCTGCCGGCGGAACATCAGGGCGTCAAGTTTCGAAATATCGGCGACCCCGTTTTGTACTTGTCGAATCCTCCGGGCGTAGACCGTGAGACTCGACGCAGCACGCTGGATCGGCTGGCGGCTCTTAATGGCAAACGCTTCGAACAGGTTGGCGATCCCGAGATTCAGACTCGAATCGCTCAGTACGAAATGTCGGGTCGGATGCAGGCGAGCGTTCCGGATTTGCTCGACGTTTCCGACGAACCGAAACACGTGCTGGATGAGTACGGTCCGGATGTGACTCGGTCGGGTTCTTACGCGTCGAATTGTCTGCTGGCTCGGCGTCTGGCGGAACGCGATGTGCGGTTCGTCCAGTTGTTCCACATGGGTTGGGATCATCACGGCGGACTACCCGCCGCGTTGAAAGGCCAGTGCCGCGACACCGACCAGGCGACGGCCGCGTTGATTAACGATCTGAAACAGCGACACCTGCTCAAGGATACGCTCATTGTGTGGGGCGGCGAGTTTGGCCGGACAGTGTACTCGCAGGGCGGCCTGTCCATGACGAACTACGGAAGAGACCATCACCCGCGATGCTTCTCCGTGTTGATGGCTGGAGCCGGAATTAAAACTGGCACGACGTACGGCGAGACCGACGACTACTGCTACAACATCGTCGACAAGCCCGTCCACGTTCACGATCTGAACGCCACAATCATGCACCTGCTCGGCGTCGACCACACTCGGCTGACGTATCGTTACCAGGGCCGCGACTTCCGCCTGACCGACATCGAAGGCGAACTCGTCAAAGGCGTGCTGGCCTGACGAAGACTTGCACGATGATCAGATCCTGGTGCGTCAGATCGTCGATCCGTTCGGCGGGTGGCTCAGACACTCGTTTCGAGTCGCCTGAGTGCCGCCGCCACAAGAGTCAAAGGGCTCGAACTTTCGTTAGCACCAGGCAGCACCTCTTGTGCTGACGCACAAGAGGACTCATCCTCAGCCCTTGATGAAGATTGAACCATTCGGTCTGAATCGCATCCGCATGATGAAACATCGTGTCGCTGCGCGACACAGCCATGCTGGCTGTGTCACCCTTGAACGTTGGGCGGATGGCCCTGGCAATCCCAGAGTATTGTCTGGGTGCGTCAGCACAGACCGTTTCATCGTAATGGCCGCGGGTGACACTGGTTGATTCCTGCTGATCACTCATCCTACTTGGTTGGCACGGGTTGCTTGCAACCAGTGCGGCGAAGCCGCGAGAGGTAACCAGTAGGTGCTGTGTCGGATCCGAAACGAAGACATCCTGTCGTTTCACGACCCTGTTTGCAAGCAAACACGGCCACCCGGATATGAATGAGAAGTGGCGCAGGGTGGCCCATCAGACGGTGGATCGCTCCTGGCGAACGCCGGACTGGCTCATCTGCAACGCGTCGAAAGTCTCGGAGTTTAGTCATGCAGAACACGAGGATTATGGACGCCGGCCTGGTCCATTTTCGTGGCCTGTTGAACCTGGAAAGCCTCAGCTTCGAAGGATCGACAGTGACCATCGACGCTGACGCCGAACTCTACAAGCTGATTCCGAATTGCCACATCAACGACAACTGGTGCTGCGGCTGCCTGGCATTTCAGCCGATCCGCCAGGCTCGTGATTGAGAAACTCTTAAACAATGTTAGCCGCGGCAATACTTGCGAACCCACGCAGCAAATCCGAGTTGGAGATCTTGCCAATCAGAACCAACGTTCATGAGTCAATACGACGTTGCAGAGCTGCAGTTTGTTCAGAGAATAGAGCCGATGCGTCAATCAAGGCCAAGCACTTGAAAGCACAGTCAACGCCGTCGATAGACTCGGCATCACCATCCTCGTTAGACATTTGAGTGAAGTAGAGTGCGTCTTGACACTCCACCTTTGAGGCCTACCTATGAAACGACTCTTCATCTTACCAGTAATGCTGATGGCTTCGCTGATCTCCGCGCAGGATCAGCCGACGAAATCGAATCAGGCAGCGAATCCGGCGACGACAGATCGCCCTTGGGAGAAGATCAAGCCGTACATCACTCCTCCGCCGGAGTGGCAAGGCAAAACCGGCACGTACTCATCACCGCTGAAGTTTGCGGACGGGACGACGGTCACAACATCTTCTGACTGGAAACGCCGTCGAGCGGACATCCTTTCCGAGTGGGAAGGTCTGCTCGGAAAATGGCCGCCGCTGATTACCGAACCGCAGGTCGAGATTCTCGAATCGAAACTTCGTGAAAACTTCACGCAGCATCAAATCCGTTTTCTGTGGACGCCCAACGAAAAGACGACAGGCTACCTGTTGATCCCCGACGGCGAAGGCCCTCACCCGGCCGTCGTGACCGTGTTCTACGATCCTGAAACGGCCATCGGGATCGGCAATCCGAATCGCGACTTCGCGCTGCAGTTGGCTCGACGAGGTTTCGTCGCACTTTCGATCGGAACCACCGAAGCCAGCGCCGCTCGAACTTACGCGCTTTACTATCCGAGTATCGAAGACGCGAAAGTCGCACCGCTGTCGATGCTTGGCTGCGCGGCGGCGAATGCCTGGCACGTGCTGGCCAGCCGGCCGGAAGTCGACTCAAAGCGGATCGGTATCGTCGGACATTCTTTCGGCGGCAAATGGGCAATGTTCGCCTCGTGCCTGTTCGACAAGTTCGCGTGCGCCGCATGGTCTGATCCGGGCATCGTCTTTGACGAAGCGCGAGGCAGCGTCAACTATTGGGAACCCTGGTACCTCGGCTACCACCCGAAACCGTGGCGCAAACGAGGACTTATCACCGAAGAAAACCCGGCCCACGGTCTCTATCCAAAACTCACTACCGCCGGCCACGACCTGCACGAGTTACACGCCTTGATGGCTCCTCGCCCGTTCCTGGTTTCCGGAGGCTCCGAAGACGGCCCGCACCGTTGGGAACCGCTGAACCATTCGATCGAAATCAACCGAATCCTTGGCCACAAAAACCGAGTCGCCATGACCAACCGCCCCGATCATTCACCCAACGACGAATCAAACGAAATCATCTATTCGTTCTTCGAACATTTTCTAAAGACGAATGAAAAGCCTGTTCTCAAGAATTGACCATCGCGAGCTCACATCGCAGGGTGGACCACTTGCGGTTGGGTGCCGAAGGCTCAGGCAGCCGCGTCCTCAGCATGCAATGAAGCTGGACGTTGAGTTTACGATCGCACCCACACGATGAAGCATTTTGTCGCTCCGCGACACAGCCAGACTTCAATGGCATGTACTCGGTCGGCCAACGGAAGGTTTTTACGACACCGCCCTGAACGAAGCGGACGATGCCTGAACTACGAGAATTGTACCAAGGCCAGCCCGCGTTGACAAAAAAGGAAGGTGTGCCCGAAGGGCCTCAGCGTAAAAACCATGTTGCACGACCGTTGAGCTGCGGAAAAACGCTCTATCGGGAAACCCATGCAAGCCGTCCGCGCCACCGCATCAATCATCCGCGATTCCGAAGCCTTCAGTCCAATGGTCTTTGTCGAGCGGGTATTCGTCGACCGTGAATCCCGCTGGGTGGTCACGGAAGCCGGGTTGATCCGACAGTCGTGCAATCGCAGCATCGGCGGCACTGCGAGATTGGTACACGCCAATCAGTTTGGCGTCGTCGCCGTACTCATCGTCAGCGCGAACGTGATGGAGTACGAAAACGGAATTCATGTGTGACTGAGGTCGTGCAACGGAATTATTAGTGACTATCTGTCGTTTAATCAGGCTGACTTACGCAACAAACGACACCAGCAAGCAGCATGCCGAAACCTGAACTATTCGTCAACAATTCAACTTTGTTCGCGAACGGTGGGGCATCAGTCTTCTGGACGGAGCTGCCGGTGAGGGTTTCGTCGTCGCCAATCACGCTCGATTCTGTGCTGCAGCGTGGTGCAGACAGTCCATCCATTGTTGAACCTGAATGGCGTCGGCGAAGGTGGCTCCGACGGGGACGGGTTGCAGGCCGCGGACGACTCGGCAGAAGCAGCGTTGTTCTTCGGCCATCATGCCGCTGGCACCGTTGGAGTCGGCTCGGATTTCCAGAGCCATCGGCCATTCGGCGTGCTCGCTCCATAGTTCGATCGGGCGAGGATTTGGATTGATTCGTGAAGCCCAGCCGTCGCCGAAAACTTCCATCCGGTCAAAGCCGCGAGGTGGCATGCCGGCGGGCGTCAGATACGAAGCCGCAAAGGTGGCGACCGGACCGTCGTCCCAGCTCAGGCGTGCGGATGCCAGGTCGATCGCGCCGGACTTTGTTCGGTGATAGTGGCCACTGAATTGCGAAGGCTCGGCTCGATTGACCAGAACCTGCGTGGCGTACAGATCGTGAACCATCGCGGCGTGCAGTGGGTTCTCCCCGGCAAAGTCTTTCACGATGCTGGCCGGGCGGTGACGCACGCAGTCGATGTAGGAAATCGCTCCCCGCTGCGCGGCTTCGTCGCGAAGCTGCTGGAACTCGCTATTGAACAGGACGATGTGCCCGATCATCAGGTTGGAAGAATCAGTTTTGACGAGCGGCTGCAGACTGCGAGCTTCGTCCAGGTCTTCTGAGATCGGTTTTTCCAGAAGAACTTTCTTGCCAGCTTCGAGCAACTTCCGAGTCACTTCGACATGGGCCGCAGTTGTACAGGCAACGATCCACGCTTCGGCATCGCATTCTGTGATGGCTCGATCAAGATCGGTCCAGCCGGGGACGCCAGGCCGCAGATCGTCGAACTCGCGCAGGCTTTCGTCGCGCCGCGCGACGACGCCAGCCAGTTCGGCCTCCGCGAGCCCGGCCAGAGTCAACGAATGCAGCTTCCCGAACCGTCCCAGCCCGACCACGCCAACTCGAACTGGCGCAAAGTTTGTTCCCGTCATGGTGTCTGCTCCTGTTGTATTCTTATGTCGACGTTCGACGATTCTGAGCTGTTGATCGGCAACAACGTGTGAGTCCGGTTCTTCTGTCAGGCAATCTGACGCAAAGCCGCGAAGACGCCAAGGTTCGCAAAGACTCTTGATCATTTTGGGGGCTGGCGGTCTCAGATCTTTTCAGATGACGTTATCGTAGACGGCAGAAACACTATTTCGATGTCACCGCGGAAGAGAAGTTCGATCATGAGAGTGTCGACCGTCATCTGCCTGTGCAGCGTTGTCGCAATTTTCACCTTCACGTTCCCGCAGAAGGCTCACGGAGACGATGCAGCCTCCAAAGAACCGAGCATCGAAGATCGCAGCTTCGTCGCCATGAACGACGGAACCGAGCAGAAGTACGTCCTTGTTTATCCGCCGCACTTTGATCCGGCAAAACCCGTGTCGCTGCTGATCGCTCTGCACGGTCACGGCTCCGATCGTTGGCAGTTCGTGAAGCAGGCGAGGGGCGAATGCAGCGGGACTCGCGAAGTCGCAACTCGATATGGAATGTTGCTGGTCTCGCCAGACTACCGTGCGAAAACTTCATGGATGGGACCGAAGGCGGAAGAGGACCTCTTACAGATTATCGCGTCACTCAAAAAGCGTTTTGTCGTCGAACACGTTGTCGTGTCGGGCGGCTCGATGGGTGGCACGGGAGCGTTGACTTTCACTGCTCGAAACCCGGACCTTGTCGACGGCGTCATCTCTCTGAACGGAACAGCCAACCTTGTGAACTACGAACGTTTTTCTGACGCGATCGCGGCGTCGTTCGGAGGGACCCGTGCCGACATTCCCGATGAATACCTGAACCGCAGCGCGGAATTCTTTCCGGAACGGTTTACGATGCCGGTTGCTGCAACAACGGGCGGAGCCGACAAGATTGTCCCACCGGACAGCGTGCTGCGATTGCTCAAGTCAATCAAGAAAAACAACGATGACGTGCTGAGTATTCATCGACCCGGCGGCGGGCACAGCACGAATCATGACGATACAGTGCGAGCCTTCGAGTTTGTCATCTCACGCCTGAAAGCAAGTGAGAAAACCACGGCAGAGAAACCGCCTGAATGACTCGAGCGTGCCGCTTTTTCGGTCGCAACTTTGATTGAGAGTTCCATGCCTCACGCACCGACTTCCGATTCGGACTGGACCTTCCTGCACGCCTGCGACAGCCATTTGGGAACGCCGAAGTCGTACCGATTCCGGCCAGCGATCAACAAACGCTGGGCGGCGATTAAGGAACAGATGGCGGCGTTGAAACCCGAGTTCCTGCTGCACGGCGGCGACCTGACTCGCGACGGCGACACGCACGAGTTTGAGTATGAACTCGCGAGGCACGATCTCGACAGGCTGCCGTTTCCAACGTTCGTCATTCCTGGCAACATGGATGTCGGAAACAAGCATACTTCGGTTTCTGGAACGATTCGCGACTGGGACGACGTCGAGCTCAACATGACTTCCGAGCGGCTGGACCTGTTCGCGTCATGGTTTGGCCCAATCCATTGGACGTTCCTTTACCGCGATGTTCGATTCACCGGATTCTTTGCGGGCGTTGCCGGGTCGGGCCTAAAACAGGAAGACCGCCTTTGGCAGATGCTTGAGCACATTCCCCAACTCCCACCCGCGAAACATCACGTCGCGGTTATGCATTACTGGCCGTTCATGGAGCAGCCGGACGAGCCGGAGTGGGACATCACCAACGCTGACGAGTACGACAACTGGTATTTTTCGCTCGACCGCGAGCCCCGGTTGCGGCTAATGAAGCATCTGAAAGCGGCGAGTGTCGACATCCTGTTCTGCGGCCACGTTCACACCGGCCGGCCACCGCAGGAGATCGACGGCCTGAAACTTTATCGATCGTGTCCAGCGGGAAATTCGCAGCAGCTCGCCGAACGCTGGCCCGACGCGGACACTCGATACGGATTCCACAAATGCGACGTGACTGAATCCGGGATCGAAGTCACGTTCGTAGCCGGCAACGACCAGTGCGACGAGTTCGGCACGTTCGGTCCATGGGGACACCCCGCCGTCGAGGAACGTGACTACTCGGTCGCCGAAGAACAACCGCCGCTGACGCCTTCCTGATACGTACTACCGGGCGGCGACGTTCTTTCTCGCCTTGGCGATGACTTCGTCGATTCGAACAGGCACGCCACCCTGACGGTGACTTTCGTGAGCGGCCTCCATGAAGCCGAAGAGTTCGATCGTTTCCGAAGCTTCGATCGGGGGCTTGCCGGTTTTGAAGAATTTTGCGATCTCGGTCGCCACGTTTTCGTAGCCTTTGTAGCGAGACTTCGGCACGACTCCGTTGACCGGGGCGGGGTAACCGTAGATGCCGGCCGGAGCGACTCCCTTGTCTCCGAAAACGGTCGCGCTGTACTTCGGCTTGCCACGTCTGATGCCTCGGTAAGAGCCGATGCGGCCGTCGCGCCAAACGCCCGTGACAAGTTCAGCATCCTCGGTGCGGATTCGCGAAACGGAAACGGCTCCGGGCCCCATGATCGTGTACATGGTTTCGAAACTGTGGATGGCATGCCAGAAGAAGTCAGGATGATGATCGACGGTGATGCAGCCACCGAAGACGTCACAGCCGATGACCTCGCCTACTTCCGGATGATTTCTCATGTCGACAAAGCCGGGGCTGTAGCGATGCTGCGAGCACGAAAACACTGGCGTATCGTACTGCTTCGCCGCGGCAAAGATCGCGATGACATCTTCCAGCGAAGCCGCCATCGGACGCCCGATGTAAGTCGGCTTGCGAGCCTTGAGTGCCTGCTCTGCAACTTTCAGATGAGCTCGACCGTCGATCGTCATGATGATCACGGCGTCGCACTTCGCCAGAACGGCGTCGATAGAATCTTCGATCGAAACGCCCTTCTCGATCAACCGAGGTTCCCAGCGTTTGATGTCGACCTGAGTTTCCTCGATGTCCGAACTCCCGCCTCGCCACGCGGCGACGACTTTCAGTCCGCCTGCGTCGGGATTGTCTTCGGGCGGCTTGTGCCACACCTGAGTGAACGCCAGCGACTGGTAGTTGTCGAAGCCGAGAATTCCCACACGCACCGGTTCGGCGGCCTGGGTTATCGCTGCGAAAAACGCTCCGGCAAAAAGAAACATTATTAATGCGAAACGAACGGACAATTTCATGCTTCACGCTCCGGCTCAGAACTGACGACATTAGACACCACGCTCAGGCTGAAACTCTGGCTACTTCCAGTCGATCGTGTCCAGTGAGTCCGGATCTGCTTCCGCGCGGACACCCTTGCAGGTTTCGAGCTACGATCGATTTCTTTAATCCGGCAAGCGAGAATGCCGTTGCGGGGCGATCGGAAAAAGTCGCCTTTGTTACCCCGTTGAGAAAACGTCGAGCAAGTCAGTCGTTATGAAATCATCGCAAGCGAAGAGAGCTGCTGACGAGATCGCCGAGCTCACCGGCGTCGAGATCAGCGAGGACAATTTTTTCCTCGAATCGATTGTCATGTCCAATGCGCGGCTGCGACTCGGCCTCAAAAAAGTCGGCGATTGCGTCGAGGTCAGCCGTATTCCGGCATCGTACCTCTGGGGCCACTTCGCGATGCTCTGCGCGGTGGGCACTTTTTTCATCTTCGGGTTTCTGGCAGCTCAGGATGGTGGCTCAGCCGAACCAATCAAAGCTGGAATCACCGCCGTCATTATCATTGCCTCTGGCTACGGATTCATCGCCTGGGTCAACACAAAGGCCGAACGCGAGAACCCCGTTCTGTCTTACGACCTGAAGAAGAAGCTTCTGATTGCCGGGCCGCAGCGGCGGCGGATCAAGCGGGACGACATCCTGTGCATCATCGCGCTGGCCAGCGTGCCTCGCCGAGCCAACAAGCCGCAGACTCGCAGCGAGCTGAAGCTCATTTACCAATCGGACACCAGCACCGGCTTCGACTTCGTTGTCATCGCCAGAAACTCCAAGCCTCACCTGCCGGATTACGACGACGAGATCACCCCCTTCGCCCGCGGCCTGAAGATTCCCTATCTGCACGTAACACGAAGTATCGTTGGCAAAGACTTTGACATCGACCGCATCGTCTGAGGAACGACCATGTCACACGCCCCGTTGCAGCAAGAGATGCCGATATCCATTCCGCACCAGACTAACCAAACAGGCTCAACTGCCTCGAGCCGGTTTCTCGTGCCTGCCCCGGCCATGCTTGAAGTTCAGGGATCGCCGGCAAATGGCTCTGCAATCGCAGCATGCGGCCGCGCAGCAAATCCTGGTGCGAACGTTTCGTCAGGTGAATTCGCGAAAACGTACCGCGTACGGGCCGCGTTTATTCAGTCTGTAACGACGGCCGAGTCAATAACCGGCTTTTGGACAAGTTGCCATTGCGGTCTCGCAATTGTAACGAAGCCCCAAGTGACAGAGTTACCTTGCCTGCCGCGAGTTCAGGGTACGGCGCACAAAAACGGGAGAGGCAACCATAGCTGCCTCCCCCGTGAAACTCGCGTCAATCAAGCTGTCGCTACTGGGCTATTTGCTGGCTTCAACGGCGGCCTGAGCGGCTGCAAGGCGGGCGATTGGGATTCGCCTCGGGCTGCAGCTCACGTAGTTCAGGCCGATTTCGTGGCAGAAGTAGACGGACTTGGGATCGCCGCCGTGTTCGCCACAGATGCCGATCTTCAGGTCAGGTCGAGTTGACCGGCCGCCATCGACGCCGATTTTCATCAGCTTGCCAACACCTGTCTGATCGACCGTTTGGAAAGGGTCGGCTGGAACGATGTCGTGCTCCATGTAGTAGCCGATGAAACCCTTGTAGTCGTCGCGGCTCATGCCGAGGCATGTCTGTGTCAGGTCGTTTGTGCCGAAGCTGAAGAACTCGGCGTTCTCAGCGATCTCGTCGGCAGTCAGAGCGGCTCGCGGGATTTCGATCATCGTGCCGACGCTGTAGTCGACTTCGACGCCCTGCTCGGCGAAGACGGTTGCGGCGGTTTCGCGAACAACGGCTGCCTGGTTGTCGAACTCGGTTTTGTAACTGGCCAGCGGGATCATGATCTCCGGATGAACTTCGGTGCCCTTCTTCTTCAGGGCACAGGCAGCTTCGAGGATCGCGCGAGCCTGCATCGAAGTAATTTCCGGATAGACGATTCCCAGACGACAGCCACGGTGGCCGAGCATCGGGTTGGTTTCGACGAGCTCTTCGACGCGGCGTTTGACGTCTGCTTCAGTGACGCCGAACGTTGAAGCCAGCTTGCCGGCCAGTGTCGGATCGTCGTGCATGTGGTGTTCTGAGAGGAACTCATGCAGCGGCGGATCGAGCAGACGAATCGTGACCGGTCGGTCGCCCATCACCGTGAACAGGTGAGTGAAGTCGTCGCGCTGGAAGGTGAGCAGTTTGGCAAGTGCCTTGGCTCGGTCTTCCTGAGTTCGTGAGAAGATCATCTCGCGGATTTCGTCGAGATGATCGAAGAACATGTGCTCGGTTCGGCAAAGGCCAACGCCTTCAGCTCCGAGAGCGACCGATGCGACCGCGTCGTGAGATTCCGTGTTGGCTCGCACTTTGAGAGTCCGGAACTCGTCGGCCCACTCCATCAGCTGAGCGTATCGGCTGTAAGTCTCGGCTTCGGCGGCCGGCTTGTTGCCCATCAGGACTTCCATGACTTCGGAAGCACTCGTGCTGATCTGCCCTTCGAAGACTTCGCCAGAGAAGCCGTCGATCGAAATCCAGTCACCCTCTTTGAGGACCGTGTTGCCGACGGTCAAGGTGCCGGCTTCGTAGTTGATGTTCAACTCCGAACAGCCGCAGACGCAGGTCTTGCCCATCTGGCGAGACACAAGTGCGGCGTGCGAAGACGCTCCACCGAAGGCAGTCAGAATGCCGTTGGCGACCTTCATGCCGCGAAGGTCTTCCGGGCTCGTTTCTTTGCGAACGAGTATCAGCTGCTTGTCGTTGTCCTCGTTCCACTGAGCTTCCGCGTCGGAAGCATGGAAGACGATCTGACCGGTCGCTGCACCAGGACCGGCGTTGATGCCTTTGGCCAGGAGCTTCTCTTCTTTTTCAGCAGCGGCTTTGGCGGCTGGATCGAAGATCGGCTGGAGAAGCTGGTTCAAGTCGTCGGCCGGGATACGGCGTTTTTCCATCGCCGTCTTCTTGTCGATGAGGCCTTCGTTGACCAGATCGACAGCGATGCGGACAGCGGCAAAACCGGTTCGCTTGGCGTTACGTGTCTGGAGCATCCAGACCTTGCCACGCTGCACGGTGAACTCGATGTCCTGCACTTCTTTGTAGTGGTTTTCGAGCTTCTTCCCGATTTCGTCGAGCTGAGCGTGAGCTTCCGGAGCGTCCTGCGCCAGCGTCTCTTCGATCCGCTTCGGAGTTCGCGTTCCAGCAACGACGTCTTCGCCCTGAGCGTTGATCAGGTAGTCGCCACAGAAGCCGGGAGTACCGACCGAGCAGTTACGGGTCAGGCCAACGCCTGTCGCACAATCGTCTCCGAGGTTTCCGAAGACCATCGCCTGGACGTTGGTCGCGGTGCCCCAGCTGTGAGGAATGCCGTACTGACGTCGGTAGACGGTCGCCCGGTCGTTGCCCCAGCTGCCGAACACAGCACCGATGCAGCCCCAGAGCTGTTCCATCGGATCGTCCGGGAAGTCGTTGCCGGTTTCGTGCTTGATGACGGCTTTGAACTGCTTGACGATGTCTTTCAGCGTGTCGATCGTCAGGTCTTTTTCGTGCTCAACACCGGCTGCTTCGCGAGCCTTGTCGAGGATGTCTTCGAAGTGGTCGGGATCGTTCTTGCTTTGCGGCTTCAGGCCGAGGACCACGTCGCCGTACATCTGAATCAGGCGGCGGTAGCTGTCCCATGCGAAGTGCTCAGCACCGGCCTGCTTGATCAGAGCGTTGACGACGGTTTCGTTGATGCCGATGTTGAGGACGGTGTCCATCATGCCCGGCATTGATTCGCGAGCACCCGAGCGGCAGGACAGCAGCAGCGGATTTTCGGAGCAGCCGAACTTGGCGCCCATGACTTCTTCAGCTTTGGCGATCGCGGCTTCGACCTGTGCTTTCAGGCCTTCCGGATACTGACGATCGTTGTCGTAAAAGAGGTTGCAGACTTCCGTTGTGATTGTGAATCCGGCAGGTACGGGAAGGCCGATGCGGCTCATTTCTGAGAGGTTGGCACCCTTGCCGCCGAGCAGTTCTTTCATCGTGGCGTCGCCGTCGCCAGAACCACCACCAAATGAATAGACGAATTTCGTGTCTGCCATCGGAATCAAGCCTCTCCAGCCCCTTGCGGGCTTCATCAAACAACGTTCTGTTAATTCTGCGGTAAACGGAGCCGGACTTCGAAACCCGGACCGCTCCACTGCTTCGTGTAGAAAATGGTTCGTGTAGAAAATCTGCGTCGTCGTGAATTTTGGTCCCCGAGCAGCTTCGGAACCTTAGCGGTACCAGCTAACTCCGGGTGCCGGAAGGCTTTATGCCGATTCCGGAAAGAGCATGGCCGGCCTGAACGTGTCGATTCGTCCAAATCCTGCCTGATTCAAACCAGCCAGCAGCCATGAACGACCCGGGACTTACCGAAAGCTCATAAACACTGACTGTCAAACAACATGTGACTCCGCGTCTTCGCGATCAACCAGGAGCGCGTGGAATCGGCGCAAATCACGCGTCGAAGGTGCCGGAACCTAACACCGGCCTTCTCAATCGTCAACCAATCGACAAATCGACCGGCACCAGGCACCAGCGGGGTGTAGAATTCAGCCTCTGGCGAACCATTCTGGATACGGCAATTGCGTTGCAGGGCTTGCCTGAAAGTGAATTCGCCGTCGCCAAACAGCCCGTTAAAAAAGTGTGCCACTGGCTCTGCCAGGGCATTTTGTCAACAACGTTGGTACGAAATTCCGCACTGGCAGAGCCAGTGGCACACTTTAGGATTGGTGAGTCAGGCGTTTTCAACAGGCTGCTACGGCGATGCTTCGCCAGTTGCAGAGCCGGCGGCACCCGCTGCACCCGTTTCGTCTTTTGCCTGGCCGGCCGCAGCGTCAATCCGACGTGGTGGCCCCGGAGCGGTGCGAATCCGATTGGCTCGTGCGGCACTCGAGTTTGTGTCGCCCGTCTGAATCGAATCGCCGCCCTGGTTGGGCACCGGTGCCGGGCCTGAGGATTGAGAGGCGACCGGGTTTTCTGTCCCGCTTTGAACGGTCGGCATGACCACTGGCGGCCCCGAGGTGAGATACGAAAACGCAGTGGCCAGAAGCAGAAGAACCGCACCGCCACCAACAATCATGATCAGCTTCTGTCGCGATTCCGGCGAAATCTGCTGTGATTTCCTTCGCGAGCGTGGCGCGGTGCCAATGTCTGATTCCGAATCCGACGACGATGGACGATCGCCACTGGCTCGTCGTTTCAGAACGGGTTTGCTGGATTGCTTTCCGCTGTCGGAGCGAGCATCCTCGCTTCGAGTCGACGCCTTTCGCTTTGCGAGTTTCTCTGGTTTGCGTCCGGTCGACGCAGGAGATTTCCCGCTGTTCTTTCCTGACGACTTGCCGGGTGCCGAGAACGTTCCAGAACGTCGTAACATGATCGGCGAAGAATTCGGCCCTGCCCCATCGTCCTCTCCGTCGTGCAGAACATCGTCAAACAATTGAACGTCGTCGTCTTCCAGATTGTGGTCTGAAGTTGCTCGGCGATCGCCTTCGACCGAAGCTGATCCGCCACGGCGTTTGTCAGCTGTTTTTTTCCTGACCGCTTTCTTGCGACGGGCTTTCTTTGCTGGCCGTTTTTCCGGACTCGGCGAATTTCCCTCCAGCGAGTACGAACCTCCCGCGTCGGGATCGACTTCGTCCTCCGAGGCGTATCGCGAGACCGGCTCGCGAACAGTTTCCAGTTCCGGGATCTCGTCGCCGAACAACGACCCATCGTCTTCGATCAGAATCGGCGGCGACTTTTCGGCAGCAGCATCGTGAGCGTCGTCGAGTGCCGGCACTTCTGCTGCGGATGCCGTTTTCCGTTTCTTCTTCGAATCCTTCGAAGCCGATGGCGCGGGGACGTCGAGTTCAAGGATGTCCAACTCGGGAATTTCCAGGTCTGGTGTCTTCCGCGTTGGCGCGTCGGACTCTGCTGATTCGACCGGAGCCGCCGGGATATCCGGAATTTCGAATTCGTCCGTGTCGGCGGCCGCCCTGACTTCATCAACAATGGGCATTTCCAAAGTTGCGTTGGAATCACCGCCGCTTAGAACTGAAGGATCAACTTCACCCGACAGCGGCGTGACTCTGAACACGTTGCGACATCGACTGCACTCTCCGTCCCGTCCGACAAGCGCAGCGGGAACTTCGAAGGAAGCTTTGCAGGCTGGACACTGGACACGAATTTGCATCAGATCACGTTTCCCGAATTCCGCAGCAGTCGCATAGCCTGACACGTGACCCATCCGGTCAGCAGAGGCCCACGCCAGTGTAAAGTTGTTGTCAGCAATCCGGAAACCAGAAGCTTTCCCATTTACATAGAGAGAAGCCGATTCTGGTGCACTCACCGTCGCACGTAGAACGACCAGAGTTTCTGAGCCACGAACTTCGAGCACAAAGCCCCCGCACTCCGGATACAAAAACAGCTCGGCGTCGAATGATGACTACCGAGCTGTGCTTTGAGCTTGTTGATTGAAGATTCGTCGGCCGACGCTCAACTGCCCAATTGACTGAGAATCTCGTCGTCGGTGGGAAAACGGTCGGTCTCATGTTTGGAATAGATCAAAGTCCCGTCGACAACGACGTCGAAGACTCCGCCGCCACCTTTGATCAGCTCCACCTCAACACCCGTTGCTTTTCGAATTGCGTCCGCCAGACCGGCGGCTTGAGGGGTGTAATTTCACTGCACGCAGTAGGTAATACTGATTTTCATCCTGAATCCCCGGTTGAAAGAAACGTTGATTGCCTGAACCTGCCATCGCCGAAAGCTGCCATCGCCTGAACCTGAAATCGCAAGTGCAACAAATCTGCGGCACATGGCTGGAGTGTCGCGCGACGATGGAGTTCTGTCGAGACATCGTTTTATCACCGACGGTTCGGTTTGGCAGTTGATCCCGATGCGACATCCAGTGACCGAGAAGTCTCATCGAGTCGGCAACCGAGGTCTTGATTCATCGCCCACAGAAGCACATGCTCGTTGCTCACGCAGACGATAATGCTGTACGACGACAATTCTGTACGACAATGACGCTGTACATCGTGCAGGAGCCAAAGTCACAGTGTAGCGATCAACGACCGACACATGTTGAGTGACGTAACGTGACTCTCCGGACAACTCTGAAGAACTGAGGTTGAGATGGGGCTGTTTAATCTGCTGCATGGACGCAAGGCTCGACCGTTCAAAGGGATTCCCGGGCCGACGCCTTCATTCCCGATGGGCAATGCCGGCGAGTTTCTGGACAAGATGCGACAGCCGTGGGAAGTGTGTTCAGACTTCGCGCACGAATTCGGTGGCGTGACGCTGGTGTGGATGGCCGGTCAACCTGCATTGATCCTGAACGATCCGGATCTCATCGGCGAAGTGCTCGAGTCGAACTGGACGAGCTATTACAAAGACGCGCCGTGCAAAGCGTTGGCTCCGGTGATCACTCGACGCAGCCTGTTCATCACGAACTATGGCAAAGGTTGGAGCAAGGCGAGAGAAGAAAATGCATTCAGCGTACTGAATCAGCAGCAGTTTCTCAGTCAGCAGATCGAGCCGTTGCAGACCGTCATTAAACGAGACGTCGAGCAATTTATCGATCGGTCAAAGTCGTCAGACATCGACCTTTACTGGGACACTCAGAAGCTTTCATTCCACGCGTTCAGTCAGGTGTTCTGGGGACAGACTTTCGGCGACCAGGTGTTCGACTGGTTTCAGAACCTCGCTCGAACCGGCGACTGGCGGATGCAGTGCAAAGTTCCGCCGCTGCTGAACATTCCGCCGGTGCGACCGAGTTTCTACACGTCGCGATCCAAGTGGTATCTGATGTTTGAACGGCTGGTGAAGGAAGCTCGCAAAAACCCAGACGCCAGCGCGCCGGATATGCTGAACCAGGCACTGGTCCACGGGCCGCAACTGTCTGACGCTGTGCTGGCCGAAGCACTCGCTACCAATTTCTTTGGCGGAGTCTTCTCAGGCAGCAGTACGATCAACACCGCGTTGTACCTGCTTGCAAAGCATCCGAATGAAAGTGAAAAACTCGTTGCCGCTCTCAAGGCGGACCTTGGTGGCGAGGACGGTTACGACCTTGAAACGCTGCTTGGTTGCAAACAGCTCGACTTCGTCCTGCGCGAAGCCATGCGGTATTACCCCGCCGTGCCGCTCTACTTAAGGAACTCGGTCAAAGACCGCGAAGTCAAACTCGGCAATCACACACTGCCGCCCAACACGATGCTGTTTATTTCAAACTACTACCTGCACAAGTTCTCGCACCACTGGCCAGAATCTGAAAAGTTCGACCCATCCCGCTGGGACAAAGGCGTCGCTGAAGAGAACCCATTCGCTAGCGGACACTTCTTCCCGTACGGTCGCGGCCCGCGAGCATGCATCGGCCAGGAATACGGAATCTTCTACACAAAGATCGCGTTGGCCACGCTGCTGCTGAACTCAAACGTCGAGCTTGATCCATCGCAGAAATTCAACCAGCACTTCTTCTTCGGAGTCATGATGCCGAAGGGACTGAAAGCGAAGTTCCACGCTCCCGGTTAGCGCAGATTATTCGTAGGGTGGGTGGAGTTCGCCGAAATTACGTGCAGGTGGGTTTCGCAAGCCTGGCTCTTGAAGAAACCGAGCGTCATTTGGGAAACCGTTCGCTGGCGGACATAACCCACCATTGAGTCACGGCTTGCTGCACCCACCCTACAATATTCGTGAATAATCCCGGATAGCGCACTTTCAAAATTGGGCAGCCGGCGATTCGCCGCACCAGTACATTCAAATGCTGGCGAACCAGGCGGCGACAATTCTCTCCCGGAGAACCTGACCGGAACAACCGGCAGATTTTGACCAGGCCGAATTGTCTGGGTGAATCAAGTTGCTTGCCGCACCGTGAGAAATTCCCCACTCGGTGCGTGCGGTCTTTTCCTCGCTGGTGGCATCGGTTTATCGCCACAACCGTTGGGTAGCTGTCTATTCTGTGCGCAGCGTGAAGTGTGAGCTGGATTCGACAGCCGT
>CALDJX010000229.1 GCA_937899075.1 uncultured Planctomyces sp. | reverse complement strand
GCTACGAACTGGTCGTTCTGGAACTCAATGACCCGCTGCTGGCGTTCGTTGAACCATCCGCAGAGGAAGCGAACAGAATGTGCGAAAGATTGAGAATGACGTGCATTGGACGCTCGGGCGGGGAGAAGAAAACCGACCAGCTTCCGAGGCAAGGTGCGTGAATTCAAGCGGCTGGGATTAGAGAATCTGACTCGCCGCACAACCAGTCCTGCATGTGATTTGGCGTTCGGCTGAGTTTTTTGACCCCACGCGGTGCGTTGGATGTGGCATCTTTGCTGTCGGTACTCAGCAACTCCGTCACGTCGAATCAGGTTGTAGAATGGCTGCAGATGGACATCCGGCAGCAGAAAAAGCTGATTGGCGACTCCTTCATCCAGAACCTCGAATTGCCCCGGTGCCATGGGCCTTAGCGAATTGAGTCATCCCGCATCACCGCCAGTAAACGCCGTGCGTGGGCATGTTGCGGATTCAACGCCAGTGCATGGCGACAGTGCTGAACAGCCTCAATTCGCTCGCCGTCAATGGTGGAGAGACAGCGGGCGAGGCGGAAAACGACATCTGAATCCCACGGTCTCCGAACCATGTCACAACGCCGGTAGGCCAGTTCTCGGACTGGTTTCTCCTGACGGCGATAGTGGTCCCCGAGCACCTTCGCCATATGCATCGACATGTCGTCCAATGAAAGGCCCGCAAATACCGCTTGGTCCGTCTCATTGAGTGCACCGAATTCCCGGGTCGTTCTGGCAATGAGTTCCTGTTGGTGCACGGCTGCGTCGAACGTGGCGTCCATCGGAAAGACGTTCATCACTCTCAGTGCTTGAGAGAGTCCGGATAGCCGATCTTCCTGCAGCACGCCCAACAACCGATCAAATGAAGCATCTCCTGGAACTTTTGATGAATCCCATTCCAGGTCGAGGACGTTTGTCTGAACGAAGCGGCCGAGAATGACTGCCAGCCGTCGATGCCCGGACAGGTTGTAATGGACGTGCTCGAGAAAGTGGTCGGAACCGAGTGCTCGCGGTCCCGCTTCCGCCGCGAGATGCTCTGCGGTATCAATGAAGAAAACATCTGATTGATCTGACTGCGTGGCGACGCTGCGGACGATGCCGGAAAACGAACTCGGAGCCCGAAAACGACAGCCGTCGAGGTCGCGGGCCAGCTCAAATGACTCTCGTGACTCATCAAATCTTTCCAGCCCTTCTAGACATTGTCCCATGCGGAAGAACAGGAGCGAGGAGTCATCGGAGATGGTCTTTGCGAGTTCAAGTTGCTGCAACGCATCCGACCAGGACCCGGCGATTGTGAGTTCTCGTCCACGGTTGAACGACGCCATCCAACGCTCAAGATCTTTTTTCGAGAGGTGCTCCGGCACGTGAAAACTGACAGGGCTGTGACCGCTCAGATTCGACGCGACCGTCGTCAATATGACGGGAATTCCGGCAGACGACGTTGTCTCGACGATGCGCTCGAGGTTGGACTGATAGCAATTCTCTGCTTGCTGGAAAACCGCGCCATCCCTCGGAATCGTAACCGTTGCCGGCAACGACTCCATTGCGTGAGCCTGATTCTTAGAGTCATTGGAAAAGCAACCGGCAATCAGTTGAAACAATCGAGACCGTCGAGCATTCACAGCTGTCGCATACAGGGCCTGCGGTGCCACGGCGTCCGTCGAAGCAACGCCCGTTGGCCCGTAGAATTCGTTGTGACCTGTGTGGACGATGATCAGGTCTGGTTCCATAGCAACAGCCTGATTGGCGATGTCCGCCACGCTGAAACTGTTGATGGCGACTATGCCCGTATTGATGACTTCAAATGATGCTGCAGTATTCTGTTGATTGAGCAGAAGCTCCAACTGTCGTGGAAAGGCCAGCTCCGGCGGATATGGAAACCCAAGTACCGTTGATCCTCCGACAACGACGATGCGGTATACGCCTTCTGGCCGCGGCAGATCGAACCGCCTTGGCTCGGGACCGCTTAATTCTCTCCCTCCGAAGTAGCATTTCTCTGCCAGTGGATTGACTTGATAGCGAAGCGCCGACGGATCGCCCGGCACGGTGAGAACAAGACTCAAGTCGTCACCGACGTCAAACCCAATAAGCAGCAACTCCACAATCGAAACGACGAGCATCGGCAATGCGATCGCCATCAGGCGAAAAGACCACAACTTGAGTTTTGACCGACGGGAGAATTGCTGAATGGTTGGCGAATCGTCGTCGGGAGTTTTCGACTGTGTTCGCATATTGCGTGTCATTACTTTTCATCCTCGACAACCGGTGGATCGAGGTTTCCGCGAATGCGTATCCAATGATCGTGGAAGGAGATGGAAGGATGAATTTCAACCCGGGGCATATGACACGCGACGCAGCCGGTGTTTGGAGAGACGCCGCATCGAGTTGCCTGCGGAGACGACGAATGGCATGCGAGACACTGAAGTTCATATTCCCTGGTCGTACGTTTGGCGGCGTGCTGGTGAGGGTCGTGGCAGGTTGAGCAAAGCAGACGTTTTGATTTTTCGTAACATTTTGACTGCACGAGGCCGACGGGTTGATACCGGACGATTTTGTGGTTGTCTCGTCGGACTTGATTCGATTTGACGTTGTTCACCCCGCGATGACACTCGGCACAAATATGGATTTGTTCAGCGGTGCGCCACGGCCGTTCTTTGAATCCGACGATGGTACTTTCGGGATCATTTTCCATCGCCGCCGCATGGGAGGCGCTCGATGAATGGCAGCGTTCGCATCCGACGTTCGGGATGAGATCAATGAGTTTGTCCCCGCGAATGCTGCAGGCCGTCGTATGACATTCGAAGCATCGTTCGAGGGTTGCGCCACGAATGACACGTCCGAAGTGCTCAACGTCGTGCTGAACGGCCAGGCCCGATTGCCCGGGTGTTAGATCGGCTTGATCCATGTTGCTGAACCACGAGACGCGGTGTTCGATACCGACTGGAATTCCCGTACCATCCGGGGTCAACGTCACAAGGGTGATTGCGTTATCGCCCGATCCAAACGCGAATTGCAGAGGAAACCGGTCACCGTCGAATAGTCCGGGAACGGACACATCAATCCCGGATTTCGTCGCGCGATAGTGAAACGTCCTATTGCGTTCCGGATCGTCAAATTTCAGATGCTCGAATCGATTTCGCAACGGAAAATCACGAGTTGACCAGAAGGTTCTTGCGTGACCGCTCTGTAAGTAGCTCTCGTATTGCTGAACGTGGCACTCTCCGCATTTGGAAGAGTCTGCGAGGTGCTCAGTATTCCCGGTAGACGAGGAGGGAAGAGTTGGAAGATTCGCGACTGATACGTCTCGCAGTAGTCTGAAACCGAATATCACGCCAGCCGCAGAAATCACAACGGCAGCGATGACGAGAGGCAATCGCTTTGCTCGGAAAGTCGAGTTTTCCATACACCAAGTATACCAGATTACTTCTCAATGGACTGCGTCGAAGAAGGTGACGATTGCACGAACGCGGTCAGCCCTGTCCCGCTGCAACTGCGTCGCCCTCGACAACGCGACGGTTGACGTCTCCACGCCCCAACTTCCAAATGTATCCGTCGACGATGAAATGATGAATATTGATCGCGGCAATCACCAGCAGAACGCTCTTCGCTGCACCAAATCCCAACATCTGGTAGCCATACGGCAGGCAGTTAAACATCGCGTATCCGAGCAGGATCGATGCTCCGTAAAACCAGACCGCGTGACTGGCTGCACTGCGTTTGTTTCCCGGCAGGGCCAACCGGTCGCGGACGTGAAAGATCATTACGATCGCCAGATACTGGATGCCGTGAAAAATCGTCGTCCACACGAATCCATCGATCAATGGAAAAATAACGAACCACAATGCATTGGTCAAAATCACAAGAAGACTGATAAGCGGCATGCTGCGGTCTGTTGTCCGCCATACCTGTCCAAAAAGTAAGATTGGCAACACAAGGGCCAATCCTCCAAGAATCATCGATACCCATTCGATCCAGCTCCGCCAGTCCAAATGGCTCCAAAGAATGTAATCGGGAACCGTCCATGCAACGGCGTGTTTCGACAACGCGATAATCAGTACCTTGAAAAACGGAAGGATGGCGATCCACCATAAGGCCTGCTTCTGGCGTTTCGTCAGATTGCATCCCGACCGCACGCAATACATCACAGAGAGCCCGTAGGCTTGAGCAGCGTAATGGTACGGCGACCATGTGAGGTAAATCAGTTGTACGTACCGACTGATCCAGTCCGATGCGAACATGCAGAGTGTCAGTACGCCCAGCGCTACGGCAGGAAACGCCAATGTGAGAAAGGGTAGCGAGTCTTTGGTTCCTGGTTTCGTATACAGCCTCACTGTCGAAGCCGCAAAATGCGCACTATTGCTGAAGAGAACGAACCACGGGAGGATCGATGAATCGAGCATCGTCGAGCGGTCAGACAGCCCGTAGACTGCTGGAATCACGATCAGGCTGAGACCGCCGCCGATCAAGAGGTAATCGAAGACTGGATGGGCAAAGCAACGCCCCGTCAGGTCGGTGAAATTCGCTTTAGCATCGACATCCATGTGTAAACGCTCTCCGAAGACGGCACCAGGACGTCGAGTGAAGAGGACCTCGCAATCGGCGATTAGTAATTCCGCAATGGATACGCCAAGGCTCGCTTTGCTGGTTCCAATTCAGGGTCTAGCTGCAGAGCCTCCCGGTAAGCGCTGACCGCCTCGCGATTTCGCCCCATCGCCAGCATGACCGCCCCCTGGACTGAGTGCAACCGGGCGGAAGATGGAACAAGTTTGACCGCGTAACTGCTGTGAACCAGTGCTTCATCCAAGGCTGCTCTCCTGAGCAGGACAGCAGCCAGTTCAGCGTGAAGTTCGGCATCGCCTGGCGTATGGCTCAACAAACCTCGCATTGCCACGGCGATGTTCTCTGAGTCGTTTACTATAGATGCAGTCAAAAGCAATTGAAGTTGAGCCGAGGCGTCATCGAAGCTAACAAGTGCGGCAGTCCGCAGATCAGGGATTAACTCGCTTTGCTTACCCGTCTCGAGCAATTGTCGATGATTATCTACGTACCCGAAGCGGACGTCGGGCAGCCGCCCCCTGGTATGAAACGAATAGCCAACTCCGCCACCAAGCAGCAGCGCGAAAACAAGATTTCCGACGAGAAACAATAGTGAGAATCGGCTGCGGCTGGGTGGCGTAAGACGCCGAGATTGACTCAAGCGACTCATTGATCGGATGTCGCCCCAGCATTGTTGTAGTCTTCAGCACTGATGCCCTCCAAACCAGCGTCCTTGAGGGCATCCTCAACTTCAGGTTCGGCCTCACCGACCGGTGCTGTTGCGTTGTTGTCAGCAGCGCCGCAACCTGCAAATGTCAAGCAGGCTAAGGCCACAAAAATCCAAGTGAAACGAGTCATAAGATGTCCCTTACGGTGAATAGCCTCGATGCATTGGAATTCTCCAGTGCCAACGAGATGAAAATGGATGAGCTACACTGATGGTGATGTGAATCGCTATTTTGCGGCCCACGGCAGATTAGAACTGCCATTGGCAATGAATTCAATCATTCTCGGCGAAAGTCACCCGGGCTCAACCCACTCGCTTAATCCGCCGCGTCCTGCCTGGCGAGCTCAAACTTCTCTTTTCCTTCCACAATCACGACATCGCAATCGACGGGAAGGTCGTGAAAAACCTGCAGTCTCCCCGTCGGCCAGCGTATCGTCAGTTTCTCAATCGTTCTGGCAGATCCGACACCAACATCCAGGCGAGCGGGGCTCTGCCCCATGAATCCATTTGCCGCAAAAAGATCACGAACGATCGTTCGGCCGCCCGCTTCGATGATTGCCCTCGCGCCGATTGCCGATCGATTACTTTCGACGCCCTTCAGCGTGATATTAATGCGGTGGTGTTCTCGTGGGAAACGATTCAAGAACAACCTCAGCGGCCCGCCTCCAACGGAGCCGATCAGCACGTCCGGTGCACGGTCGCCGTCGAAGTCCCCCACCATCACTGACCGAGAATCAGAATCGATATCGGCCTGCGATGCGAACGATGCATCCAGAAAGCGTTTTCCATCGACATTCAGAAACAGTTTGTTTGGCTCGAAGGCGCTCAGATTGTCACCCTGCTTCGGCATCTCGAATGTATGTGTCCAGAATTCTCCTGCTGCAGAGTCGATCTTTCCCAGCGGTTCGATTTTACACGTCCGATCCAGCGGCTGTGACACGACAGCCCTCCACAGGCAAGTTCATCCATCCGGCTTCCGGCGATCGAAACTCAGGAATCCGGTCGTGGCGTACAGATCGAGCAATCCGTCTCCGTCGAAATCGATAAACGCCGGTGCATACGCCCAGCCGACGGCATTCACGCCAAGTTGTTCGCTCAGTTCATGGTAGCTCCCGTGTTCGTCGGCATTAGAATAGAGCCGATTCCCTGCACATGATCCAAGTATCTTCCGGTGAACGCCTTCGGAATAATCGTCCGGCGACACGTGGGCCATGATCCGTCGGCCCATTTTTGAATACATGTTCGCGACGTAAATCTCTGGCTTGCCGTCTCCATCTATGTCCCCGGTCGCCACTCCCATGCTTGTGGCAAAATCACCGACGCCGGTTTCTGCCGTGGAATCGTGGAATGTGCCGTCGCCCTGATTGATCAGCAACGAGTTCCGCGAAAAATCATTTGCGATATACAGATCGGGGTAGTGGTCGTCGTTCGCGTGGAGCCATGCTGCCGCAAAGCTGTGGCGGTTGCCACCGGTTGCCTTGGCTCCCCGCGACATTTCGATGAACGTTCCGTCGCCTCGATTCCGCCATAACTGATTGACTGAACCGGTTGTATCGTCGGAGACCCATCCCGGCGTTGTATGGTGGCTTTCGATTCTTGGGCGTTGATACAACACATATACGTCCAGCAGACCGTCGGCATCGTAATCAGCAACGACGCAGCCCATCGGGTTGAATTCCAACTCCAGGCCTCCGTTATTGGCCACAACCTGAAGTTTCTGTCCCTTGACATTCTCGTATAGCGTTTCGCCGAGCAACAAGTCGGCATCTCCGTCGTTGTCGAAGTCAAACCAACACGCAAGATAGGCTCGATTGTTGGTTATCACGTGTGGCGGAAGACCGGCGGACACCGTGATGTCGTCATACATTTTAGAGACGGAGTTCCATTGCAGTAGAAACTCCTTGCCGTCGGCGGTAGCTACTGCGATGTCAAGGAAACCGTCTCCATTGAAATCCTCAACAGCCGTTTGAAAACGGTATTGGCGTACGCGATCCTGTCCGCAGGTCCAATTGTCGTCGATCGGCAGTCGATCTAACCCGAATCTCGCAGTTGCTTCTTCCATAAGCGGCTTCTGGCTGCGACGGGTCGTCTCGGAATCAACTCTCCACGATTCGATAATCTTTCCGGCAACGATGTCATCATCATCGGAAAAGCGACAGCTCATGCGGCCGAGCAAGTCGTACGTTATTCTGCTGCCTTGAGAAGTGATTCCGCCGATCGTCAACAGAACGCTCAACTGCCACTGGTCGGCGTTTTGTTCATCCTCACTGCGGGCAATTTTCAGCACACGAAATCGTCCCTGATGCGTTTCGCGTATGTCGCCAATTCCCTCGATCAGGAATTGAATGAACGCATCCGCGTCAACGTTCTCCAGGTCGTCAGAATTCGCCGAATAAACAGTTTCGTCGATAGATGACTTATCGACAGTGGCAGGATGGAACCGCCCAAGGACATCTCCCTCAAAACCTCGCCAAAAAAACTCACTGAGTCGATCGGCAGAACGATTCTGAAGGGCGGATATCAGCTTCCGGCCGACGTGCGTCTCAATCTCAAACGTCGCATGCTCAGCATCCCAAATCTCCTTCTGTATCGTTTCATCCAAGCCTGAAAAATCACTGGTCGAACGGCTTGATTGATTGCGCGTACAGCCCCTGTTCCACCATCCGACCGCAGTGGCAATGACCAGTAATATCAGGACTGGGATCCAAAGTTGTTTCATGTCGACAGCGGCGCAGTTCGAGAATAGCGGGCTACGGGGATTTCAGCATTTCAGAAAATATAGCCGCCGAATTATGCCGAAGGGACTCGTTGCCTCGTGATCGGCACTTTCTGAATCAGTCTAAGCACGCCTCCGTGCGTCATCAATGACCATCGTAGTCCTGGAGATGTCCGCTGAATAGTTGAAAAGAGTGACGGTTTCCCCTGCAGGAGATAGTCTCCTGCTGTCATTTTTCAGAAATCTGAAACGGAGAAACCGTCATGTCTGTAGCGTACTCTGCGGCGTCAAGGGAAACGACAGGTCGTTCTGGTGAGAACTACCGAGACCCGACTGAGGCGTCGGAAAACCTTTCGGAGCCGGAATCGAAAGCGTCGGAGACGAAGCCGTCGGCCAGGTCTGGTTCCGGGAAAGCGAGTACCCGCAAGCGCTCTTCGAAGCGAACTCCGGCAGCTTCAAAGCCGTTGTTTTCGTTGGACCAGTTGACCGTCACGGATGCTGACGAACTTCGTCGGCTGATGCACGAATCGTTGAGAGGATTCGCTGTCGAAATGGGCGTGCAGGTGGCTGCAAGTCTGCTCGAAGAGGATGTCTTGAAGCTCTGCGGAAAGAAGAGTCTGCGTGATCCGACCCGTGACAACTGTCGTCATGGAAGCCAGCCTGGCTATGTGATTCTCGGTGGCCAGAAGGTGGCGATTCGCCGCCCTCGCGTGCGTAGTATCGGTGGCGTGGAAGTCGACCTGGACGTGTCTGCCACGCTTCAATCGGCCGACGCCATGCCGGATGCGGCGCTGACAAAAATGCTGCGAGGCGTATCCTGCCGCGACTACGAAGCTGTCGTCGAAACGGCTCGTGCAGGCTTTGGTGTGAAGAAGAGTTCCGTCAGTAAGAACTTCGTGCAGGCGTCTGCTGAGAAGCTGCAGGAGTTCGACCAGCGACGACCAGCGACGATACGACGACACCACTTTCGCAGCCATATTCATTGATGGAGTGGCGTTTGGCGGCGAGATCATGGTCGTCGCTCTGGGCGTCGATGAAGCCGGTTGCAAACACGCGCTTGGGCTGCGGCAGGGCGAAACGGAGAACGCGCAGGTCGTCACCGACCTGCTGTGCGATCTTCGTGATCGAGGTGTCGATACCACTCGACCGACGCTGTTCTGTCTCGACGGATCGAAGGCTTTGAAAGCTGCGGTAAAGAATGTCTTCGGAGACAACGCCGTCATTCAAAGATGTCAGTTTCACAAGATCCGAAACGTGGAAAGCTATCTGCCGAAGAAGCTTCAGCGCGAGGCACGTCGACGTTTGAATGACGCGTATGCTCAGACGCATTACGACGATGCACGACGCCTCGTCGACGAAACGGTCGAGTGGCTCAGGCCCATCAATCGTGATGCTGCCAGCAGTCTCGAAGAGGGCCTTGAGGAAACACTGACCGTCATTCGACTGGGACTCACCGGAGACCTCAGACGCTTCTTCCGCAGCACGAATGCGATCGAGTCGTTGTTCAGTCGAGTCCGTCAGATCGCCGGACGAGTCAAACGCTGGCGAGGAGGCGACATGAGGCATCGCTGGTGCGTTGCCGGAATCCTGAGAGCCGAAGATGGATTCCGAAAAGTCCGAGGATACGACGACATTCCCCAGCTCATGGAAGCCGTTGAAAGGTAGCTGTCTATTCTGTGCGCAGCGTGAAGTGTGAGCTGGATTCGACAGCCG
>CALDJX010000228.1 GCA_937899075.1 uncultured Planctomyces sp. | reverse complement strand
AAGTAAGGGTTCACCATCGTGCTCCGTTCACACACCTGCGGCGAACTGACAACCAGCCACGCTGATACCGAAGTCAAAATCTGTGGTTGGGTGAACAATTACCGGGACCACGGCGGGCTGATCTTCATCGATGTTCGAGACCGCTACGGCCTCATTCAGGTCGTCTTCGACCCGACTGACAGTGCCGCCGCTCACGAGCTGGCTGGCTCACTTCGAAGTGAAGACGTCATTCAGGCCAACGGTGTCGTGCGGCTGCGTGGCGAAGGACTGGTCAATCCGAACATCGCCTCGGGCGAGATCGAAGTTCGCGCGGCCGAGCTGATCGTCCATAACAAAAGCAAGACGCCTCCGTTCGAACCGACCGGTGAGAACATTCCCAACGAAGACCTGCGTCTGAAATATCGATACATCGATCTGCGGCGACCGGCTCTGCAGGAGGCGATGATCCTGCGACATAAAATGTGCAAGGCGACTCGCGAATACTTTGACAATCTGAACTTCCTGGAAGTCGAAACGCCGATGCTCGGCAAGAGTACTCCGGAAGGCGCTCGCGATTACCTGGTTCCCAGCCGTGTGCATCCGGGCGAATTCTACGCACTGCCGCAATCGCCCCAGCTCTACAAACAGTTGCTGATGGTCGGCGGTCTGGACCGTTACTACCAGATCGCCCGCTGCTTCCGCGACGAAGACCTGCGAGCGGATCGGCAACCCGAGTTCACTCAGATCGACGTCGAAATGTCGTTCGTCGAGCAGGAAGACATCCTCACCACGATCGACGGACTGATCGCGCACATGGTGAGAGAAATTCGCGGCACGGAAATTCAACTTCCGCTGCCACGACTCACTCATAAGGAATCCGTCGAACGATTTGGCAACGACAAGCCGGACATGCGGTTCGGGATGGAGCTGGTCGATATCGGCGAAGTCGCTGCCCGCTGCGGGTTCGGCGTCTTTTCCAAAACCATCGAAGGCGGCGGGCGAGTCCGCGGCCTCAACGCCAAGGGAGCGGCTGAAAATTACAGCCGTCGCAACATCGACGAACTGACCGCTTTCGTCGGCGACTACGGAGCCAAAGGCCTCGCCTTCTTCCGCGTCAAAGAAGGAGCACTGGATTCACCGATCGCCAAGTTCTTCTCGGAGGAAGATCAGAAGGCGATCATCGAATCACTCGGTGGAGAAAACGGCGACCTGCTGTTCTTCGTCGCGGACAAGTGCGAAGTCACGTCAGCGGCTCTGGCTTCGCTGCGAGTTCGGCTTGGCAAAGAACTGAAACTCTACGACCCGATGGAAATCAACGTGCTGTGGGTACTCGAATTCCCGTTGTACTCCCGCGACGAAGAGAACGGTCGCTGGAAGGCTGAGCATCATCCGTTCTGCTATCCGAACGAAGAAGACCTCGGCCTGTTCGATACCGACCCGGGCGCGATGCGAGCCCAGTCGTACGACCTCGTCTGCAACGGCTACGAAGCCGCCAGCGGCAGTGTTCGTATCCACGATCCGAAAGTGCAGCAGAAAGTCTTTGATTTCATCGGAATCAAAGAAGAAGAAGCAGAAGAACGTTTCGGCTTCCTGCTCAACGCGCTGCGTTACGGAGCGCCGCCGCACGCCGGCATCGCGCTGGGCCTGGACCGCTGGGTAATGATGTTCCTGGCCAACGACAATATCCGGGACGTCATCGCCTTCCCGAAAACCCAGAAGGCCGGCGACCAGATGACCGAAGCTCCGAGCGAAGTCGACGCCATCCAGCTCCGAGACCTGCACATCAAGCTCGACATTCCCGAAGCGGAAGCCTGATCAGGTATCGACGGCCTTCGTAGGGTGCGTCTCGACGCACCACAGATTGCCGATGTGCAAAGCCGGTGCGTCAAGACGCACCCTACGAAAAGAAAAAAACGCAGAGACCGCAGAGTTCTCGGTGAGGAAAAGGAGAACTCTGCGCAGCCTCTGCGTTTTTTGCCTCTCCGTCCTCTGCGATTACTTTTCGTCAATCTGGGCAACAGGTTTGCCAGCAGGCGGCGCTCGGAGGGCTTTCAGGAAGGCGATCAGATTTTCGCGGTCCTTCTTGCTGATACCTTTCAAGTATTGCTCACGAGTGTGTTTCGCATCGCCGCCGTGTTTTTCGATGACGTCCTCGAGCGTCGGTGACGAGCCGTCGTGCATGTACGGTGCGGAATCGGCGACGCCCCACAGCGGCGGAGTTTTCCAGTCGGCGAGGCCGGGCACGTTTGATGGCATCGGCACTTCCGGCTCCCGGACGTAGCCGTTGTGATCCGGGTCAGAAATGTTATGCAGGCAGAGGTCGCTGTAGAGACCTTTCACTCCGCCGAGGTCCGGCGTGTGACACTCGGCACAACCGATCTCTGCAAAGACCTGCCTTCCTCGAACGACGGCTGAGTGCTCTTTCGAGTTTCGCGGCATCACCAGCTCGGGACGTTCGAGCGTCAGGCAAAACGTCGTCAGACTGTCGAGCTGGTAACCCGTCATGTCGTACGCTGCTTCTGCGTCGGCCGTGAACTGGCCCGGAGCATCCTGCCGCCGATAAGAATTGGTTAGTCCAACTTCGACAGCACACGCCGTCGCGACGAATTCTTCGACAGTGGCAAACTGAGCTTTCCAGCCGAACTTACCGATTCGACCATCAGGCAGAACTCGGACCTTGCCCATCGTCGCGTCAAAGTCGCCGTGAAACTCTTTGCCGAGTGCGGTCAGACTCTGCCCCCAGGCATTCTGACGGATCGACCAGTCGGAGATCTCATCGATCAATCCCGCTCCAAACAGAGCCGGAGTGTTGATCTCTTCAAACTCGACCGGATTGAAATCTTCCAGCCGAACCTGGCAGTTCCCGATCACTGTCACGCCGCCAGGAATAATTGGGTACTGCCCCAGAACCTGCTCGTCGGTTTCAAGAAGATGCTTGGCCGTCGCGTTGGCATGCACAACTCCGCCGTACAGGTTGGAATCGTTACGGTTCGGGAGGACGGCAAACGACCTGACGTTGTGCTTGTTCCCGCCCGCCCCGCCGACTCCGCTCTGAGCATGGCAAGCCGCGCACGAGTTGGCGTTGAACACCGGCCCGAGTCCATCGCCTTCTCCAGAAAGCGGATCATTCGGCGTCCATTCATGAACGAACAACTCGCGTCCTTCGGCCGTGAGCTCCAGTTCGGACGGCGCGATCAACCAGGCAAATCCCTGCGTGACTCCCCAAAGCATGACGAGAGTCCCCGTCACGCCAATGACTCGCCGACGACGATCCCACGATTGCCAGAATTTCATCAGCAGGCTCCGAGCGTGGCCGACCGAAATCGGCTCCGAAATTTGAATACGCCGCATCGTGCCGGGTCTTCGAAACGAGATCCAGTTCTGAACGGCTGGTTGCTACGGAAGAAGCTGTATCTGAGATCTGAGAGCACGGCCCCTCATTACCCGCATCTTCAGCATATTCGTCATCGCTCACAAAGAAGTCGAGGCCCGTGCAACTGAACAAAAAGTGCACATCTATCTCGGAATGCGGCAGAAGGTCGCCATGCTCAGAACTTGATCGTGCATATTCAAAGGGCAGGGAGGGGAATGCCGCAATTTGACATCTCAATCATAACGGGCATGGAAAGATGAATAAGTCTCCTACGCTATTCCGGGTTTTCGATCTCGCGTTCTTCGTTCCCGGCGTGCTGCTGCTTTCCGGCTTCTGGTATCTGAAAATTCTCCCCGAAGCTCTCGCCACGGCGCTGGATGCCAGTGATTGGGTAATCAGTCTCGGCGTAGGACTGGCCACGGTTTACGTGTGCGGGCTGTTCACTCACGGCGTGCAGCGTGTCAGTCGAAAAATCAAGTCCAAGTGTCGACCGGATCCAAAATCGCCCGCCAGGTCATGGTTTCAGGAGCTCAGCGAGTCATCGCGCGAAGAACTCGCCCTCTACTTCTGGTACACGCGAGCCACGTGCCTGAACCTGTTTGTTGTCACCGTCTTGCTGTTTATCGCCGGCCTGTGGGAGCTGGTGTTTGTGCAATCGCCCATCGCGGGAAACGTCGTACTTCTGTGCGGCGTGACCGGGCCGGTGTTTGGCTTTCTCGGTTTTTGCGACTTCGAAAAATCGATGCGACGAGCCGTTCTGCAAGACGACACAGAACAAGACGCGGACCGATCAAGCCAGACCGGCGAAAGCAACAACACACCATCGCCGTCTGAGCCATCATCCGACGGAAGCAACAGCGAGAATACAGAATCCGCATGAACAATCATCAGTCATCACATGGTGCAAGGCCGACAGCTCTTCGGATTCTGCGTCCCGAGGCACGGCATCTAAGTTGGCAGCAGTTCGACCGCAGCCAGCGAGGCGCATTCTGTTTTGTCATCAAAGCGCTCGCGGAATCGGTGTGCCACCTGGATGACTACTGCAGAGTTTCAGCGGCGAAGCGCAACCGACAGCATGCCTTCTTTGAAGAAGGCGACTATGCACACAACCAGACTCTGCTCATTGACGGCGAGCGAGGCACTGGCAAAACAAGTCTGCTGATGTCCGTCCAGAAGGCGCTGATTCGCTACAAAGATTGGGCTGCGGACTTTGCAAGACTCAAGAATGAAAATCCGGACGCGAAGACGATCGAGGAGTATCAGGAAGTCGAACCGCTCATCACCGGCAGCGGCACCAGTGACGGGCCGCAGGTTCGTGAGCGAGTCGTCTGGCTGGACCCGCTCGAAATGGACGTGCTGCCCGGACCGGTCAATCTGCTGGCAGCCATACTGGCACGAGTGGAGGAAGCCGTCAGAAGAATCGGCCCGACAAGTGGATCGGCGTCATCGGCCTACGGCGACCGAGTCGGCATGCTGGATCAACGCCCCGGCTATGAAGATGCCATGCTGCAACTCAGACGGTTGATGGCCGACGTGTCAATCGCCTGGGACGGCAACTTAAAAGAGCGGGCGCAGCATCTCGACCCGGAAGTATTCGCCGCCGAAACGATGCACGCCGAAACCGCGCGAATCCAGATTCAGTATCGATTCCGGGAAGTCCTCGACGCCGTTGCCGTGCAAGTCCTCAGCGGCCATCGAGTCATCAATCCTCTGTTTGTCCTGCCAGTCGACGACCTGGACCTCAACCCTGCCCGCACCGTCGAACTGCTGCGACTACTGAGAATGATCCAGACCCCCCGCCTGATGACAGTCGTCCTCGCGGATGTGCGTTCTCTGGAACGAGTTCTACATCTGAAGATAACCAATGATTTCGCCCAGGTCGCAGGCGCGGCATTGGATGCTCTAGGTCTGCAGGACAACAGCTTTCATACACAACACCGTGACGTTTCCGCAGGGCTCCTGAGGAAGATGATCCCGACTGGGCAACGGATTTATTTACGTCACATGAGTTCTGACGAAATTCTCAATTTCCAACCACCAGTCATCCCACTTCCTGACCTGACGCTCGAACAACTACTCGCGGGAATTTCCATTGATCTGCGTCTTCCAATGCTCCACATCCCAAACAATAAGAGGGCTGATGCGAAAGTTACGATGACCAGTTCGGGCTACGCGAATACGGCGTGTACTCTGCTGGACTTTCTGACAGGAACACTATTGTGGAATGATCAGAAGGACGTCAGGAAATCAGCATTTCCAGTTGATTTTCAACCTGTTCCCAGGACGGTCAATGACGTCTGGTTCAGCTTGCAACCCGGGCGGCATCAAAACTGTCAGCACCAATTGCTGGATGTCTACAGAAATGCCGTGAGCGCAGAACAAAACGTTGATGCAAGTTCGTTACAAGACTTCCTGGATGTGTTTCGCGAGAGCAGCCATGAAGGCACTATTTACGAAATCAAACAGGATGCGGTTAGCGTGACCGCCGAAAGTGCCGACGAAACCAGAATTTACCGAACCCCCGATAGCGAATGCCGTGTTGTCGCGACATTGTTCAGTCAATGGGCAATCGAATCTTCGAAGGCTGGTCGAAATAAAAGTTCGGATTATCAGTTGAGTGGAACGCCTGCGTACCTGTTTCGAGTAATGCATGATCTCGCAGTACTCGATACCCGAAACGAGAGAGTCAGCCTCATTAAAAACACTGAGATCTCCTCCCAGATTAAGACGGTGTGGTCACCGACTGATTCCACGGAGGTGGTCGTCCCGTGGCGACCACCTAGCTTTACGTCATTCCTTGAATGGAATCAATTCATTGCACATATGCACGAGGCCAGTACGTTGTTGGTGCGACCGTATTCAGCCTTCACCAACGAGCGGCTAATCGACCTATTGGCGTTCTCTTGGATTAACGCTGGCAACTCCGTACTCACTGGGACAAGGCCGATTCCGGTGACGATGTGGAGTTGGGCTGAAGAGTGTGGTGAAAACTCCACAACTCCCTCGGAAGCAGGGACCAGACAGATGATCGATGACCTTGCAAAGTCATTGAATAAGATTGCCGAATTGGCAAACCAGGAGCATTCGGAGAGGCACCAAACGGCTCGCCACTGGCTTTGTTCCGTTGCTCGAGTATTGGCTCCTGAATCCGGCACGTCAGGCGCAATGGCAGAAGTATTACTGAAAACGAGCCATGCAAAATCATTTCAGGAGTTCTTGAAGGAGCCGGAAAACGCCACGACGATCCGCCAGGAACGTGCTGAGCGAGCTGTCGAATTCTTTACGCACAATGAATCTCAATTGGCAGGCCGCCTGATCTGCCCCAAAATGCCAGGCCGCGATCTGCCTGCCTGCTTCCATCGAGCTCGCCATACCGCAGAAGCCACGTACAGGATGCTCGCAACGCTGGAACTGGACTCACAGGTCAAAACTGAAAATGGCCGTGGAGCAAGCTATAAAAGAATCGTTCGAAAATTCGCCGCAAAAGGCCCCGACTGGACTCCGGAAAAAGTGTCGAATGACCTGATAGGAACCCTTGAGGTATTGGCGGACCAGTTTCGCGTAAATGAAACACTCGAGCAGCAGACGGGCATCCGCGCACGCGACTTGAGACGGAGGCAGATTGAACTCCACGATGCCTGGGCTGCTCATCGCGAACAGACCGGTCGACCCTTTTTCTTTAACGAGTTCAGGGACGACAACGGGAATGCATGCTTGACTCCATCTGCCAACGAAATTCAGGCGGCAGCATATCGGGCGGATGTCGATCTCGATGTACTCTGATTTCTACTGACAGTCGGAGTTGGCCTGTTAATTCGTCATGAGTTGTCGCCCTGGCCAGCGTGCTACTAAACACACAGAGGACGCACATTTGAGTCGGCAACGAGTTTCACAAACTCCTCTGGAACATTTGATTGCTGAGGTGGCGGCGTGGCCGCTGGCGTCTGAGCGGTCTTTTACGCTTGGGCTTGATCAGCTGGATCCATCCCTGCAGGGCAGCACGGGGAAGCTATGGAGATCTCTTGAAGATCGACTTGCCAGTGTCACCGCTCAGTCGATCGACGAGTTGAACGCCATCCGCGACTTCGTCTGGTTTGGCGCCGGTCAGGAAATTCAGCACGGCATTCAGCAGAGTTCACAACACAACACGTTGCCGGAGCATGTGGCCAGATCCAGGCAGGCCCTGCATTCGGTCCTGCACCGTTTTTCGATGTGCTACCTGCGGGGAGAAGGTGCCAGCGTCGTACCGGAAATGACTCGCGACAGTGTGCCGGGGCAGCCTGAGAAGTCAGAGGTGACGCCGGAACGATCGCGTGAAGAGTTTCGCTGGTTGACGTTTGCATTGCCGGAGGACGTTCTAGTCTGTGGCCTGGAACAGTCTCAAGACCTGTTCGCTCGGCTGGAGAAAGTGTCGCCTCGACTTCGCAATCATTTGAAACAGAACGGCTTTGCCGAATCGCATCTGCACCTCGGTGCGGCCATCCGCTTTCCCTTGCTCTGGGTCTCGACGCAGGTCGCACTTGCAGACACACAGGTTGATCCCGAAACGTTTGCCAGTCGGGGGGCAGTTTTCAGTGATGGACGATTCTTTGCAGACTGGCTGGTTCGAGGACTGACTGTCCGTTACCTGCTGGCAGCATTTCTGTCGACCGCTGATTCCGCTGCACATTCTGGGGACACGTCCTTCGAAGAATGGTTTCGGTCCAGTCAGAATCGTCTCGCTGGAAAACTGTCGCCGACGCTGCTGGTTGTGATGCGCAGAACAGTCGCGGAAGTTCTCCAGGGCCGACTCGCCAGCAGTCACGAACACACCACGACTGGCCGCGGCGGGTCATCCAGTGGCAACGTTCGACAAAACTTTTACTGGGCACAGAAAATCTATCGAACCCTGACTGGCGTGACTTCGCACGATTTCAATCGACGCTTTCCAGAACGCTCGGAATGGTCGTCGTTCGCGTCCTGGCATCGTTCGGGCAATCAGCCGAATTTTTCACGAGCTGCAGACACTTCCGAAAGCTCGGCCGCAAGTCGAATGCTGGACGTCATGATGCAGGTTCAGCATCTTGATGGCATCTCGTCGTTCTTTCCCGGCGATCGCACAGGCTTGCGGACTCCAGAACAGGAATTTATGCACGCTGGACTGGCGAGGCTTCAGCAGCAGCCCGGCGACACGACCTTTGCACGGCTCTTCTGGCAAACGATCCGATTGCGAAACATCTACTATCGCTACATCGTGCAACGACCGTTGACTCCTGGATTGCAATGGTTCATCCGCACGTACGATCGCCTGAGTACTGGAACGAACCCGCTGACTCTACCCGTGCAGATTACAAGCGCCATGCGATGCTGTGGGTTCACCCAGGGACTGCAATCTCTGGAGGTTCGTCGAGCTCCTCGCCGCGACGTCTCCTCAACGTTGAAATTTCTGACAACTGCGCAGGCGGCCGCCCACCATATCTCCAAGCCGGACGATCGGCAGAGCGGTGAGTCGGCAGAGTTTCAATTCGGAATCGTATTTCACTTTGTCAGAGGACGCGGCGGCAAAGCTGACACCGGCTGTGCCGAAGCCTACTCGGCAAACTCGAATGCCGACCCAACGACTGCCGCGGTCCTGGGGCGAACTCTTCCAAAGCGAGTCGTCAATCCAACCGGCTATCGATACGCATCTTACTACATGCAGAATCGACGCCTCGCGACAACACTCGTGACGACGCTGCATCATTTTCCGCTCACGCTGCGTCTAGTTCGAGGCATCGATGTCTGCACTGATGAACTCGGCATTCCGAACTGGGTCGTGGCTCCGCTGGTCCGCTATGTGAAAGACGCTTCCCGAGCAGCGTCGAACCGAGTTGCCGCCGAGCATGGACTGAAGATTCGCTCGCTACGGACGACGGTTCACGTTGGCGAAGACTTCGTTCATCTGGCTGGCGGCCTGCGCCGAATCCATGAGGCGATCGAGCAATTCGGCCTGTCTGAAGGAAGTCGCCTGGGACACGCCGTCGCACTCGGCATTGACCCCGTTCGGTGGGGAGCAACGTGCCGACGACTGTTCATGAGCATCGAAGAACGATTGTTTGACCTCGTCTGGGAATGGCAGTGCGTTGCGAGGAAGCTCTTTCGGATAGCCGCGCGCCGAATCCTGTTCATCGAAAATCGCATTCGCGAAATGACTGGCGAGATCTTTGGACGCCGTGTCGAAGCCAGCGAGATGGCCACAGTCATCGGCTTCCTTCAGGACGAGTCAATGCTGAGCCGTGTTGGCTTTCCAGACGGTCTCCGTTTTCACGGTTTCGACAGAAGGCACAGCCAACGTCGTTCCAACGGTCGCAACGCGGCGTTTCGTGACGCGGCGTTTCGTGACG
>CALDJX010000227.1 GCA_937899075.1 uncultured Planctomyces sp. | reverse complement strand
GTTCGACCGAACTCCGAAACGAAAGCGACCAGAGTGTCTGCGAGCAGCCCTCGTTCTTCGAGGTCCGAGATCAGCGCCGCAAAGGCTTGATCGGTACTGCCCATCATGACCCAGTGCGCGATTCCGTAGCGACCTTCGCCGCCGGCTCCGTTGCGAATCGTGCCGCACGAACCTTTGTTATAGATGTAGTCGTGGTGGTCCCAGTTCATGTTGAAACCGCCGGGCGTTTTGTCCGTCAGCGGCTCTCGAACGTCGACCGTCACAAAGCGAACGCCGCGTTCGATCAAACGTCGGCCCATGAGGTAACACTGTCCGCGGTGGCCTCGCCCGTAAGCATCGCGTGTGGCGTCTTTTTCTTCAGACAGGTTGAACGCGCTCTGCGTCAAAGGATTGGTCAGCAGATCGGCGGCCTGGTTCGACAGGTCGGAAAAGGTGCGGACCGGATCGTTCGAAGCGGGAGCGACTCCCACGTTGAGATTGCTCAGCAGGTCGCGGCGATCAGTGAAGCGACCACGGTCGACGCCGGTCAGCAGGCCGAGGTCGTTGACCTTCCATTCGGGATCGGACAGGTCTCGTCCTCCCGTTTTGAAAACCTTGGCGGCCGCTGGAAGAAAACCAACTCGAGTTTGTTTTGCCTGTTCGTGATTGCCGGGCACCATGATGTACGGCGGCAGGTAGTCGCACTCGCTGCTCATTCTTTGAGAAACGATCGAGCCGATGTCTGGCATCTCAAGCGGACCGCCCGGCATTTCTCCAGACAGCGCGTACTGAGTTCCCAGCGGGTGGCCGTTCGCTCCCGACCGGTCGTGATACATGGAGCGGATGACGGTCAGGCGGTCGGCGATTTTCGCAGTATTTGAGAGTAGCGATGTGAACTGCAAGCCGGGGACGGCGGTCGAGATCGGTTTGAACGGGCTGCGGTGCTCGGCGACGGCTTCGGGTTTTGGATCCCACGTGTCCATGTGCGATAAGCCCCCCTGCTCGAGAACGACCAGAACGTTCTTTGCTTGAGCCTTCCGGCCTTCGGAGGCAGCTTCGGCCAACGACGCGACGCGAGCGGTCATTGCGCCGGCGACTCCCACGCCGAGGAAACTTCTTCTTTGCAGTCGTCCGTTTTGAATTTGTCCGCGGAGACTCATTGAGACTTATTCCAGCTTGAACCATCGATCGTCGCCTGAGGAAGGTGTTGCCGGGATGGCCTGGCGACGCATAAGCAAGCATTCATGCTACCGGGAATGCCCGAAAAGACTCAACCGGACGTCCGTGATGCCGCCAGCAGCCTGCCATCTGGTTCCGATTATGCAGGCGAGACGGGCGTCAGGCCGGCCAGGAACAAGCGGGCTGTCCCTGGACCGTCGCCAGAAAACTGCGGACAGGAACGAGCGAACTAAGAATGCATGACGAAGCCGCCGTCGACGTTGATCGTCTGGCCGGTGACCTGGCGGGCTCGCTTTGAGGCTAGAAACGTCACCATGTCCGCGATGTCGGAAGGTTGCTGCCACGTGCCGAGCGGAACCAACTTCTTGATCTTCTCGCCGGCCCACGTTTCGTAGTCGAGCTTCTGATCCTCAGGCTGCCGGTCGCACCAGGATTGCCAGACACCTTTATTAAGAGGTGTCTGGACCATGCCCGGGCAGACGACGTTGACGCGGACTCCGCATGGTGCGAGATCCTTCGCCATGCACTGAGCGAAATTGATATTCGCCGCTTTGCTGGCGCTGTACGGCGGGTCGGTCGGCGATCCAATTTGCCCGGCGATCGAAGCAATGAATGTCATCGTGCCGGATTTTCGCTCGACCAGTTTCGGAGCGACGGTATGGGCAACTCGAGTCATGCCCATGACGTTGACTTCGAGAACCCGGAGCCAGTCTTCGGGTGCGAGATTGGTGAAGGGAAAGCCGAACTTGCCGGATCCGATCGCGGCGGCATGGACCAGGTGATCGACCGGACCCAACTGGGAAACGGTTTTCGATAGTGCCGCTTCAAGACTTTCCGTGGATGTGATGTCGGCGCGAAATCCAACGACGCGCCGTCCACTGGCTGTTGCGACTTCACTGGCAGTCTGTTCGACGTTTTCCGCAACGTCCCAAATGGCGACGTCAGCGCCCTCGGCGGCAAATTGTTCCGCGATCGCTCGCCCGATTCGGCTGGCTCCGCCCGTGACGACCGCCACATGGTTTGAGATCCCAAGGTCCATAACTCTGCTCCTTACGTCTTCATCGGAACGTTCGGCATCGACGGCCGGTTTGCTGACCGAACTGCTACTGACGTCGGGTTGGCATTGCTGGTGCCAGTTTTGGCGACGCCTTGATGGCCGATTCGATCAACGATTCATAATCGGGAGGCTCGCCGTCCGATACCGACCGGAGTTGAATCGCGGATCCGTCGGCGATGCATTGTCGAAGCTGATCGAGCCGCTCATCCATTCTGCATAGAAATTGTGCAAGCTCGTCGTCGGTAAGATCGTTGCGCAGGAGAGTCGTTTGTTCGGTCGACCGCTCTCGATGCAGTTTCGCGAGAGTCGTTCCCTGGGTACGGAAAAGGAATCCGCCGGAGTAGGCTCGCCGCAATCCGCCAGCCGGTGAAAACTGATAGACCGGATCGGGGCCGAAGTAGACAGACAGGCTGCCTTCTGACCTGACACCGGCGAAGACAGGTTCAGATTCACTCGGGAGTTGCCATTCGATGCGATTTCGCAGGGCAGTGGCTTCACGAATCATGTCCTCACGATCAGATTCGTGGCGTGCCATACTGAAGTCCGGAGTGGCTCAATTTTCTGGGGGGAGTCATTTGCCGCGAAAAAAAGAGTGTCTGAAAGTCTCACCAGTCTCGCAAAAATCCGCAGTCAATGCTGGGTGGCGCACGAAAAACGGGAGCACAAACCTGCCCCCTCGTGTACCTGACGCTTTTGCTTAGGGCTGCTCGATTTCTCGCCTGACCCAGTTCGCAGAGCCACCACCACACTCGGAGGCAGGTTTGTACTCCCGCTATTTCCGGGGCAAAACCGCATTTGCGTCGACGATTATGGGACGGACACTTCGCAACGTCAAGCAGAAGCTTTGGCGGCTTCATGCGCGTCATTCGCCGACGTTTGAAGGGCCGAACGGCACGTTGCGACAACATCTGTCTCGGCTTGCAGAGCTTTGGGTTGCAGATGTGGGAGCCCGCAATTCTCGTCCGAATTGTGAATTTCGCGGGAAACCACGTCCGCAAACTGGTGCCATTCTCGATATATCCCATAGAGGCCCGCCCCGGGGTACCGTTAAAAGTCTTCTCTGCCTGACCTGCGAAATCTGGCATTGTGGATTGTCTCTGCACTCGGGGCGGGCTTTTAATTTATGTCATTGAAGTGAACCGGCCGGGTTTGACAGTTTCTGGCCATTCACATTCAAAGTCGGCAATCACGGGTTTAAGCCGATTATCCGGTGGATTCAGGGCACTGACCAACGGCTCCATCCGAGGATCGCCACCGGCCAATTCTCCACAAAGCGAGCTAATTCCACAGAAGCTTTGTCCCGGTTTTGCCGATTGACTGTGCAGGAAGCGGTCTTACTGGAGTGGTAACAGGTCAGTCTCAGCTCTTTTTGCCGAGAGCGATCGGCCAAACTTGACCGCAATTTGGCTGAGACGTAACATCACGGCCTTCTGCCAGTCTCGGCAGTATCCGATTTCGTCGCGGGAGTAGCTCAGTGGTAGAGCACCACGTTGCCAACGTGGATGTCGCGGGTTCGAACCCCGTCTCCCGCTTTTTGTTAGTACGCATTTGAATTGCTTCAGGTCAGCATAGACCAGCACGGCATTTCGCTTTCTGCCAGTGCATCTTTCTGCCAGTGCAAATGGGGAGCGTCAGCTTCTGTCGCTGAGAGCCAGTCTGCACTCTGGCTGACCGCCATCGCTGAGGAACCTCTCCGTGAGTGACACTGAAAACACTGGGGCTGTTGCAGAATCCGAAATCGACGCCGAAGCTCTGGGGCTTCCGACGAAGATGGATCTCAAAGTCGACATCGCTGACGCGGGTCCCTGCCGGAAAAGAATTTCCGTCGTCGTGCCTGAAGCGGAAATCGAAATCGTTCGAAATGGAACGCTCGACGAATTCGCCTCGAAGGCCAGTGTGCCGGGCTTTCGGGTTGGCCGAGTGCCTCGAAACCTGGTCAAAGCGAAGTTCCGCCAGGAACTGGCTGACGAACTCAAGCAGCGGGTTCTCGTTCAGAGCCTTGAGCAATTGACCGCAGAGTTCGAGATTGATCCGATCAACGAACCTGACATGGACGTTGAAACGCTCGAAATCCCAGATGCCGGTGACTTCGAATATACCTTCGACGTGGAAGTTCGCCCGGACGTGAAGTTGCCAGATTTCGCCGAGCTTTCTCTGAAGCGGCCATCTCGCAAAGTTTCCGATGACGACGTCCAGAAGTACATCGATCAGATGTTGCTTGAGTATGGTGAAAAGGCCAGCCACAGCGATGGGGCCGCAATCGGCGACTACGTCGCTGTGTCGATCGATTTCCAGTACGAAGGCTCGTCAGTCCGGGATATGGCTGGACTTTCGCTTCGTATTCAGCCTTCGCTTCGATTTAAAGACGCAGAAATCAGCGATTTCGGAACCGTGATGACCGGCGTCAAAGCTGGAGAATCCCGTGAAGTAGAATTCACGATTTCCAGCGAAGCACCCTACGTCCCCATGCGTGGCGAAAAGCTGAAAGCTGTTATTTCGGTTTCGTCGGTTCAGAAAATCGAAATCCCAGAACTGGATGGCGACCTGCTGGACCGAATTGGCGTCGCCTCTGTCGAGAAACTTCGCGAAGAAGTCAAAGACATCCTCGAGCGTCAGGTCACCTATCGGCAGCGACAGTCAGCTCGCGAGCAACTTCTGGAAGTGATCGGTGAATCGGCCGACTGGGAATTGCCGGAAGAACTCGTGCTGAAACAGGTTGAGAACGCTCTGCATCGCGAAATTCTCGAAATGCAACAGGCTGGCTACACGTCCAAAGAAATCCGCGCACGCGAAAATGATCTTCGCCAGCGTTCGGTTTCGGTCACGCGTCAGGCCATGAAAGAGCACTTCATTCTCGATTCGATTGCCACCGCCGAGAACATTGAAGTTTCTCCGCAGGACATCGAAATGGAGATCATGATGATGGCCTTCCAGAGTGGTGAAACACCTCGCCGCCTGCGGGCTCGTCTGGTTAAGACTGGAGTCATCGAGAACCTGGAAGCTCAGATTCGCGAACGCAAAGCGGTTGACGTCGCTCTGGATAAGGCGAAGTACGAAGAAGTCGAGATGGGCGACGATCTAGTCGGTAATCACGACGTCGAAGCCGTCGACGACGCAATCTGCAACGTAATGTTTGCTCGAACTTCTGCCGCGAAAGCGAAATCTGCGAAGGAAACATCGGCGTAACTGTCGAGAAATCAGCCTCGACAAGAACAGGCCACCGCGAATGGAGTGTTTGGCGTAATGATCGCCTTGACGTGTGGATGCACTCTGCGATATCCACCGCCTCAGATCATCAAACGACAGATCACAACAGGAAGCTGCTGACGAGAAGAAGGGATTCTCTAATGTTTGACCGCCTTCCGATTCAGAATTCGCGCGACGTAGCCCGTCAGCGAAACATGGGAATCGGCGACCTGCTGCTCGAAAACCGCATCATCTTCATGGATGGTGTGATTAACGACGCAGTTGCCAACGTCATCGTGATGAAGTTGCTGTATCTACAGTCCGAAAGCCGGGGACAGGACATTCACCTTTATGTGAATTCGCCCGGTGGCTCCGTGACTGCGACAATGGCAATTTACGACACGATGCAGTTCATCGAATGCGAAGTCGCGACATACTGCGTCGGCCTTGCTGCCAGCGGTGGTGCGATACTTGTCGCTGGTGGCGCGAAGGGCAAACGCTTCGCCCTTAAGCATTCGAAGATGATGATTCACCAGCCTCACGGTGAGGTCGGCGGCCAGGTATCCGATATCGAAATCCAGGCGAAAGACATTCTAGACACCAAACAGGTGCTGAATGAGCTGCTGGCAAGTCACACTGGTCAGTCGGTCGAGACAATCGAGAGAGACACCGAACGCGATCGATACATGACTGCTGTTGAAGCGAAAGAGTATGGTCTGGTCGACGATATTCTGATGAAACCAGACGCCGAAAAGCCGGCCGAGTCTAAATAGTTAATCGTTCGCCGTCAGGATGGAAGCGAGCACGTGATGAGCAATCTTGTACCAATCGTTATTGAAGACTCGGGGCGCGGTGAACGCGCCATGGACATCTACAGCCGTCTGCTCAAGGATCGAATCATCATCCTTGGCACGAACGTCAACGAGACGTCGGCAAATCTGATCGTCGCGCAGTTGCTGTACCTTCAATTCGAAGATGCCGAAGCGGACATCCACTTCTACATCAACTCGCCCGGCGGGTCCGTGACTGCAGGTTTGGCGATTTACGACACGATGCAGTACATCACCTGCGACGTCGCCACTTACTGCATGGGCCAGGCCGCAAGTATGGGTGCCGTTCTGCTGGCCGCTGGCGCTGCTGGTAAGCGAAATGCTCTGCCCAATGCTCGCATCATGATTCACCAGCCTTTGGCTGGAATGCAGGGAACGGCAACCGAGCTGGCAATTCATGCCAAAGAAGTCATTCGGATTAAGCGAAAGCTGAACGAAATCCTTCTGAAGCATACCGGGCAAACATTGGAACAACTCGAAGCAGACACCGATCGCGACAACTTCATGTCGGCTGAGGAATCTCAGAAGTACGGCTTGATCGACAATGTTCTGGATCGTCTGCAGGTTCCAAACAGCGAAGAATAGTAGACCTTACGTCGATAACCTGCAGTTGAAGGCTGTCAAGGATGACGCCTCGAAAAATCAATTCATCCGGCGTTGGTATTGCGCAGTTCGTAGCTTGCGCTGTCGTCTTGTGCTGGACTGGCTGCCAAAGTTCCGCCGTACGCAGAGCGGATGAGTTAGAGGCGAGGCTTCGAGATCAGCAGTCGTCCATCGGCCGACTGTCTGCCTCTCTTGAGAAAGTCGAATCCGACCGTGACGTCGCTCGACGGGAAGCCTCAATCCTCCGCGACGAACTCGTCAAACTGCACCCGTCGCCTGAAATCGTGCAGACCGCTCACTCCTCAGCACGGATTGACCGCATTGAGGTCTCGCCGCTGCTCAGCGGCGGCTTGGATCGTGACGATGTTCCCGGCGACGAACAAATCTCGCTGCTCATCGCGCCAAGGGATTCAACCGGTGAGATTCATCGAGTGCCCGGTCAACTCTCGGTCCGACTGACGGACATTTCACGTTCCGCTGACGAGGAAGAAGTGGCTTCTGCATCATTCACAGAAGCTGAGTCCGGAACACTCTGGCACAATGGCATCGTTGGGCGAGGTTACCGCGTCATCATGCCCCTTCCAGCAAACCTGACGAGCGGCCGCATCACAGCCCACGTCAGGTTCACAACGCACGCGGGAACGCAGCTCGACACACTCCACCAATTGAGCGTGACGCCAGAAGCCGAAAATTCGTCGACCACTAGCCGTGACTGACTCATGTTCGCGTTTCAGCGTTTTTTAGAATGCCGGGATTTTTTCTTCACCACCTGTTGTGGTTAGCGCTTTCAGCACGTGAGGGTCGATTTCTTTCGATAGGAATTTGACCGCTCCATCAGCAAGAAGTGCATGTGCAGCCGGGTCATGCCACGACGAGGCAGTTCCTGCGGAATGGTATTGCTCGTTTCCGGAATAATTGATTGCGTGTTGCGTTGTCGTCTCGTGGATCGGATTGCCAGCGGCTCATCGGTCCAACAATCAAGATCCGGGTTGGCGACATTCGACTTGCCTGGCGGCAGGCAACCCGTTGACGACCTCACGCTGATCGTCGAAGTCCTGAATTTCACCGAGAAGCAGTATCGGGAACATCGCGACAACCGAGCGGGAAACCAGTTCTACCAGCCCGGCTCCCACAAAAGCAGGCAGGCAGATCCAGTACTCGAGGCCAAATTAACCGGCGGCCACTTCCTGGACCACCTTTGCTTTGGCTCGAGAATCGGAGATCGTGGCCGTGTCGAAAATCCCTTCCTCAACGGTATAGACTCTACGCTTTCATGCAGATCATCTCTCGGTTTCGATCTGCCCCGTCACGTGGCGGTCCGATTGATCACAAAGCCAAAGCGGTGAAGTTGAAAGCGGATCGATGTCCTACTGGGTCAAGGTGAAAACAGGAGTTAAGGGGCCGTACTCCAAACAACAGTTGGGTGTACTGCACAATTCTGGAAAGATTTCCGATCGTTCCCTGATTGCTCAAGCAGAAGACGGCCCCTGGCAACGCCTGGCAACCATGAATCTGGATGAAGTGGCGGCGTCGCCTGTCCCGCTCATGGACTATGAGGACACGTCGGCCAAGATCCACATGACTGATCTCTGGTCCCGTCTCGGAGATCGGATGCAGTCTGATGATCCGACAAGTGCCCTTGAGATCATCGACCAGCTTGAAGAATGTGACCTGGCGGTCGATGAGCGCGAAGACCTGGCTTCCATGCGCACGACGCTGCTCACTCAAGCAGAGGCCGTCGTCAATTCCAACGAAGACGCTCACCAGGAAGAGTCCGACTTACCATCAGTCGATTTATCGAGCGATGGTAAGTCGCCTGAAGCTGGCTTAGAGCCCGACCTGGGCGACGACTCTGAAGCCGACACGACCACGCCGATTCCGCAGGACCTGCTTGAGCTTCTGAACGAGAACGAAGAAATACTTTTCAGCAGCAACCCGGAACCACTCGCACTTTACGTCAACCTGACAACCACGGGGCTTGTCGGAGTTGCATTGAGTATTGCCATCTCCATTCAGACAGGCTTGCTGGGCTTTCTGACGTTCCTCGCATTCGCCTTCGTTGGCTACTGCAGGTTTCTAAGCTGGAAGAACACTGTGTACGTCATCACTTCCCGCCGCATCTTTGCTCGGACCGGTGTGTTCAGTCGAAGTATCGCCGTGCTCCCGACCAGAAATGTCCAAGCGGTGAATATCAATACCGGAACCATTGATCGCTGGCTTGGTCTGAACAAGGTCGTATTCCTGACGGGTGCGTCATCGCCGGTTGCGTATCTCGGAATGAACGGAACCGTTTGCTTTCGCTTCGTTGACTGCAAAGCAGTCATGAAGGCATTTGAAAGTGGGCTATGACTAATTCGTAATGACGAACCGAGCTGATTTGACTTCTTCCAGAAGCATCATCTCGGCGGCTTCAATGTCCGCATGTGGCGGTGACAGTTTCAGGGACACCTGAGTCACTTATTCCGGGTCACTCGCAAGGACACCAGAATGGCTCGCAGGAAGAAACCAACGCAGGTTCAGGGTCGTCGTCGCGACTACTCGGATGAGCTCAAAGCAGAGGCGGTTCAGATTCTTCAGGATCGTCATGCGGCACCGTCTCTGGTTGGGAATAGCCACAAAGTCACTCTGAAGCACTACCTGCAAGTCACCGACGAGGATTTCGAGGCGGCTTCCGGAATAGTAGATCACTCGCCGGAAAAAGTAGATCACATAGTAGATCAGCACTCCCAGGCACCGACGAGAACAGAGTTACCCAGAAACGAAGAAAGCCCCTGCATTGCTGAGGCTTTTCCTGATGGAGCTGTTCGGTTCCGCTCCGTTCCTGTCGTGAAAGTGGGCGATGCAGG
>CALDJX010000226.1 GCA_937899075.1 uncultured Planctomyces sp. | reverse complement strand
GATGCTTGATGATGTCGACAACATGTCCGAGCGACAGCACATTGTTGTGAATGATGGAATGTTCCCATGCATCGAACGTGACGAGCTCACCGTCGATGTCGTCCTTCCTGCCACCTGAAAGCTGTGTCTTGTTGTTGGACTCAAACGGAATGACAAACAGCTTGCCGTTGCGCACCGTAATGGCGCGCGGATCCTGAGCCGGAATCGTCAAACGCCTGGTGCCTTGTCGAGAAGCCACGTCCACAACGGCGATTTGATTCTCGGACGAGAGCGCCACGTACGCCTTGTCGTTGCTGGCGAAGGCGATCCCAACTGGCTCGTCGAAGGTCGTGGCACGTTTTGAATCGAACTCCTGAATCGTCGCCACGACATGCAGATAGGTCGGACTGCCTGAATCATTGTCGACAACGCTGACGGAATCTGACACATGGTTCGCGACCCAGACTTCCAATCCATCCGGTCGGACGGCAATGCTGACCGGATCGACGCCCACGGGAATGCGATGTGCCAATTTTCGCGTGCGTGCGTCGATGACATCCACCGTGTCGGCGGGTGTGTTGACGACAAAGACGTGATCGCCACTGATGGCAATCGGGTTGGCATGCGGACTCACAAAAGTTGGATGGCCAACAGTCTGAAATTCCAGTGGTTCAGGTTTGCCTGCATTCGTCGCATTGGCATCGGAGCCAATCGCAACGCCGGCACGGGGCTGGCTCGCTGGCACGAACATCAGCGTGGAAACTACGGCAATCGAGAACAATGTGAGTAGTATCGTTTTCATCAAATGGATTCCTCTATTGCAGGTGCTGAAACCTGAAGGGTTGACTCCCGCGTCTGTGTGCTTTCCTTACGTCCTGGATATCTTCTTCCGTTCAGGAGAGCTCCCAGCCACGTGTTTCGTACACATAGCTGGTAGCTAACAAGCAGCAAAAAGGTGGTGGCCGAACAAACGAATCCGAATTTCAGTAGAGAGGGCAGCGACCAGTCACGCACGAAAAACTGCAGCAGCATCACGAGTGGGATATGGGCCAGATAAAGCCAGTACGACGAATCAGACAGATAGCGCACCCAGAATTGCTGCGAACGAAAGAGTCGGTTGAACAAGCCCATCATTCCGAACGACATCACCCATGCGTAGCTGGCTTGCATGACGGCAAACACGATCCGATTACCGGGCCGGTCAGGCCCGTTCAGGCCAAGCCCAATTGGGAAAAGGACGAGCACTGCTGCCGCGAGTGTCCACCAATATCCTTTGCCAACCGTAACTGACTGGTCGTTCGCGCCAAAGTACATCGCCCCGTAGCCAAAAAATATCGCGTAGTACGCGAACACTGCCGGAAGCGGCAGAAGACCGACAGACGTGTCCGGTCCATAAGCGTATTGCGAACTGGCCATGAAATACTGAGGCACGGCGGCAAGCGGGATCAGCCAGACGTAGCGCAGCCAGGATGTGAGCCACTTGTCAGACACGGCTGAAATTTGCAGCGTCTGCATTAGCTTTACAAGCAACGCAAATCCGCAGACAAACCAACAAAGGAACCACAGAAACCACAAGTGGTGAAAGACGGGTACGAAAAATAGTAAGCCAATGAGCCCTTCCAAACCGTTTGACCGTGCGTCACGGGCTGTCATCACTTGAGCCGTTCGCCCCGTTTCTTCTTTGATTGCATCCGCGATCTGCTGACGCCCCGCGAGCACCTCGTCGCGGTCAACTGGCACCTGGACCAGTTCAGCGATATACGCAGTTGTTTCCCAATCGAGTGCAAGAAGGTGTTCCGAAGTCGCGCCTTCGTTGTTCGTTACTTCCAGACTCGCCCCTGCATCAAGCAGGATCTCAGCCGCGTCGGCTCGGCCGAAGAGACAGGCCACATGCATCGGAGTCGATCCGTGTGCGTCCTTGGCATCGACGTCTCCTCCGTTCTGCAGGTAGGTACTCAGTGAATCCAGGTCGCCCATCACCACAGCAGCCGAAACGTCGATTTCGGCTAGACCGCGTTGTTCGCCAGGTTCCTCTGAGTCCGTGTTACCGTCCGTCACAGTCGCGGCCGATTCAGACGCGGGTTGCGATCGCACGTAACCTGAAACGATCAACATCACAGGAATGATCGTCAACATTGCGAGCAACATCGGCAGGAAGATGCGTTTGAACCTATGGACCAAAAGTGCATGCAGCCCGCGTTTCTTCCACAGCATTGCCGTGAAAAACCCGCTGACCAAAAAGAACAACGGCATTCTCCATCCATGAATCGACGCCAGCAAAATGGCATAGAACCCGTTGGACTGAGAATCCTGGACTCCCCAAATAATACCGATTCCGGGAATGAACGACATTGCGCCGTGCAGGACAATCCCAAGTAGCATTGCAAATCCTCGCAAAGCATCAAGGTCGTGTCGGCGGGCTGGTTCCGAACTCTGCATCAATCGCTTCCCTTTGATGTTTTGTGCTCCTTCAGCATGCCTGCGATTTGAATTCGCGTACTCTTGATGTCGTCCAGGTCGAGTTCCAGGTTGAGCCAGTCGTACACGTGCAAGTACGCTCCCTGAAGATCTTCGTCGAAGTCGAGCGTCACGATTTCCAGCGGTGTACGTCCATCGTTGTTGGTTTGACTTGGGTCAGCTCCCGCAACCAAAAGCATTTCCACGATCTCAGGACGACAGAAGAAGCATGCCTGGTGAAGTGCCGTGCTGCCTTTGCTATTTCGTAATTCAAGATCAGCTCCGGCATCGATGAGGATCCTTGCGACTTCGTTCTTCCCAAAAACTGCGGCCAGAATCAAAGGCGTGCTGCCTCCATAGTCCTCTTTCGCGTCCAGGTCTGTAGCGGCCACGATGTGTTCTTCGACCGCCGCAGTGTTGCCGGTGATGGCGGCCTGCCAGAGGCTGATTGTTGGTGTACGGTCCGGTGCGTTTATGTTCGCCGCTGAAAGTAGTTGCAGAATCTTCGGTCGCTCGGACTTGATCCGTTCCAGGTCGAGTGACGTGTTCAACACTTTTTCAACGTTGTGGTAGTAGGCTTCCAAACCCGAACTCCACTTGACGGCCACGTTGTCCACGGAACTGAAGCCGAGCTGATTGCGAACCGCAGGATCTGCTCCAGCTTTCAGCAACGCACGTACAATGTCGGTGTGTCCCAGAAAGGCCGCCATGTGCAGCGCGGTGTTTCCTCCCTGATCGGTAAGCGTCACATCAGCACCACTCGATAGCAGCAATCGGACGCCCTCCCGTTGGTCGAACAGAGTCGCGACATGCAGCGGAGTCAGTCCACATTCAGCCTTCGCATCGACGAAAACACGTTTTTCCAGTTCATTGCGAACCGCGTTCAGATCGCCGTCAGCCGCTGCGGCCCAAATGTTGTGTTCTGCCCTGGGGAATGTCACCTTTAAATTTCCCAGCGACGGATAGGCCATCGCTATTTGCTGCGGCGGGAAGTTGAAAATCACCAGCGCCAGCAGGATCGCCGCTGCCAATGTCGAGAATCCTGACACCCACTTCCAGAGAACCGCGTTCGAACGTGCAGTGGGTCCGTTATCAACGAGCCCGCTCACCTCGTCAGATGGTTTTACGATGCACTGAGCTTCCTGTCGCAGATGAGCGTCGAGTTCTGCCTGAAACAGGAACTCATCCAGCAACTCGTCGTCTTTGGTCAGACGACCATCCAATTCGCGAACTTCGTCCTCAGTGGCGATCCCTATCAGATAACGATGAATCAGTTCGTTCGATGTCATGTTTGACGCACCTCCCCAGCCATGCTGAGCCGGACACAATCGGCAAGCTGTTCGCGCAGCCGCCCAAGTAACTTGTACAAAGCGTTCGGCGATTTCTCTCGGCGCTCTGCGAGATCAACCACAGTGTAGGTTGAGCTGTGTGGGGCGAGCAGTAACTCACGGTGTTCGGCCGAAAACTGATTGAGGCACGCATGAAGTGCTTGCCCGCATTCATTCAGCTCATCCACCGGCCGACGTTCGATTCGTTCAGCGACCCTTTCGAGCATTTCGTGACTCAGCAGCGGGCGTCGCGAACGCAGTTTCTCCAGTTGTCGCAGACACTTGAATCGCAGAATGACGCGAGCCCACGGAACGAAACCATCCGCCGTTTCCAGTTGGCTTCGCTTCTGCCACATGGTCACGCTGGCTTCCTGCAACGCTTCATCCACCAAATCCCAGTCCGGAACAAGACTCCGCGCGTACGCACGGAGCGCAGGCTCATGCTTGACCAGCAACGTCAGAAAGCCGGGCTCAGTGAGTTCAAAATCTGACTCTTGTTTTTCCATACATGTTGGTATCCGTCCTCAGTGCCAAAACCTGCCGCAATCTTAGAAGAAATTCTGAGGCGACCCACTACGGAGTCGCTGCATCAGAACATTTGCGAGCGGACATTTCTTCTGCCTTGCAGGATACGGCACAATGCCGTACATTTACGGTTCGATGACGTATCCGGTGGTGGCGAAGGAGTTTTAATGGCAATTCAGCGACTTACCAACGCGGAAATCTCTCTGATGGAACTGCTTTGGGAAACGAACCCGCTGACCGCACGGCAGATTCGTGAACGGCTCTATGACGACTCAGAAAAGTCGCAGCATGGGACGGTGCAGCGACTTTTACAGAGCCTTGAAGAGAAGGGCTTTGTTAGTCGTGACCGCAGTTTGGGGGTGCAGTTGTTTTCGCCAACTTTAAGCCGCGAAGCCTACGGTGGACGGCAACTGGAATCGTTGGCAGAGAAACTGACGGGTGGTTCCATCGCGCCGCTTCTGACTCATTTGCTGGAGACCGACAAACTCGATAAGGCCGAGATTCGACGCCTGCGAGAGGTGTTGGAGGAGGCCCAAAAACGTGGTTGATTATCTTGTCGCAGCGACGCTCAGTAACCTCCTGGTGTCCACGATCCTGGCAGCCCTCGCATGGGTGGTGCAGCGGAAAATTGCTTCGCCCGGGCTAATGAATCTCCTTTGGGCTGTCGTGCTGATCAAATTGGTAACGCCTCCGATCGTGGCCATTCCGGCCCTGATCGTCCCGAGCGTCGCAGGCTCCAATATCCCGGCCAGCGCTGGCCTGGTCACAAATCACGATGTCGGCCCCGGCGCGATACTGGACAAGAATTTCGCCAGTGTCGACAGGTCACCGAATGACTTGACGGCTTCCCCTGCAACAGTTGTGAAGCTCTCAGCCGCTCGGCTTAGCCTCGTCGTTTGGATGGTGGTGAGCGCGATCCTGTTTGCTGTTTCTGCTGTTCGTATCCTTCGATTCCATTGGTTGCTAGTGGCGACCGCGCGTGTGCATGAGGATCTCAGTCGGGGACTGGCATCAAGCGTTTCTCGTCAATTCGGTTTGCGAAAGGCTCCGAACATCCTTGTGACTTCCGCCAACGTTGCACCGTTTGTCTGGTGGATGGCGGGGCGCGGCATCATCGTCGTTTCGTCGCGGGCAACGCAGGAGCTGGATCAGGAAGATCTTCGTTTGATCATCACTCACGAGATGGCTCACATTAAGCGGCGTGACCACTGGTTCCGGTGGCTGGAGTGGCTCGCTTTGGTCATTTTCTGGTGGAATCCGATCATGTGGTGGGCTCGCCAACAACTAAGAACTTCTGAAGAGATGGCTTGCGACCAGCTCGTGTTGCAAACCTCGAAATCTGAAGTGAATCAATACGCGAACTCTTTACTGAACATGGCAGAACTGTTGACCTCGCCGGAGATCCGTCCGCCGGTTATGGCCAGTGCAATTAACAGCGGCGGAAGTTTTGAGAGAAGGTTAAAAGTGATGATGAGTGAAAAAACCTGGACCGCGCCTGCCGCTCTGCGAACAGCCGTGATGGCCATGGCAATGTGTTTGTTTCCGTTGGGCTTTGTTTACGCCCAGGACTTCGAAGCCATCGAGCGTCGGCTGGGAGGTGCGGTCGAGGCTGGTGAGCTTTCCCTGGAGCAGGCAAACCTGATGATGGAGGCACTGCGGCGCTCTTCCGATGGGGACCGCGAGATGGGAGCGAGAAAAGAACGATATCAAAGGTTTATGAACGACATTAAGGAAGCCGCCGAAGCAGGCAAGCTTACTGAAGAAGAAGCTGAAATGAAGCTCGCCGCTGTTCGGCGTGAGATGTTCGAAGCGGGCCTACAGAACGACCGAGAGCTCGGCGAAATCGAAGCAAAGAAACAACGCTACATGCTGTACATGAAAGAGATCAAAGCAGCCATCGAAGCTGGCAAGCTTACGGAGGAGGAAGGCGAGGAGAAGCTGATCGCCGTTCGACGTGAGATGTTCGAGCAGGATCGCCACAAGGATGCCGAAAGACACGAACTGGAGGCTAAGAAGCGTCGCTATGAGCAAGCAGCTCGCAAAATCAAGGAGGCTCACGAAACCGGAAAGATCTCCGAAGAAGAAGCGGAGGAAGAACTGATTGATCTGCGACGAGAGATGTTCGAAAAAGAACGTCACGATGAAAATAAAGGACAATGAAAATGATGAAGTGGCTCGCTTGCTTCACGACCTTGTTGGCTGCGCAAACGGCGCACGCGCAGCAGGATCCGAAACGCGAAACCCTGAAGTCCGGTGAATACCACGTCACCCAGTCGTGGTCGCAGGAGGAGTCGTTTGAGCGGCTCTACCATGTCCGTGTCCCGGATACTCAGGGCAAGCAGCGGAGACTTCCCGTCCTGGTTTTCCTTCATGGCAATGGCGGCAACGCGCCGGAAGCGATGCGTGGGTTTATTCGCGGGCGCGGGAAGATCGCGTCGCGTTACATCCTGGTGTTTCCCCAGGGCTATCGCGAGAGCTGGAATATTGTTTCGGAGCGTTCCAAAGCAGACGATCTTCGCTTCATCGAATCAATCGTGCTGAAGCTGGCCACATTCGAAAATGTGGATCCCAACCACTTCACGATCATGGGTGCATCCAACGGTGCGGCGCTCGTGAACCAACTGGCGATTGAAAGCAGGTTACCCAACATCCGCAATTACATCAGTGGCGTCAGCCAGCTCAACGTGTGGCAATACGACGGTAAGCATTTCAAGGCGAAGGGCGATGATAACAACTACCGCAACGTAGCCAGCCCTGCAAAGGGCAAGCGACTGCTGAACATCTCAGGCGTGAAAGACAGGCTGGTTCCCTATCACGGCGGTCCTTCGAACGTGATTCCAGCCAAAGACGGCAAGCTGGCGTTCGTTGACGCCGAAGAGTCGACGTTCTTGTGGGCTCGGCAAATGGGATACGAGGGAGAAC
>CALDJX010000225.1 GCA_937899075.1 uncultured Planctomyces sp. | reverse complement strand
GCGGCGACAAAGACAAACTGGAACAGGTCCTTGGACGGCTTGGACTTCAGGACCCGACATTCTCAGCCTCAATCGACCAGGACTCTGGCCAGACAATCATCGCTGGAATGGGTGAGCTTCATCTTGAAGTTCTGAAAAATAAAATGGAACGGGAATTCAATCTGAAGATTCGAGTTCACAAACCGCGAGTCACCTATAAAGAAACGTTCTCGTCAGCCCTGTCAGTCGAAGGAACATTCGACAAAGAAACATCAACGGGGCCAAACTTCGCCGCTGTTAAATTGCGCATCGTGCCAGCAGCCGAAGTCATCGGAGTCGAAGTCTCCAGTGAAATCGACCTTCGAGAACTACCGGCCGTCCACCGCGAAGTCTTGATGAGTGCCGTCCGCGATGAAGCGCAAACTGGCATCCAGGGATTTTCGATGACTCAGCTAAGAGTGTTCATCACAGACTTCCAGCACCGTGCTGGCGTAACCAACGAAACAGCAATTTACGCTGCCGTTGGCGAGGCATTTCAATCAGCACTGCAAACTGCACAGTCGGTGGTCCTTGAGCCGATCATGAAGCTCGAAATCAGTTGCCCGGACGATTCGACGGGCCCGATCCAGTCCGACCTGAATTCACGCCGAGCGATCGTGACAGGCACTGAGATCCGGGGCGGCCTGCACATCATCGACGCAGAAGCCCCGCTCGCAAAAATGTTTGGCTACTCATCGAGCGTCCGCAGCCTAAGCCAGGGCCGAGCATCCTTCACCATGGAGCCTCTACGATATTCCCCAGCGACAGAATTGCCCGACTACATGTAGCGCCAGTTGAGCCTGCTCCGCGATGCGCCTGCTCCACGCTGAGTCAGCTTAAATTGAGTAGCAAAGCCGACCTACTGCACCGTGCCGACGCTTAGTCTGCGAGTCAGTTTGTTGCGGTGTTGCTCGCGGATTTCGCTGTAGGCTTCGACTAGTGCCCACGAATCGGTTTCGCGGCTGGCTTCAACAAGCAGCGCCGGGCCGCTTGTCGGAGAGCCCAGTGGGAATCTCGACATGCCTGCCGGCTCGACCTGAGCGACAGCTTCAGCCTGAGTCGTGTCGTTGCTCGGGCCGAAGACGACCAGCACGGCAGCCAGCATGAACGAGGCCATCACTGTCAGGCGACTGACCAGTTCTCGGCCGCGATCAACCCGGTCGAGTTGGATCAGAATCTCAGTCCGGAGCCCGGCACGAGGATCCGGAGCGTCGTCGCAGAAGTAGATCAGTTCTTCTTCGGCGGCAAATTCCCAGTCGGTTGGTTCGAAGTCAGGGACCTCGGCTCCCAATGCGGCAAACAGTTGCTCGGTTTCAGACACGAGGCACCTCCTGTCCGCTTCGGCTGGATTCTGACTTCGCAGACTTTTGAGACTTGTCGCTCGTCGCTTCTTCCATCACGACGGACGGCTGACCGATGTCGGCTCGAGCGGAATCGACCAGCGGCTGCAGGTGCCGCGAGAGCTTTTCGAGAGCGTAGCGGTAACGGCTGGCGGCGGTGTTGGGAGACTCGTGAATCAGTTCGGCGATTTCGGCAAACGTGAACTGCTCCCAGATTTTCAGCACGACGACTTCCGCCTGTTCTGCCGGCAATTTGGCGACCGCCTGCTGAACCTGCTCGCGAGACTCTTTCTGCTCCAGCGGGCATTCCACCGGCCGCCACGCTTGCAGCAGGCTCGCCAGAGAAGCGATCGGCTTCCGCCGCCCGATCACCTTCAAAGCCTCGTTCCGCACCATCCGGACCAGATAAGCCCACGGCTTGTCAGCATTCGCGAGCTGTTTCGGCTTCCGAGCAACCTTCACCAATGCCGATTGCATGGCATCCTCAGCGTCCGCCCGATTCCGAGTCAGCGTCTCGGCATACCGCAACAACCGAGGCGCGGCGACATCGTAAAGCCGAGTCAGCGCAGACCGATCTCCGTTCCCAAGGTCGGCAGCCATCGCCGCAACCTCTGTCCAGATCGTCGTTTTCGTCGCTGAATCGCTCAAAAGTCGTCTCCAGCTTCAAAGCCGTGCCGCCAGAAATCCCAGCCGATAACAACCCATTGAGACATCCCGACCCCCCGTTTGTCTACCGAAACCGCCAGATTGGTCGAAAAAACTAATTCCGGTCAGGCAGCGAGCTTCGCCGGTCTTGCCGACAAAGATCAAGGCCGCACCTGACCAGAGGCAACTCAGCAACGAATGCTGAACGCGCCGCAGATGACGCAATAAATCGCCCCGTCAGAGAGATTGTCGCGGCGTTATTGCGGCCTGGGGACACGTTCATTGTGCCTGAGTTCCCTTCTCTTTGAATTACGGAAATCTCGATGTTGACCCCAAAACGGAAGCAACGTTAGACATCGCCCGAATCAGCTTCGCGATTCGTTTCTGACGGACAATTTTTGGCCCAATTCGAGCGACCTGGTCATGGCGGAAACTCCGCAGCGTCGAGTCATCCCAATCCGACGGAAACTTGCGTACGCGAGCTTTACTCTGTGTGCCTTCATGCTGGTTGCAGAGCTGACGACGCGAGTTCTGGTCGAGGATTTATCCGGTGATTCGAGATTTCGACAGATCAACGAAATTGTGCTGTTTCTAGGAACGAACCGCTCCGATCTGATGCTCGAATACGACTCCGAGCGGTTCTGGAAGCTGCGGCCGGGAGTGCAGATCGACGATCCTGAAAACTCCGTGTGGCAGGGACTCGTGTCAAACTCGCTGGGCTACCGCAGTCCGGAATTTGACCTGCAGAAACCACCTGGCACGATTCGAATTGTGTGTTTTGGCGACAGCAGCACATTCGGAATCGGCGCCCGGATGGAAGACTCCTGGCCTGCACTTCTGGATGACTTCTTGAACGCGCGTGGCGAACAGAAATTCCAGGTGATCAATGCGGGCGTCCCTGGCTACACCTCGCACCAGGGGCTTCAACACATGCGTCAGGAAGTCGATCGACTCCAGCCTGACATTGTCTTCGCCAGTTACGCCAACAATGACTTCTGGCGATGGGGAGACCGCACCGATCAACAACACGCTCGTCGATTCGGCAATTCGTCATTGCACAGCAGACTCATGCAGAGTCGATTACTTCAGGTTGTTGATCACTTCGCGCGACCAAGGGCCGAGCCAACGGCGTCCGAGTGGGCACAGTCGACCACGTTCAATTACGTGACTCCCAACGATGGCTGGGTCCCCAGAGTTCCACTCGAACACTTTGAGGCCAACATTGGCGAGATGTGTGACGTCTGCGAATCCCGCAGGATTCCGATGACGCTCGTGCTGTGGCCTGATCAACCACAGGCTGCCGGTCAGTGGAGCCCGCGTATTGAATATCAGGACTCACTGAAGAAGATTGCAGCAACACGCGGCGTTGAGCTGGCGGATGTCGTTTCGATCTTCCAGCGCAACCGGGAATTAGCGGTCCAGTCGTACGTTCCCAATGACATCGTCCATGTTGATCGAAACGGCAACCGACTGGCGGCAATCGCTGCCAGCCATGCCGCTGGCAAGTGCGTTGAGAGGTTGCGACAAAACTCTCCACAAGCTCCACCGGCAATCCTCGCCGAGGTTGACTGACGGTTTCTCAACCTGGCTTTTGCGCCGCCTATGTCCGCAGGTTCAAACATGGCACACGACCAATTCTCCGATGCTGAGCAGAGTGAACTCTGGAAACTCCTGGACGAACGAGCTGGCTCCAAAGCGGATGTCGAGGACGTCGACCGTCGTATCTGGGAGAAATTTGGCGACGAAGGCGCGGTCGTGTTTACAGACCTCGCTGGCTTTACCAGACGCAGTGCCGAACTGGGCATCACTCACTTCCTGCAGATCATTCATCAGTCGCAAATTCTTCTGCGACCGGTGATCGGCCAGAACAGCGGAACCGTTTTCGAAGTTGTCGGAGACAGCATGCTGATCTGGTTTTCAACGGTTCAGGAAGCTCTGCAATGCTCGGTCGAAATGCAGGAAGCCTGTCGCCAGTACAACGCTGATCTGGAACCCGCTTACCAGATTCTGCTCTGCGTCGGTATCGGTTATGGCCGTGTGATCCGCGTCGGAGATTCGCGTCTGGCCGGCGGCGAAGTGAACGTCGCCAGCAAACTCGGTGAGGACATTGCCGAAGCCTACGAAATCCTGATTTCCGACGACGCACGGAAGGCCGCCGGCAGCGTGCCAGGCCTGGCTTTCACGATTACGGGAATGCACCAGCCCGGCTCGCCTGAG
>CALDJX010000224.1 GCA_937899075.1 uncultured Planctomyces sp. | reverse complement strand
GAAGATCCGAAACTCGTCGAGCGGTACGACACCAGCGGCTACATGATCGGCAAGAAGAAGTTCAGGCCCTCCGATCTCGGTCAACACTTCCTCACGGCGAGACGTCTGATTGAAGCCGGCTGCGGATTCGTCACCGTCCACAGCGCCGGCTGGGACATGCACGAAGACACCAACAACCCCGGCATCGAACGCGGCATGAAAATGCTCGGCCATCCCGTCGACAAAGCCGTGTCAGCCTTCATCGAAGACCTCGAAGACCGAGGCATGCTCGACAACGTGCTGCTGGTCATCGGCGGCGACTTCGGCCGAACTCCCAAGATCAACGGACGAGGCGGCCGCGACCACTGGACGAACCTCTGCACGCTGGCCTTCGCCGGAGGCGGCATCAACCAGGGCCAGGTCATCGGCCAGGCTTCCCGCAAAAACGACGTCCCCACCAGCGACCCGGTTGGCATCTCGCAGCTATTCGGAACAGTGATGCACTCACTGTTCGACGTCGCCGAACTCCGCCTCAACCGCGGAGTCCCCCGCGACCTGATGAGCCTGCTCGAAAGCTCTCAGCCAATCCCCGGCATTGTGTGACTGTTGTCGCAAAAGTTTTGAACGCAGAGGTCGGAGAGGTTAAAAACGCAGAGGAGCAGGAGACCTCTCCTTATCTCTGCGAGTCCTCAGCGAACTCTGCGTTCCCCCTTTTCAGAACTTTTGTGCGAGAGTGACGCCTTTCTCAACACCGCCAACTGAACGGAGAACCCGGTGACGAACACGCTGAAAGACCGCACGATTCTGATCACCGGCGGAACGCGAGGGATCGGCAAAGCAATCGGGTTGCGAGCCGCTCGCGACGGCGCCAACGTCGTGATCCTCGGAAAAACTTCCGAGCCACACCCGCATCTTCCGGGAACGATTTTCTCGGCCGCCGAAGAGATCGAAGCTGCGGGTGGAAAAGCATTGGCGATCCAGTGCGACCTTCGCAGCGACGAACAGGTTGAAGCCGCGGTCACTCAAACCGTCGAACGCTTCGGCGGGATCGACATCCTCGTCAACAATGCCAGCGCAATTTTTCTGGCGGGAACGCTGCAGACTCCGATGAAACGTTTCGACCTGATGCATCAGGTGAATTCTCGCGCGACATTTCTCGCCAGCCAGTTTTGCCTGCCGCATCTGCTGAAGTCATCAAACCCGCACATCCTTTGCCTGGCCCCACCGATTGACATGGACAAAGGCTGGTTCGCCGGCACGCTGCCTTACACGATGGCCAAGTACGGAATGAGCCTCTGCGTGCTCGGCCTTTCGCAGGAGTTCCGGAAGCAGGGCGTCGCCGTCAACGCTCTCTGGCCGGAAACCGGCATCGCGACCGCCGCCGTCGCCAACCTGCTCGGAGGCGAAGCCGCAGTTCAGTGCTGCCGCAAACCTGAAATCGTCGCCGACGCCGCACACGCCATCCTGATTCGCAACAGCCGAGAATGCACCGGCAACTTCTTCATTGACTCAGAAGTACTCGCCGAGTCCGGCGTCACCGACTTCGATCAGTACGCCATGACGCCGGGTGCCCCGCTGATGCCAGACTTCTTTCTCGGCAAACCCGACTTCGCCGCGCTGTCAAAGTTACTCTCGAACAGCCTCCAGTAACTCCGGTTCAGCCACCACCGCATCAGATGCATGACGCGGCTGGCGAATGACGCCTGCTCGAAACTCGTTGAAGTCGATCGCCTGGCCATCGTTTCTAAAGACAAGTTTCACAAGCGTCTCAGGAGAAATGGTCGACGGAATGAATTGCACGGCGCCGTCACAAAAGGCGACAAAGAATCCATCCTGACGAAGTCCGCCCAGTCCGACGTGCGGCTTCTTTTCATCAAATTCAAGATCGTCGGGTTTGGTCCAGATCACGGCGTGATCGTCATCGGCTTCCACGACCATGATCGTGTTACTCGTACCGTCGATGATGTCGCGAAGTCGCGTTCCATCGCCGTCACCGAAGATTGCTTTCTCATGGCTGAGGCCGACGTAGTTGGTCTTGCCCTCGCCGGCCTTGCTGCCAGGTGACATCAACGTCGGCGGCATTTGCTTTATCAGCTCTTTGTTGTGAGGGCTGTCCCACGGCTCATCCATTCGAAACTGGTTAAACAACGGCCCCTGTTCAATAAACGGCAGCAGTTGGACTCGCCAACTCAGCAGCGGTTTGCCATCGGCATCCTTAACTGACGCTGCCGGAAACCGCTTATGCGAATCGTGAAAGTTGTGCATCGCCAGCCCGAGTTGCTTCAGATTGTTCGTGGCCTGAGTTCTCTGAGCACGTCTCGGAGACAACACGTCGAGCAGCCCTGGACTGTTTGACGTGCCGAAGCGATTCCGTCCGGAACTCGGCATACGAACCAGAAACAGTGATGGCAGTATCGACGTTCCGGTGCCCATGCTGACGGGCAAGGTCCGCGTCGACACAACTTCCAGCCCGTCGTCGCCGCTCGTCATGGTGGTCAGTGCTGGCTGAAGATGCCGCGCAATCGTCTCGCCGTCCGGCATGACGGAGATGTTGAGATCCACGCCGTCTCGCTGGAGTTCGGAGAACAGAAAATTCGCACCGATCAAAGCCAGCGGATAAACGGAACGGCAGACGGCTTTGGAATCAATGTGCACGAGGCTGACCGGCGGACGGTCTGCGTTGAGTGCTTTCTGAATATGTGGGAGCGACGCCAGAGTCTTTATGCCTTGCTGCCGATTCAGGAACGCCGCAACGCCCTGAGGAAAGAGCGAGACCACAAGATGCTTGTCGGTCACGCACCAGGCTGGAGCAAACGGAACCTCTTCGCCAATCATGTTCAGAAAATGAACGGTGTTGCTTCCGACGTTCAGCGTCCTCAAACCGACGATTCGCAACCGTCGGTCTTGAGCTTTCATCATCGCTTCGAACTGGTTAACCGTCGCGGAAATCGTCGCCGTCACTGCTCGCAGCGCTTCCGGATTCTTTGCCTCAGCAACCGCCGTCCAACCGGTAAAAATCGCGCCGCCTTCGCTCGGCGAGTTGTAAATACTCCAGGAATCACCGAGCGAACCAAGCAGGTCGTCCACGAGACTGAATCCGATATCCCCATCGACACTCTGAAGTTGCCGTCGAACCTGCTGCGAGGCACCCGGTTCAATCAGATCGATCAGTGAGATGAACCGGTCCAGCGTTTTCACTGGATCAAGCTTGAGCGAAACAGCGACCGTCGAGTCGGCAGGAATCTGAGCCAGGTCCGCCGCTTCCAATGGTTCGGCATCGAGCATCGCCAGCAGGCCTGTCGGTTTGCCATTCACTTTGAACCAGGTTCGACTCAACGTGCTGGACTCATTGAGCCCCGTGACGTTGACGACGGCGTCCAGGTTCGTCAGCCCCAAAGCGTCCAGCGGGTCGCCAGCGTTCGGCCCTCGTGAAAGCAGCAACGGAGCCAGAAATGGCCGCGCGACGGCAAGGATCTCTTTCGTATTGATAAAAGAAACCGACGCCACTCGATCAACCGGTAAACGATTGTGAATTGCCGTGAGCCACTCCGGAACAGAATCGCCAGCCATGCGTTCCTGAATCTGAGCGACCGTTCCCTCGCTGACTCCAAGAATGAAATAGTCACCCGAAACGGTCCATTGAATCTTCGGCACTCCAAGCGGAGTGATCAAAGTGCGGACTCCGTCAACAGCATCGGGAACCGGTGCGTCGGTGAGAATTTCAAGAATGGCCAGCAGGTCTTTCTCAAAGGCTTTCACTTCGTCTCCAACCTTCACGACGAGGCCAACGGGCACGGTCATTCCTGTCGGACCATTGCCGAACTTTCCAGCAAAGAACGATGTTGGATTCACCGCGATCTGCTTGAGAATTATCGGCGTGATGTCTGCAACCCGCCGAGCGTTCTCGCCCTGCCCCGCTCCCTGTTTCAATGCCGATGTAAGCCGATCGGTGACCTCGTTGATGAAGCGTTGAACTTCGGGCTCGGCCAGCAGACGTTCTGTGTGGTTTGCGCTGTCCGCTGAAGGCTCAGCCATCCCGCTCCACGACAGATAAACCAGACATTCCTCGGGAGCGACCTGCGACATCCTGACGTCGGGTTCTGCCGGTGGAATTCCCAGGGGAAGCCCCGACAACCCGCCGGCAATCAACATGACGCTGAACATCGAAAAGAATCCCATCGACAAACCAGTTGCAGCCATGAGTCAATCCTTGAATGCTGAATCTTTTGGTGAGGCGTACGAATGACGGTCATTCATAAAGCCGCGTTCGGCTGATAAATAACCGAGCCCAAGCCCGAGCCGATTGTTAAAGGAAACGGCGAGCGGGTGATTTATTCCCGCTCGCCGCAAAGTTCCCGGTCGTTAATAACGTCCGCCTGACGATTCATTAAAAAGTGTGCCACTGGCTTTGCCAGTGCAGATGCCATTTGAGAATCAATTAAAATTCAGCACTGGCAAAGCCAGTGGCACACTCAGGAGCTGCCAGTCGGTTGAACTCAGAGACCTGCTACTTTGCCGCAGCAACCTGCGGATCCGGAGCCACCAGTGACTTCAGGAAGGAGATCACCTGAAATCGTTCGGCGTCTGACAACGCGAAAAACTTCTGCGTCGACCTCGCCGATTCTCCACCGTGCATGGCGATGGCCTGATCCAGGTTTTCAGCCCGCCCGTCGTGCAGGTAAGGAGCCGAGTCTCGCACACCCCACAGCGCTGGGGTTCGCCATTCCTGACGAGTTGCTCCGGTCACCTTTGTCGGAATTCGGCTCGCCGGCCCTGACAGACCGGTCAACTGAAGGACCTCGCCATCCGGTGTCGAATTCGGAATGAAGACGTCATAGCTGCCGGTGTCGCCGAGTTCTCCGCCCATGTCATGCAGCAGAAGGTCGCTGAAAATGCCGGCGACTTCTCTGACCTTTTCAACGTGACAATCGGCACAGCCAACTTTGGCGAACAACGCGTGCCCGCCCTTGATGTAACCTTCGTCGACCTCGTTCCCAAACTTTCGTTGCGGGGGAGCCGGCAAGTCGGAGATGTAATTAATGAGCGCGTCGCACTGAGCCTGGTTCAGGTCGAGTCCCGCCGGCACATAATCTGCCTTCTGCGGATGCCCGGCCTGGGGATGGTTGGGGACGTTCAGGCCAACCTCGACCGCACAAGCGGTCATCACGAAATCACTAAGCCGAGACTTCTGCGACTTCCAGCCAAACCGCCCGGCCGAGCCATCTTTCAGCCGAGCCACTCGGCCGCTGACCACTCGTCCCGTCGCCTGATCTTTCTCCAAAGCTTCCAGCACTTCGGTCGGAATCGAATCAATGAGTCCCGCCCCGAACAAGGCCGTTGTGTTTCGTTGTGACTTCGTGATGACAAAGTTGCCCTGCCGCGACGACGTGTTCATGCCTCGCTGCCTTGCCATCTGCACCTGCTGCTTGAGCTGTGCCATCACGATGCCGCCGTTATTCGCCTGAGGTTTCTTCTGCGGCTGACCACTGAGATGCTCTTCCGTGGCAGCTAAGACCTGAGGATCAAACGTCTGAACGTCAACACGACTCACAGACTGCACGCCAAACTGCATCCCGGCCATCTGACTTCGCCAGTTCTCATAACCAGCGAAAGTTGCTCCCTTATGCAGCACAACGCTGTTCGCAAACGCGAAGCCTGGATGCAGTTTCGCCAGATTCTTCCGGTCAGCTTCCACCTGCTTCAGCTGACGTTCTGCTGAAAATTTTTGTTCAGCGGCGGCTCTTTCAGCGGGACTCAACGGCTTCTGACTGGCGTCTTCAGCTGTTGCCTGTTGCGCGACATCCGGCTCGGGCGGCCCCTGCTGCGGGACGCTGTCAAGGTTTCCAAACACCGATTGAAAAACGATGTCCGGCAAAGTCCGAGTCAAGCTGATCTGTCCGGCCTGCTGGTGCCGCTGCTGCTGTTGTGGAGCGTGGAAAGCCGTCACGATGTCGACGTTCTTGCTGGCCGGACCAGCTCCACCCGTGCCGCCCTGGTTATGGCACGCGACGCACGAACTGTCGTTGAAGACCGGCCCAAGACCATCGCCACCGTGCGAGCGTGTGTCGCCAGGAATCCACTCGCGAGCGAATATCTCAGCCCCATCGATCGTACTCTTCGCGGTCGCCGAAACCGTCGGGCTTCGTTGCTGAGCAGGCTCATCCGCCGCATTCGTCGCGATCGTCAGACCGACAGTTCCGAATACCGCCACTGCTCCAAACGCTGCTGAGTGTTTCAGTCGAAACGCCCATTGAGTGATCTGCGAAATCTCCATCGCCCGCCCCTTCGTGATAAGGCCAATTGATGCCGGCAACATCCGACGCCAGCGTACGCCGCGTCAACGGACCAGACAACAGGAGTCCGCCAGTTGTCAGGCGAAGTCACTGAGATTTTACAACGCGCGAATTCTGGGAGCATCAGACGTCCGTTATATTTGTCATCTTTCGCCGCCTTCAAGCAAAGAACATATGCTTTAACCTGGGAGATTCGAGATGGGTGGCTACGGTGCAGTGATTTTCGTTGGGGTGATTGTTGCTCTGGCTTTCGTCGTACGTGGAGCATTTGCGAAACGACGCTCAATCGCGGTTACTCTTGTCGCGTTACCACTCTCTGTACTTGCAGCAGGAGGTGCCTGGTACGCGTTCGCCGAAAGCCAATCATTGCCGTGGACGATTGGGTACGGCGTGGTCGCTTTGGTTTCGATCGGCGTTGGGATCAAACATCTGGCCGGAAATCAGACGACTCACGATCAGATTCCAGACTGATTGAAGTATCTCGCTGGCCTCTCTGTCGGTAAAAAACTGCGGGCAAAACAACGGCCCGACTTAAAGGCACATATCCACGCCCGCGACGAAGGTTCGAGTCATGGCAACAAAAAAAACGCCGAGTTCCGGCTCATCAACTCCGCGAAGTTTTACGGGGTTAATCAAGGGTCGATCCAAACCGGTACAGGCAATCGCGAAGGCACTGCGAGAAGTCGTGCAGGAAGAATTGCCTGGCGCCAACGAGAGTTACTATGGCGGGCAGCGGCCGATGGCGATGTACCGAACGTCGGCTGACGTTTGCTGGATTCAACCGCTCACCAGTCGCTGCAACGTTTACTTCATGCGCGGTCCGGAACTCACGGACGATGATCGGCTGCTTGAGGGAAACAGCTCGCGACACCGCTACATCAAAGTGAACTCGACAGAGGCTGTAGAGCAGCTACCGATTCGTCAGTGGCTCCGAGAAACCGTCGCTCTGAATCTGGCCGAACTCGAAAGCGGCGAAAGCTTTGACGAGGTTCTGCAACGGCTGCGAGTGATCTGTCTGGCTCTTCCGCAAACCAAAGAAACACTAACCTGGGGTAAGCCACACTTTCGAGTCGGAGAAAAGATCTTCTGCGGCTGCGGCGAAAATGCTGGCCGACCATTTCTGGGCCTCAAGATGGAACCCAATGAGTCCGTCCTGATGATGAAGATCCCCGGCATCGAGAAAGCACCATACAGCCGCCCCGGCGACGGCTGGGTCGCCGTCGACCCAAACATTTTCGACGATTGGGACGGGATCGAACGCCTGCTCATCGGCAGCTTTCGTCTCATTGCTCCGAAGCGGCTGGTCGCATCACTCGACAGTGGGCAGGCGGACTGAGAATTCACAGCCCGCAAGCAATAAATCAGTTTCGATGGCGAGCGCGCAACCAGAACGCGGGGCCGTTTAATATCAGAGACGCCCGCTCACGAACGCTGGAGTCCCTACCCGAAGTGCTCGTCGTCGTTCATCAGGTCGTCTTCGCTGATGAGTTTGAAACCTTTTTCGCGGAGCACCTGGGTCGCCGTGTCGATGTCCTCGACGTGGACGGCGATCGAGCTGTGCCCTTCGCGGCGATAGAGCAACGGGTACATGTAGTTCACGTTGACCTCGGCCTGCAGCAAAGACGACAGCACGGCGACAAATGGCTGCGGGTGGTCGGGCAGTTCGATGCCCAGGACTTCGTTTTCGAAGAACGTGAAGCCGGAGAGTTCGAACAGTTCACGACCGCGCTCGACCTGGTCGAGCATGACTCGGGCAATGGCGACGTCGATCGTGTCGACGATGCTCAAGGCGATGATTCGAACGTCGTGCCGTTCGAGATGCTGCATCAACTGATTCAGACTGCCGACTCGGTTTTCGATAATCACGCAGAACTGAGTCAGCGAGGGCCAGTCACGGCCGCGCATGGTGGCCGCGTCTGTGAACTCGCCTTCGCCAAAATCCATCGACATGGGGAACTCCGTTTCGTTGTCTTATTCCTGAGGTAACCCGAAGCGTCAGCGAGGGATTGAATGCGGCATTGGTCCCTCGCTGACGCGTCGGGTTTCCAATTTTGCCACAGATCGCGAGATGATTGTGAACATAATCTTCAATCGAGAAATGAAGCCGTCACGGCATTGGACACTCGAGCCAGCCACGTTCCGTGTGGTTCCTGCGGTTTTGTCGTCAGCAGCACGGCGAACGAGTTCTGGTCGGGGTCAATCCAGAGAACTGTACCAGTCGCTCCCCAATGTCCGTAAGTCCGACTTCCCATGAAGTCGCCAAAGTTCGCGCTGTGAGCCGGCCAGTTGAGCCGCCAGCCAAGCCCCCACCGACGAGTGCGGCGATCGACTTCCGGCACGTCGGCCATCATTTCCAGTTGGTTCCGCGTCGCAGCTCGAATTGTCGCCGGCGACAGAATCTGAACACCGTTGGGCGGCTGCCCGAGCATCATCTGGCAGAAGCAGGCCAGATCGGCGGCGGTTGTGATGAGGCCGCCCCACGGCGCACCGAGCTGCCGCCAGTAGCGACCGTTCCAGTTCCAGTCCTGCCCGACCATTTCGTCAGGGACGAGCACTTCCGTGACGCGATCGACGACCGGGGCGTCGCCGTCAAAGGCCTCATCGGGAAGCCCGAGCCATGAATCAATCATGCCGAGCGGCTCGAAGATTTCACGCCGAACAAAATCGGCACACGAAACGCCGGTCACTCGCTGGATGACTTCTCCGAGAATCGCGAAGCCCATGCTTTGATAACGGACTCCGCGTCCGGCCGGGAAATCGAGTTCGACCTCGCACGTCCCTTCGACAAACGCCGACAGCGGCGCATGATTTTTGCGAAGGTCGACATTGTCCGGCAGCATGTCAGGCAGGCCGGACGTGTGCGTCAGCAGGTGCCGAATGCGGACGGCGTTCTTTCCGTTTCTGCCGAACTCGGGAATGTAGTCAGTCACTTTGTCGGACAAAGTAAGCAAGCCACGCTCGACCAGCAACATCGCCGCGGAAGCGACGATCGGCTTGGTGATCGACGCGACGAGAAACATCGCGTCATCGCGTAACGGCTCTTCGCCGTTCAGAGTTTGTTTACCGAAAAGCTGAGGTTGCACGACCGCTGAACCTCGACCGGCAACCAGTGCCGCCGACAAAATCGTGCCGTCATCGCAGAAGCCGCGCAGAAGTCTGCACGCGGACGACCAGCGTGCTTCCGAGATCCCAGCTACGACCGGAGCTGCGTAGGACGGTGCATCGGAAGTCATGTTGCCAATCCCTGCGTTGTGCGATTTCAAGTTCAACGGCGGAGAAGTTCCGAAACGACCATGAGCGTTGCCTCAACTCTCTGGTTGTGCCGCCGAAGTCTGAGCTGTTGCCAGCGAATCTTCGAGTTTGTCTTCGCTCGATGCCGCATCCGACTTTGCCTGCTCCTCGGCAAGCAGCTTCTGAATCTGCCGTTTCGACGCGAGGTAGTACACGGCGCCAATTGAAGCGATCAGGATTGTTGTTACTCGATAAGCACCGACGGCCAGGAGTCCAATGCCCGGATTGGCACCTGCCAGTTTGTACGATTCCTGAACGGCGGCTTCGAGTACGCCCACTCCCCCAGGAGTCAGAGGCACGATGACTCCGACGATCTCGGCGAGAGGAATCAGCAGGAGGTGCGTGACGTAGCTGGGAGTTTCGGCGGCCGTCGCGACGACACGGGCGCAACAGTAGAACGAGGAGATGATTCCAAAGTGGCCGATGATGCTCAGTACGACGGTCAAAGCGACAATCGCTCGACGTTGCTGGTAAAGCGAAATTCCGTCTTCGATGTCAGCGATGATCGCGCCGACTTTCGGGATCCGTATGAGAAGTTTCATCCACCAGGAATTCGGAGTCGACGGGTGCAGCATCACGACCAGCCCGGTCAGACCAGCGATGCTGCCGCCCCATAGCACTTTCACTATGAGGTCTCGACGTTCGATGTCGTCAGCCACGAGCAACGTAGCCCCAGCTCCCACCATCAACAGCCCCATCAGTCCGAGGATTCGGTCCAGCAGGATGGTGGCGACGGCGACAGACTTGCGGCCGTGCTGCTCGCGCGCCATCAACACGCCTTTGACGACGTCTCCACCAACAGCTCCGGGGGAGACATAGTTAAAGAGGTAGCCGAGAAAACCTAATCGCAGCGCGTCGCTGAACTTGAACGGAAAGTCGAGCGCGACGACCAGCAGGTACCAACGATAAAACGTCAGGATGATCGAGCTGCCACACAGCACGAAGGCGGCGATCAGAAACTGCCACTGAATGGGCTCAGTGTAGAGCCGCTCGAACTGCTCGCGATTCTGATATCCCAGGTAACTGACAATTCCCAGCGCAATCACCCATTTGATGATGCCGAGAGCGGGCCTCAAGTAAGCAGACAAAGTCGGATTCCTTCCGCTTTCCTGGGATGAGCTGGGGCGTTACGCCGTGAATTCCGTTTCACTTGAACGCGGCCGGTGTTGACTGCGGGGCTCAGTCGGCGGGGCATCGCCTGACGATCAGGTCAATTCTTTGTACGTGTCAAATCCCATGTAACCGACCAGGCCGGCGCTCAGGATGAACATAATGTCGAGGACCATCTGCCCGCCAAACGGAAAGCCCGTGGCAATATCGACAATCGACAGAATGCCAACGACGATCGACACGCCCATTGATCCGAAGAGCATTTTTTTGATGCCAGGCGTCATGTGTGCTTTTCCGGGTTCCGCATCAGACGCGGAGAAGTGCGATTTGGAATTCGGCTTCGAGTGATCACCGAAGGCTGACGAGTCTCAACCGAGTATAGGATCAGATCAACGAGCGTTTCCACCTCAGACCCCCCGGTCCCCGTTGTTTGCTGCGTCTCATGCGGAAATGACAGTTATTGAGGCCGTTGCCGGTGCTTGAGGTCGCTGACCGTGTTTGATCGAACCGGCTCTGGCTCAATGAGAACGATTCGACATCTAGTTCGTCACTGAAAAATACAGAAGCTGATTGCCGTTGGGATCGTTATAGCTGTAGTTAAGCGCGACCCCCTTCGCGAGGATCATCCGTGTGACGGCGACACTTCTGGCGAGCTGTGTCACTTTCTGTTGGATTGAGGCTTTCTGCAATTCCATCTGCTGAGCCGAAAGCGTGACTGTGTAGCGATAGTTGATGCTGTGAGATCCCGCCGAAACATCAGTCAACGTCGTTGCCGAGTCGACCCTGATCGGCAATGAGCCCCGAATCTGAGCGACCTGCAGATCAAGCTCCCGCTGTATCGCGTCGTCAGGTTTGAGTTGAACGGCCGCCGATGCCGCTACCCAGTTGCGAGCGATATTCGCTTTCGCATCCAGAACAGAAAGCTGATGCCGAATCGCGGCGAGTTCGGGGTGATCGTGCAACGTCCAGATCGCGGCCTGGCAACACAGCTTCGCACTACTCTTTAAGCCGCGTTCTTCGAGTTTCTTGGCGTAGGCAACAAACAGCTTCGCGCAGGTGTCGCCGCCCGGAAACTCATGAGCGTGCAGCGTCAGCTTTTCGACAACTTCGTGAACCGGCATCTTCCGCTCGAAACAGCGATGCACAAGCAGCAACCCATCTGCGTACTCGGCCTCTTCGATGAACGGCGTTTGCTTGAGCTGCTCGACCGTGCGGTGGAGTCGGTCGTCGAATTCCGGCCAACCGTATTCGGCGGCTCGATAGAGCAGGACGGCTTTGGACTTCCACGCTTCTCGAAGCTGCTCGTCGGTGGCTGCTTCATGCTCGACCAACTCGGCACACGCGAGGACACCCGCGGCAACGTACTGCTCCTGAGCGTCCTGCCAGGTTTGTCGGATGATCCGCCCTTTCGGACGTTTCTTGTTTCGCGTTTCTGCCAGCGATTCCCGGATGTCATCAAGCAGTTCGTCGGGGCTTCGAAGAATCGCCTCGATTTCATCTGCTGATGCAGAGTCCGCTTCCGTGTCGACTGTTGATGATTCGTCGTCGAGCGGGGTCTCGTCGTCTGAATCTTTCACGGTGTCGGTGGACGCCGTGCTGGATTGACCTGCGTGGCCGAACACAGCTTCGCAGCCTGTTGCTGAGCAAAGCAGCAATAGACCGAGAGCCGTCGACGTAACCGCCGTTGTTGCTCGGTTGCGGAGCCAGTATTTGCCAAATCCAGTCATTCAGTGGTCCGGGACGAGATCTCGGAGTGGGATGCTTACCTTACATAATGCGCTGTGGACGGCAAAAAACGTCTCCGCACTGGAAGGAATCGCAAACTGATGGTTCTGGTTATGAGCCCTGGTTCGCCATGTCATTAGAGGTCGGAACCATCGACGCGCGGCCTATCACGCCACAACGTCACGAGTCGGGCAATGCGTTGCGACCTGTCGTACGGTCGCAACAGCTCGTGCGAATGCTCACAGACCGATCTAACTGCCAAACAGGCAAAGGCCAGCCGGGCAGCGGCAGTCAGTCACCGGCCCAACATGCAGCGAGGGCTCAGGCCTGAGAAGGCGGACGGAGCCTGGTGCTCCGTCCGCTAACGTCGAGACAATCCGGTTCGGTGCCTCGGGGCAGTCTCTATCGAAACGCTGCAACGGCGAACGTTGTTCAGCCCGTGGAATGCTTAATACTTAGGTGGCCGAAGAGGCAGCCACCTGGCGGAAGACGCCAACCATCACGCCATCGATCGAGACTCGGTCTTTACTCACGAAGATCGGATCCAGTTTTCCATTGGCAGGTTGCAGACGAACCTGACCGTCTTCACGATAAAACCGTTTCAGCGTGGCGTTCTCGCCGTCGACAAGTGCAACGACCGTGTCCCCGTCTTTGCAGGTCGCCTGTTTGCGAACGACGATCAGATCTCCGTCATCAATGTGATCTTCGATCATCGAGTCGCCGCGAACTTTCAGCATGAAGTGATTCACCGGGTCGTACGCACCAGCCAGATCGAAACGTTGAACATCCTCAACGGCTTCGATGGGGCTTCCGGCAGCGATGACTCCAGCCAGTGGAAGTCCGCGATGTTCCATCGTCAGACGGATGGATCGTGACTTGTTCGGTTCTCGCGTGATGTGACCTCGAGTTTCGAGCGTCTTCAAATGTCGATGCACGCTGGTCGGCGATTTGTCGCCCACGTGGCTGACGATTTCGCGGACCGTTGGCCCGTATCCGCGTTCCTGAATCTGATCAATGATGAAGTCGAGAATCTTCACCTGACGTGCTGATAGTGGTCTTTCTTGTGACATAGTGCTGTTTGCACCTTCGGTTCAAAGATAAGCCCGAGTGGTAAAGCGAAATCCGCAGACACGAGTATTTGTAGACGGCTCATTGCCAGAGAACACTCGTGTTCCGACCTGTTTCAAACGCACGAATCGCATATAGGTTGCGCTGTCCTCGCCGACAGAACAAGTGTACTAGGCACGTTGTTCGCGACGTAAAATATATCATTCATCAGCTTAACGAACATGCTGCCTGAACTGACAGTTCTGCTTCTCGCGGCAGGAGTCGCAAATGGCGGAAACACGCCCACAACTCAGAACGCAAATCATGACACAGACGGCGTGTCTGTTGACGAATTCTGTACTGGACGGCGAGGGAAGAACTCGCTCGTCCGCTTAATGTACGATTCGTACTCGGGCGAACGTTTCTTCATGGACCGCTCAAGCAGAGCGACTCCGGAAACTTTCAGCAGCAGGAAAGAAATCAGCGCGGGACTGATGATCGTCCACCAGGTTTTTGTCGGATCGGTCAATCCCAGACAGACGAACCAGTGTCCCCACCAGAGCACAAACTCTCCAAAGTAATTGGGATGGCGAGTGTATTTCCACAGGCCGGAGTCCATCACTTTTCCCTGGTTGTCAGCGTTCGATTTGAATCTGGCGAGCTGCCAGTCTCCGACGACTTCAAAGAACATTCCGACTAACCAAAGTGCGCAGCCACATCCCGTCAGAATCCAACACGGTTCAGAAATCGCTTCCGCTCCGGCAACCATGATTGGCAGAGCGATGAGCCACATGATGACTCCCTGCAGAGCGAAGACTCTCAGCAGGCTCGACCAGACGAACGACGAACCTTGCTTCTCGCGCATCGCGACGTAGCGATAGTCTTCCGGCTTGCCGTGGTTGCGAAGCCACAGATGCCAGGCCAGACGCACGCCCCAGATAGTCACCAGCGAATAGAGAATCGTCGGAGGGCCTCCGATAACCGGCGCGGCCAGCCACGCAACGAGTACAAAACCAAGGCCCCACCCGATGTCGACGATACTGACGTTTCGAAGAGGGATGCTCAGCAGCCAGAGAAAAATCATCTGGCAGGCAATCACCACCGCCGCCATAAGTAATGCGCGTTCCATTCGTCAGCCTCGCTGGAGTTGTCCAATCAGAAGTCTCTTCTCGGACGTTTATCTGCGGTTGCTCGATTCACGTCTGAAAGATCTTTAGAGTCACAGATCGATCTTACAATGCAACGTCCCAAATGCCGGGCCTGACGGATTCAACCTGGCGTTCAACGCGTACGTGCCGGTTTCCGTGAGAGGCATCATGAAAAACCAACCGCTTGTCGTCGCCGCATGTTTCTGGTTGCTTCTCAGTGCGACCGCTGCTGCCTGCATCAATATCTATGGGACAGACAGTCACGGCCATGCCGTCATGTTTCCAAAGGATCACACTTCCCGAATCGATCGGTTGAGGCAAACGACGATCGACAAGGACTACTGGCGGGAGCAAGTAAGCATCCTGGCTAAGGATCATGAATCCGGCAATTTCAAGCGACGTTCGGACTACGCGGCCGCGCTGATCTATCTCGGAAGACCCAACGAGGCCATTGCGATTCTCGAAGAAGTTGCCCCCGAGAATCCGGATGAATACATCGTCGCGGCCAACCTCGGTACTGCCTACGAACTTAGCGGAGACCTCGAACAGGCTTTGCACTGGATTCGCAAGGGGTACGAGTTGAATCCCACTTCACATTGGGGCTCAGAATGGCTGCATATAAAAATACTTGAGGCAAAGTTGGAGCTTGCGGCGGATCCTGACTGGCTGAAAACACACTCTGTACTGGGGCTCGATTTTGGAAACGACGCTGCCCCGAGACTGCCAGAGGAAACCATCATCGACGTCACAGGCACCACTCTTGCCATCGAAGAAATTGTCAGCGGCGTCGACTACCAGTTGCACGAGAGGCTGAAGTTCGTGCAATCGCCAGATCCGATCGTTGGCGATTTACTGTTCGATCTGGGCAATCTGGTCGCTCTTGCCGAAGTCGCAGAGAAAGCCGTTCCGCTATACGAGTTTGCGGAAGAATACGGTGTCAAAGATCCGGCTCTGACAAGTCGACGTGTTGAGCACTTGCAGAGTTTGATTGCCGCCAACGTTCGCTCCGGAACGACGGACCAGATTGATCCTCAACGGGTCATCATTGCCCTTGTTATCGTGGCAACGGTCTTTCTTGCATTCGTCGGCCTCGTCATCTTTGGGTTTGTCCGTTGGCGAAAGTCGCGTCGGCAAACGCCCGAATCATGATCGCGGCTTCTGCTGTGTCACTGGCCGTTGACGTTTTGCACGGTGTATGGTGCCGCCCGAATTCAAGACACTCACCTCAGAGGACCACTCGATGAAAACTGTCCGAATTGCGATTCTTAGCCTGCTCACTGCCGCCGTCGTTTTCCTTCAGGGGGCGTCCGCTGACGACGCGAAGAAAAAGAAGACTCCGCCAAAGCGAAAACCGAATTCGGCGATGGCCCAGATTGAAGACGTCGCCGGCCTGCCTCGAGTGCTGCTGATCGGTGATTCGATTTCGATCGGCTACACCGTGCCGGTTCGAGAGCTGCTCAAAGGCAAAGCCAACGTGCATCGGCCGTTGACGAATTGCGGACCGACGACGACCGGTCTTGCTGGAATCGACAAGTGGCTGGGCGATGGAAAGTGGGACGTCATCCACTTCAACTGGGGACTGCACGATCTGAAATACATGGGGCCGCAGGGGCAGAACCTCGCCGACCCCAAAGCCAAGGACAGCCACCAGCAGGTCGCAATCGACGCTTACGAGGCGAACCTTCGCAAGCTGGTCGCTCGCCTGAAGAAGACCAAAGCAAAACTGATCTGGCGATCGACGACTCCGGTTCCTGAAGGCTGCAAAGGACGCGTTGTAGGCGACTCGGCGAAGTACAACGCGGTCGCGAAAAAGATCATGGACGAAAACAAAATCGCTATCGACGATCAGTACACGTTCTGCATGGATAAGCTCGACAAGATCCAGCTGCCGGCGAACGTCCACTTTTCTGCGAACGGATCGAAAGAACTTGCTAAACAGGCCGTCGCTTCGATTCTCAAGGCTCTTGCGGAATAACAGACCGCGGATGTCAACAAACAATCAAAAAGCCCGGAGACGACGCCTTGTCATCTCCGGGCTTTGTTTCTGTTGAGACACCAATGTCTGTCGGATGAACCACGGATGGGCACGGATTCAAGCGGATGGACAGGATGCTTCACGAAGCATCCGTAAAATCCGTGGTTCTGGAGATGACTTCAGTGAGTCAAAGTGCTTGTGCGACGTGTGTCGAGACCAATGCTCAGTGGACTGCGAATTAAGTGCCGTTGGATTCGCAAGGTCGGCTCACGAATGAATCGGCTGGCCATTCCGGGACACAGACTACGCCTGATCCGGCGACCAGAAGAGTTGCGGTTTGGTGTCGGCTCGCAGGTAGAGAGGATGCTTCGGCCGGCCGGCCATGGTTTGTCCGAGGCAATGAATTGGCCGGTTGAGGACCTTGCAGATTCTTTGCTCACGTTTCTCGGTGCAGTGAGTGCCCCACGCAGCGATGATCAGCCCGACCTTGGGTCCCCAGTGAGCGAACGCTTTGTCGTTGCCAGGTCCGACGGGTTTCGGCTCAGCTTTCATGACTTTGGGATCCGTCGCGCGGAAACCGAATGCGTTCATCATGAGCAGGCCGGTAAAACCCCAGTCCTGTGCAAAACGGATGCATCGCCGGACAGTTGGGTCATTTTTGGTTTCGTCGGCCGTTGACGGGTTCAGGCCGATGAACATTAACTGGTTCAGCTCGCTCTCAAAGTCCCAGCGTCGCCAAAGTGTGTAGCGGTACTTTCGGCATCGCGAGAATTCTGCGCCGTCACATTTTTCGATGTCGATCACGATTGCTCCGTTCCGCTTGAAGACTTGCCCGGCGAATTTCTACGCGAGAGCCTTCGTTTTAGAGTCTGCCTCTTCTCAGTTCCAGCCGATCCTTCGAACTGACGCAGGATGAAAATTTGCAGCGGACGTGGCTCTACGAAACTCGATTCAATTCATCGTCGACATGCTGAACACGTCACCGTTCAGATTACGCCACCGTTCAGATTACGCCACTGTTCAGATTACGCCGCTGTTGACGCATTCGGCGTAGGC
>CALDJX010000223.1 GCA_937899075.1 uncultured Planctomyces sp. | reverse complement strand
CACTCGTTCCTCGACAACAAGTACATGATGGGGCCCGAGGCGTACTACTCGCTGAAAGAATTCGAGACGCTGCCGGAGATTCTGCACTCAGAAGGCTACGTCTGCGGCCTGAGCGGTAAGTGGCACCTCGGCGCCAACATGACTCCGCAGGACGGATTCTCGTACTGGTCGACGATGGTCCGCGGCGGAACGTCGAGCCTCTACACGGACCCGGTGATTCTGAACGGCGAAGTCGTCAAATCACCGAAGTACATGACCGACCTGTGGACCGACCACGCCGTCAACTTTATCGAGCAGAACAAAGAGGGTGAAAAACCGTTCTTTCTGTACCTCGCCTATAACGGTCCGTACTGCTTGGGAAATCTGCTACTGCGACCGGCGAAAAATCGGCACGCCGAGTATTACGCCGACAAGCTGCTCGAATCGTTTCCGCGCGACACCGTCCACCCCTGGCAGTACAACAACAAGGCCTACCACAACAACATCGTCAGCATGCGGCGAGTCGCGGCGGAAGTCAGCGGTGTCGACGACGGCGTCGGTACGGTGATGGACACGTTGAAGAAGCACGGCCTCGACGAAAACACCGTCGTGATCTTCGCCGGCGACCAAGGCTGGATGGGCGGACAGAACGGCTTCTTCGGCATGGGCGACCACACTCGGCCGTTCGGCGCTCACGACCTGATGATGCAGGTTCCGATGATCGTGAGTCATCCAAAAACGATCGCGCCGGCCGAGACCGACATCATGGTCAGCAATACCGACTTCCTGCCGAGCGTCCTGGAACACATCGGCCTGAAGCATCGCATCCCGAACGCGCCGAATCAGAAACTCTCCGGCCGAAGCTACGCACCACTTCTGCGTGGCGAGACGATCGACTGGGAAACGGCGATGTACTACGAAATGGAAGGGACGCGTTCGGTCCGCACAGAAAACTGGAAGTACGTGGCTCGCCGATCACCGGTTGGACCGGCGGAACTCTACAACATGGCCAACGATCCTCACGAACGGTTCAACCTGTTCGGCCAGGCGGAGCACGCAACCGTTCAAGCGGAACTGGCAAAGCAGCTCGACGACTGGTTCAACGACTACGCGACAACCGAGTACGACATCTGGAAAGGCGGCCGCTCCAAAGCCCGCCGCCTGCACGCACCGGAAGATCATCCTGACTATCGTCCGCTGCGAACGGAATAGTCTGATCGCCGCATCTGACGAGTGGATTATCCATGCGGAACACGGAATCTGAATCATGTGGCCGCGTTCTGGCCGCAACTCACTCGCGCGTCACATAAATGGTCGTTTTATGAATTCGATACGATTTGCCGTACTGCTGCTGGCAACGTTGAGCGTGTCACCGACTCTGGCCGACGAACTGACTCCGGAACAACTATCGTTTTTCGAAACGAAAATCCGCCCGGTCCTGATTCGAGAATGTTACGGCTGCCACTCCAACAAGTCGGGCAACGTTCGAGGCGGGCTGCGTCTGGATTCGAAAGAGCTGATGCTCATTGGCGGGGCGACCGGGCCGGCGATCGTACCTGGCAACCTCGAAGACAGCTGGCTTTACAACGCGATCACGCATCAGGATTACGTGATGCCGCCAAAGCGAAAGCTACCGCAAAGTGTCATCGACGATTTCCGAACGTGGATCGAGATGGGAGCTCCCGACCCTCGCGTGAACACGATCACGAAGATCAATTCAAAGATCACGAAAGAGGACATCCAGCGGGCAAAAGATAATTTCTGGGCTTACCAGAAGCCTCTGAAGAACACTCCGCCCGTCGTCAAAGATGCAAACTGGCCGCGGTCGGAGGTTGACCGCTTCGTGCTGGCCAAGCTCGAACAGTCCGAACTCAAACCCGCCGCCGATGCGGAACCCTGGAAGGTACTTCGCAGACTGACGTTCGACCTCGTCGGTCTGCCGCCGACGCCAGACGAGGTCAGCTCTTTCGCGTCCGCCTGGAAACGCAGCCCCGAGCGAGCCATCGCTTCCGTCGTCGATCGGCTGCTCGAAAGCGATCAGTACGGCGAACGCTGGGGCCGACACTGGCTCGACGTTGCTCGGTACGGAGAGTCGACAGGTCGAGAAGTCAACATGACGTACCCGCAGGCCTGGCGGTACCGCGACTACGTTGTCGATTCGTTCAACGATGACAAGCCGTTCGATCGTTTCATTCAGGAACAGATCGCTGGCGACCTGCTGCCCGTCAAAACCGACGAGCAATGGACCGAAAATCTGATCGCGACCACGTTCCTCGCCATTGGATCGAAAAATCTTAACGAGCAGAATCGAGTTCAGTTTGCCGCCAACGTCGTGGACGAGCAGATTGACGCGACCACGCGAGTCTTCCTGGGAATGTCCGTCGCGTGTGCCCGCTGCCACGATCACAAGTTCGACGCGATTCCGCAGGCGGACTACTACGCGATGGCCGGCATCTTTCAGTCGATGCAGACGTACTTCGGAAATCCTCAGTCGACCGAATACGGAAGTTACTCAGGTGCTCAGGAGAAGCAGACGAGCACGTTGCTGATCCTTCCGACTGACGATCCGAATTCCTTCGATGCTCGTTACTCGCCGACCGAACTGCAGGAAATCAAAGACGAGATGGTTTCGAAGCGGCGCGAAATGGCCGAGTCGCGACGCTCAGGCGGCAACAGCGGCGCGAACGCTCAACGACAGCGGATCGTCTTTCAGAACACGATGGCAAAGCTGTCTGCAAAACTGGCGTCGGTCAATGAGAACGGCAGACCGCTCACTTTCAGCATGGGAGTTCAGGAACGCGACAAACCATCCAACGCAAAGATTTTGGTTCGAGGTGAAATCGACCAGCCTGCTCAGACGGTCGCCCGAGGTTTCCCACAGGTCATCACCGACGGCCCGACCGGCATCAGAAGTAAGTCGAGTGGTCGGCTGGAACTCGCACGATGGATCGGCAGCGACGACAACCCGCTGACGGCTCGCGTGATGGTCAACCGGATCTGGCTGCACATGATCGGAAACGGAATCGTCACATCGACGGAGAACTTCGGCACGACCGGGCAAACTCCGAGTCATCCCGAGCTGCTCGATCATCTGGCCGTGCGGTTTATGGAATCCGGCTGGTCGGTCAAATCCGTCGTCCGCGAGATCGCCACTTCCCGCGTTTATCGAATGGCGTCGACGTTTAACGAACAGCACCACGAACACGATCCTGACAACGCTCTCGTCTGGCGAGCAAATCCTCGACGCCTCGACGCCGAAGCAATTCGCGATGCCATGTTGAGCATCAGCGGCGAAATCGATCTTGATCGACCGCGAGCCTCGGTCGTCGCGCAGGCGGGATTCACTCGCGTTCAGAACGGCCAGCTGGAATCACCCATGCCTGGAATGGGCGGAGCCAGGCCAGAGGCCGGTCAGCAGGGAAGGCCGCAGCAGGGACGACTTCAACCAGCCGGCCAGCGTCGTCCGGGAGGCCGCCCCCGTGGCCCAACGGGCCGGCCCGGCGGACCGATGGGCGGACCGCGAGGCCCCGGCGGACGTGTTCAGAATCCGCTCGACATGGAAAACGCAAAGTTCCGCAGCGTCTATCTGCCGATCGTTCGTGACGAAGAGCCTCGATCGCTGGACGTCTTTGACCTCGCCGATTCCAGCACGATCACCGGGCAACGGGAATTATCTAACACCGCCAATCAATCGCTCTACATGATGAATAACCCGCTGGTGCAACAGCAAAGCGAAGCCTTCGCACGACGACTGGCCAGTTCGAGCAGTCGCGTCTCGGAACAGATCGAGCAAGCGTTTCTCCTGACCTACGGCCGGCCACCGACAACCGGTGAACGAGCAGCGACTTCAGCATTCATCCGGCAGTTCTCTCCGTCGACGGCTTATCGCGATCGAGAGGCCGCAACCATGACGGCGCTGTGCCAGAGCCTCTTCGCGTCCGCCGAGTTTCGCTACATCGACTGATCGTTTACCGCAACACGTAGGGCCGGTTCCTACCGGCCAAACAATGATTAGACGATTGCGGCCGGTAGGAACCGGCCCTACGACTGCAAATCAAGCAACCTGGACATAACCATGTTTTCACGACGACAAATTTTGCAGAGTGCCTCCGCAGGTTTTGGCTATCTCGCCTTTGCCGGAATCAGCAGCGCTCAAGCCGCGGAAGAAGCCAGCCGCGATCCGCTGGCCGCGAAGGATCCGCATTTCGAACCTCGCGCCAAACGCGTGATCTTCCTCTGCATGGGCGGAGGACCTTCTCATGTGGACACGTTCGATTACAAGCCGGAGCTCAATCGAGATCACGGCAAACCGGGCCGGTACGGTGGCTCGCTGTTGAAGTCTCCGTGGGACTTCCGGCAGCGCGGCGAAAGTGGCCTCTGGATTTCTGACCTGTTTCCGGAAGTCGCCGGGATGGCCGACGACCTGACGCTGGTTCGCTCCATGCAGTGTGACCAGCCCGTCCATGCAGGAGCGATGACTCAGATTCATACCGGAACGGCACAGTTCATTCGCCCTTCGCTGGGAGCGTGGACGCTGTACGGCCTCGGCACCGAAAACGACAGCCTGCCTGGTTTCGTTTCGCTCAGTCCGCCCTCCGGTTCTTCTCGAAACTATGGAAGTGCGTTTCTTCCCTCGATCTTCGGCGGGACAAAAATCGGACGAGCAAGTCGCGGAGGACAGCAGAGGTCTCGCGGTGGTGCCTCCGAAAGTGTGCCCGATATTCGAAACAGATCGCTGACGGCTGACCAGCAAAGGACTCAGCTCAACCTGATTCAGGCACTGAATCGCGAGAAGGTCCGCCGCGACCAATACCAGCCCGGCGTCGAGGGGATTATCGAATCCTACGAACTGGCGTTTCGCATGCAGGATGCGATGCCCGCTCTCATGGACACTTCGGAAGAAACGGAAGCGACCCTGGATATGTACGGCGTCGACGGCGGCCCCACCGACGGATTCGGAAAGCAATGTCTGTTGGCTCGTCGGTTCGCCGAGGCGGGCGTTCGCTTCATCGAAGTGACCCACCAGGGCTGGGACCAGCACTCGAACCTGTCCGTTGACCACAAAGCTCGGGCTGAGGCGTGTGACAGGCCGATCGCTGGTCTGCTCAAAGATCTCAAGCAGCGGGACATGCTGAAAGACACACTGGTGATCTGGGGCGGCGAGTTCGGTCGAACCCCCGCCGCGCAAGGTGGCGACGGACGAAATCACAATAACAAAGGCTACACAACCTGGATGGCTGGCGGCGGCGTCAAAGGCGGATTCAGCTACGGAGCGACCGACGAGCACGGCTACGAAGCGGTCGAGAACAAGTGCCACATCCACGACTGGCACGCGACGATCCTGCACCTGCTGGGGCTCGACCACGAGCAACTGACGTATCGGTATGCAGGACGCGATTTCCGTTTGACGGACGTGCATGGGAATGTCGCGAAAGACATTCTCGCGTAATGCGACACCGCGTCGATAAGAATTCGCCCAAGCGAGCCGTGTGCCGTCAGGCCACGGTTTTCACGACGAACCTACCCGTGGCCTGACGGCCGACGGCTCGCCTCAGTATTGATCTGGGAGAGCGACGTGTGTCACTCGTTGAAGTCCGACGGTGCTCGCACTTCAATCGTTGGCTTCTTTCCGTAAATCACGCCCGTGTGGCTGGTCTCGTCCATCTCGGAAATCAGCTTCGCGAAATAGGGTCGGTACTTCGCGATTCGCTCGATGGCCGCGTTGCGTTTGGACTTGGACATTTCGAAGCCCTTTCGGTCTTTGCTCGTTGCCGATCCAGTGAGCCCTCGACCGGCTAAAACCATCGAAGCGACGGTGTGCATCGTGTAGTTGTGATGGTCGATCAGCCGGACCAGTCGCTCGTTTTCGTCCGGCGTCAAATCTCTCTTCTTACTGTAGGCACGATCGATCGTCTCGTTCATCTGAGACAGGATCGGCCAGTACGCCGCCAGGTAAACGCCGGGATTGTTCGCTCCGGGGTAACGATTGAAGAACGATGCAATCATCGCTTCATTCTTCGCGCCGCCGGGTCCGTCTTTGAATACTCTGACAAGGGCCGTTTCCAACAGGTCGTAATACGCCTTCACATCGTCAGCCGAGACGCCGTACAACGCGTGGTAGTATTTCTTCTCTGCGGCTTCCGCATCGAAATCGTTGTCCCACAGCATTCTTCCCAGCAGGTAGTGCCCTGCCCCGAGCAACTCGTACGAGTGGGCGATGTAGTGATACCCGCCGTCGACGCCGTGATTTTTCTGAGCCCGACACTTCTCGATCAGATGCTTCGTCACGGGAGCGATCATGTACAGCGGCGTCTGGTCGTAATGCCAGATGTCGTACTTGTAGAACTTGCCGGCCGCTGCGTGCCAGCCGCGTTCCATCGCCGCTTCTGACCACTCATCGCCCTCGTAGTACGCTCCCTGAGAAAACCCGCTGTTCGTCGGGTGGACCAGAAACAGCATCGGGTGAGGCTTCACGTTCTGCGGAGCGTATTTGTAATCCAGGTAAATGATCACTCCGAGTCGCTTGTCCGGATGAACTTTCTCAACTCGCTCGGCGACCTGATTGCTGAACGTGATGAACCGATCGGTCAGCACACGCCGCCCGTCCGGCCGAACTCGTCCACTGTCGAGAGCTTCGCATTCCCGGCACGTACAGAATTTGCGGCCGTCGTTGGCGGCAATCGAAAACATGTCCGCCTTTGGGTACTTGTCGAAGTGAGCGATCGCGGCCGTCGCGAAATGTTCCACAACCTGGAGATTGCTGGTCCAGACCTGGCCGCCACGTTTTTCCGAGTAGTGCTTCGCATATCGCTGACCGTTGATCTCGGCGAACCATTCCGGATGCTCTTTGCCGTAAACGTCTGGTGACATGATCCGATGCCAGTTGTGTTCGTGCCGGACTTCCAAAGGATGTCCCAGCCGCAGTCGGCGTCCAAAGACTTCGTTAGCCTTGCCGTCGGGTGACTTGGTGAATTGTCGGTACGAACAATCCGGCGCATCGACGATGTGCATCGACTTAACGGTAAGGTTCTTCTGCGGCGGAGTGATCGTGCCCAGGTCGTCATGCCAGGCAAACAGCATCCCGTAGTAACGCTCAAGAAACTCGTACGTCCCGAACAACGTGCCGGGTTCCATGCCAGTCCGCGCCGCAACCTGATGAGCCCCGACCTGCGGCGTATCGCGTCCCACAATGTGGATGTCCGGCCCGACGGATCGAATCCGAAAACCCTCGGATGGTAAATCCTCAGTCGTGATCCCCGCTTCAATCGACCACGGATTCCGTCCAAAAAAAATCGTCGGAGTGCCCGCGACCGGTTTCTCAACCCGCACCGGCTCGACACCCGTCGCCCTCTTGATCAGCAGGCGGTACTCCTTCAGCGCCAGCACCGCCGCCGGATCCGCCTCATCGTTTGGCAGGCAGATCATGTTGTGAACCGGTTTGCCGTCTCGAACGAGAACAATCTCCTGCCGCTCGACCGGAAGGAGTGTCGGCTCCGCATAAGCCACACCAACCAGTGGGATGCACCAAATCAACGCGAAGAATACTTCTACTAACCGAGAACTCGTCATAGCCATTCCTGCTGCCTTCGGAATACCGAATTCGAATTTTTGTTGGGCAGCAGCTTAGCTCAGGACGATCGACAACTAACAGCAAGGTTGATCGAATCGCGTGTCGCTTGAAGTCAGCGACTGCCTTCTTCAATTGGCAACTCTGCTGGTTCGCCAAGTCGGATGTTGAACACTCGGTCAGCGCGATCTTCCAGGCCGTCCAGCAGCCAGCGGTCGAGCATCGTTGTCGCGGCGAAAGTGCCAACCCGGCGAAGTTCCCACGCGCTGTATTGAACGGCGTCGATTGCGCCGTTCGTCAGCGGCGTCCCGAGCACCGAGCGAGCCCCCAGCGGAGCGGCCATCGCCGCGTCGGCTTTTGCGGCGTTCTTCTGAACCCAGTCAGTCCCGTTGTTGATACGCTGCAGATTTCCGGTCGAGTACCAGCTGTAGTCACCCAGCGCGACTTTGTTGAGCTGCAGATCGGGCAGCATGACACCGTTGCGACTCAACTCGTGCTGCGTCCAGCGGTAGGCCGTGCGTGTAGGTCGCTGCCGGAATCCGATCACCGTGACAGTGTCATCGAACAGGCGATTGACGCTCATTTCAGTGACACCCAACGCGTTCCTGGCCGCGTTGTTCAAATCCCAGAACGATTCCGGCCGATTCACCGACGTCGGCTGAACCGGATAGATCTCGCGTGGTGCGTATTGCTGAGGCGCCCACGCTCCCAGGTCGACGTCCTGCCAGATCAGTGGCATTCTGAAAGTCTGCGCCTCTGACTGCGGCGAATCGTAGATCGCGCGAAGTGGTCGACCGTCGAAATCATCTTCATTGATCGCAACGCCAGCCATTTCCAGGACCGTCGGCAGCAGATCAACCGACCGGACAGGATCGGTGACGATGGTCTCACGTCGAATGTTCGGCCCTGCCACAAAAAACGACATCCGCATCGTCTCGACGAACGGATGCCCGTGAGCCGTCCCTGGTTTGTTATGCGTGTCGAACTGCCAGTCCGGATTCGCCGTGACCACCAAATCCGCAGCGAAGTCACGAGCTCTCGCACTCAGATGAGGCTGCCAAAGCATGTGCCGGCACATGCTCACCACACTGTCGGGATAAACAGTCCCCATCGTGATCCTCAGCCAGGACTGCTCGTCGTGGTAACGACCGAAGATCTCCGGCAAGACCGTTCCGACCATGCGAAGTGGATCGGCCGTCGGCTGAGCTACCAACTCGAAAGCAATGCTGCCACTTTCCGAAGGTCGTACATCGCGAACCACCTGGTAACGGTAAAGGAACTTACCGTCGGACTGTTGTCGACGATCGACAATCGCGAGTCCGCGCCGCCGGTTCGCAATCAGAATTGAACTGTCATCGATTCTTGAAAGTACCAGATCAATCGGTCCGGGCATGCCGCCAGCATGACGAGCGTCGGCGACTCGCCAATTGACAACAGCTACCTGGCTATCTGACGGCGTTTCGATTTGCTGATCTGCTGGGACGCCGATCTGAAGCAACTCGTCGATCAGATTAATCGGGCGGCGTCTGTCACGAATCCGATATTGAAGCAAGTCCGCAGTACGGTTGGGCTCTGACCAGTCGCCGGATCCGAAATGTCTGAGCGGCAGATAGACACTGGCCGCGCCCGTCCCCAAAGCGTCGATGAAAGCGAAATCTTTCGAACCGTCGCCGTGAGTCGGATTGCTGTATCGATGCTGCCTGACGGACAGCCCGAGTCCTCCGCCGGTCCGGTTTCCATCGCTGTCGATCCGTGCCGGCTGATGAAAGAATTCATTGACCAGGTCGTAGCGTTCGAGGTGTGCGAACCGACCTCCAATGTGACCGTGATCGCTGACCAGCAGCAGGTATGTTTTCTCGAAACGTCCGCGTTTTTTCAGTTCCGCAACCATCTCGCCGATCAATCCGTCCGCCTCGACGACTGCTCGCCTGGCGACGCCGAATTGCCCTCGAAATTCGGCGTGACTGACTGAGTCTGTCGCCGGCAGCCAAACGACTGTCAGGGCGTGATCTTCGTTAAACAGATTGTCGACAGCGTAGGCCGTATTCGCCTCGTCGATGTATCGCTTCGACTTATGAGTCCCTAATGGTGGAGATTCGTCGGCCATATACCGAGTCCACAATGCCGGCGTCAGTTCATTCATGACCGGAAGAATTCCCGCCCCGAACGACTTGTTCGCCTTAGCAAGATGGTGCAGCGCCGTCGGCGTTTCGCTGGTTCGTCGATTTCGAAACTCCTGCGCCGCTTCCTCGCCTCGGGTCAGACGAACAGCGACCGAGCCGGTTTCGAGCAACCCTCGCTCAAGCCCCTGTGGCATCAAAAATCTGCCGGTCAGCACTGGACCCTCGGTGCCAAGATAGTTCTGACTGCGTCCTGCCCGTCGATCAAAACCGATCTGCCCTTTCACGCCGTGTCGATCACTGAAGGTTCCCGTCCACATGGTTCCGTTAGAAGTAATCGTGTCCGCCGGAAAGACCGTGTAGGCATGTTGAAGCTTGGTTCCGCCGCGCAGGAACGTATTCGTAATGTTCGGCAGGTGCCCCATCGCGGACATCTCTTCGACAATGTCCGGCCGCAGCCCGTCGACATAAAAGATCACCACACGCGCATTCGGCACTGGCCTGCCTGCTGACACATCACCAACCACTCGGTTTCGCACCGACACTGGCGTTAGTGCTCCGCCGATTCGAATCGTCGCCGAGAACTGCCCTTTGTTATTGCGACAATCGTCGTCATTAACTCCCAGCCACAGGTCGCCAGTCTCGGTTGCCAGAACACTGTGATTTCGACCGACGTAAAATGGACGCCCGTTGGCACCGACTCGCCCAATGAGTGCGTAAGCCGGAGCCGGTCCTGCCCCCGCCGCCGGCAACGGATACCACAGCCGCGATTCATCATCGAGAAAATGAAAAGTCCCCTCAGGGCCAAGCGTGCTGACAAGAGGTTTCGCCTGTCCCGGCCGTGCGACTTGAATTTCGCCGGTCGCGTTGATCGTCAACGTGAGCCCAGCCCGAACGCTGATCTCAGTGTTCACCCAGTTCTGTTCCGCAGGAATCGTTACGCGGTAAGGCTGAACCGCTCGGTCATCCGCAGCTTCGCACGGACTGACGCCAGAAGCCGCGACGACGAGCATAATGAACAGCAAAAGACTGTTCGCCCTTCTCTGATCAATGCGGGCGTCATCCTCTGCCGCAGCAACTCTGAATCGTCTGATGTCTGATAGTTGAGTCATGTCAGAATGGGACCTCGACCAGAAGCTCGACAGAACCACTGCTCGGGTCGACCGACGGCAGGATGCTGATCTGTGAACCATCTTCCAGATGATGTCGCGCGACCGACTTGCCAATCACATAACCCATCGCCGCGCCGAAGACGACGTCGGACAAATCGTGATCCCGCTGGTCAATCCGGCTCCAGCCGATCAACCCCGCCAGCGCATACGCCGGCAGACCGACGGACGGGCCGTAGTATTCATCCAGCACGGCCGCGAGCGTCGTGCTTGATGATGTATGAAAGGATGGAAAACCATACTCGCCACTGTTCCAGTTATCGCTGGGCCGATCAGTGTTCGCAATTCCCTTGATCGTAAGCGTGCTCAACGCATTAATCGTGTACGCACTGAGCATCGTCTTGCTGACTTCGTGCAGTTCCTCGTCGTCGGTCATCAAGCTGCCGGTGTGAACTGCGAGCAGAATCGGAATCTGAGTCTCCGCATTTCCAAGGAATCGAAGTATCTCGGAATTCTCTCCCCAGCGATCGGAATGTTGAGCAGTGTTCCGCCGAACGTCGTCGTCCAGTTCCTCGCGGATCACCAGCGATCCACCCAGGGCCACACCGAGCAAAGCAGCATTCCGCGCGGTCACGATCTGCTTCGCGTCCTGACCAACCATCGGCCAGAATTCAGTGACATCTTTTCGCAGGTCTTCCCGAAGCGACAACGGCTTGTGAGCCACATGATTCGACTGACGCTCGTTGATCACCGAAATCTCAGTGCCGGTCGATGCGTGATTCCGAGACGAAGGTTCGGTCTCGTGATGTGAAGCAACGTCGACGCCCTGGCAACCGGTGAACAAACACGGGACAAGGCAACCAGCAAGTGCAGCCCCGAAAAACGAACTTCGGAATGTGCACGCAGCTCCCTTGAAACGCCGCGACCGTGTGGCGTCCTTATAAAGGGCTTCCGTCCATGGACTCTGCGAGGAGTAATCGACACTCCTCAACTTACTGAGCATCCTGCTTCGCCTTGCGAACCTGAATCCGCCAAACACCGGGCATTTCAAAATGGCCCATCGCGAGGTGCTTCAAACACGCCGCGAACACGGTGATAAGCTAATCGCGAAGCCGAAAATCAGACAACAGCAAGCTGGCGACACCAGACATGCCTGCGTCCCTAACAGCGACGAAAACAAACACGCCAACCCTTTTCCACCGAACAACTTACAAATCAACCACCATCAACAGGCTGGACCGAAAACAGAATACCGCAACGCCAGGTCGTTGATATGACGACTTCTGAATCGGAAAAATGGGCGATCTACACAGTCTCAAAAAAGAGCAGCAGCGAGCACGACACTCACCAGCAAATCCGAAGAATCGATCGCGCTACTTGCGGTTCAGCCGTCGATATTCACCACGCGCGGTGACACCCCGGCACGTTGCAGTCGAACCTTGAATTCCTGCGACGATTCGCCGGGGCTCGGCCAGACATCGCTCGGAGTATGCGACTCATCCATCCACAACCCGATCTGACGAATCAGCATCGGCTGTCGATCGGCGAGATCGTCCTTCTGCTGCGGGTCGGTGGTCAGGTCGTAGAGTTCAACGCTTCCGCCGTTCTTTCGATGAGCAAACCAGCCGCCGGTTCTAACCGCCTGGTTCTGATTGTATTCCCAATAAAGATAGTCGTGCTTTCTCTGACTCTTCGATTTGCCCCGCAAAGTCGGCGCGAAGGAAACTCCATCAACGTTTGGTACTGACGACGCAGGAAGGCCGACCAGCTCCGCTGCCGTGGGAAGAAAGTCCCAGAATGCCCAGGCATGGTCACTGACCGTTCCAGGTTTGATCCTGCCCGGCCATCGAGCGACTGCGGGCACTCGAAAGGCGCCGTCATAGGTATCGCCCTTCCGTCCGCGAGTCGGGCCGAAGCTGTTGAAATGCTGACCAATTGGCGTGACCGACTTATCGCGATCGTAGCCGTGTGTGCTGTGCCCGTTGTCCGAGGCGAACAGAACGAGTGTGTTGTCATCAAGGTCGAGCTGCTCAAGCAGTGCGAGGACGTCGCCAACTCCCTGGTCGAGTCGAGTCACCATCGCCGCCCATTCCTTGTGACCAATCGCCCACGGTTTGTCCCGGTACGGACCAAGGTTCGGTGCGATTGCCGGACCGTGCGGCAATGTATGAGCCAGGTAAAGAAAGAACGGCTCTTCCTGGTGCTCACGAATAAAGTCGAGCGAGCGGGAGTGAATCTCGTTGAACGAAAACTTCGCCTTCTTCGGATCTGTCACCCCGTATGGAATCACGAATCCGTCAGCATCATAGCTGCTCTGCGGATGGTGCTCATGGCCGGCGTGTGCCGGATAATTGTGTCTGGCTGCGTTGTCCCAAAGGAACGGCGGAAAATAGCTGTGAGCCTTTCGCTGGTTGAGATATCCAAAGAACTGATCAAACCCCTGCCGATTCGGAATGGCATCGGGCTGTCCCATCAGACCAAGCCCCCACTTGCCGAACAGCCCGGTTGCGTACCGGCACCCTTCAAAATCTCGGCAACGGTCACATCATCCTTAGCAAGCCCTTCGCGATACCCCTTGTACGCGTTCCCTCGAACTCTCGCGTGGCCTGGATGCAACCCCTGCATCAGACATGACCTCGACGGAGCACAAACCGAATTTCCTGCGTATGCATTCGTGAAACGCATGCCTTCGTTGGCCAACCGATCAATGTTCGGTGTCAGGATCTGTTTCTGACCATAGCAGCCGAGGTCACCCCAACTGAGATCATCCGAAATAATGAGGACAATGTTCGGTTTCTTCGTCTTCGGAGCTTCCTCGGCCGAATCGCTAATCGAAACCAGCAGCATGTTTCCCAACAAGAACAAGCAGCACACAAGTCGACGATTCATCGAGGTCACCTCTCCAGAAAAAATCGCAAGGCCGTAGGTCAAGCTCCGCCTGACCGAGTTAAAAACGCTCCACTCAAAACAATTTCCGAAGACTCGATGAGTAACTTCGTCAGGCAAAGCCTGACCTACTTCTTCAAATGCCAGTCGTGACCGTCAGCCATGATGCTCGCGTTGATTTCCAGCAGCTTTGCTTTCAATCGAGCGAGCAGCTCGGGATGTTTGTCGGCGATGTTCGTTGTCTGTTTCGGATCGATTGCCAGATCGAACAGTTGAAAATTCCTGTAGCCTCCGTGTTTGACTGCCGGAATCCACGCTTCCTGAAACATGTTGTTCGTTGAAAGCTCGTAGTCCGGATCGGCCACCAGCGAATACTGACCATCCCGCATCGCCACCACTGGTCGAGACTTCTGCAAATGCCAGAACAGTGGCTGGTGACGTGAGAAGGAGCCTTTGTTTTCGGTCAGAATCGAAGACAGGTCTGAGCCATCGAGATGAACTCCCGGCGGCTTCTCGAGCCCAAGCAGACCGCAAACCGTCGGCAGCACGTCGACGAGCCCGGCAGGATTCGTCGCTTCAAGGCCGTGCCCGATCGTCCCTGGCCAGCAGAAGATTCCGGGAACTCGAATGCCGCCTTCCCAGTTCAGCCCTTTACGTCCTCGCAGCCCGCCAGTTCGATCGTCGCGATAGCTGCCATTGTCCGACGCGTAGATGATCAACGTGTTGCCAGGATCATCGATCTCAGCCAGTTTCTTCAGTAGCCTGGCGATCGCTCGATCCGTGTTATCAATCGTGCCGGAGTAAATCGCTGCCTTGTCTTTGAGTTCTCCGTACCCTTCGACGATCTCATCCGGAGCCGCAATGGGCGCGTGCGGCTCATGAAACCACACGTTCAGAAAGAACGGCGAGTCCGTGTCGCGATGATTCTCCAACCAGTCGACCGCTTCGTCCACGACGAGCTGGCACGAGTAGCCTTCCAGCTTTCCGACAGGCTTGCCGTTGCGAATGAAGTTGTGCGGATTCTTATGACTTGGCTCGGCGTTATTCCAAGTAGCGAACCAGTGATCGAAACCGTGTTTGTCCGGTGTCGGCTTCTTTCGCTCTTTGGTCGGAAGTCCGAGATGCCACTTGCCGATATGCGCCGTCGAGTAACCGTTCTTCTTCAGAACTTCGGCGAGCGTGACTTCACGTTCGAGCAGGTGTGAATTCTGACTGGCGTCATGAATCCAGCTGTAGACACCCGCGCGAATGTGGTGCCGCCCGGTCATCAACGTAGCTCGCGAAGGCGAACACACCGCGCATCCGGAATAGAAATCAGTAAACCGAACGCCTTTGGCAGCCAGTCCGTCGATCGCAGGCGTCTTTACAGGTCCGCCGTAACAACCAACGTCCTGATAACCGAGATCGTCCGCCAGCAACATCACGACATTCGGCTTCGCCGCGACAGCCGTCGAGACAAATTGCTGTGAGTACGAAATTGCGAACGCAAAGAAAATCGCCAAAGGAGTCTTCATGTTAATCCTGATCGATGAATGCTTGTGTCGGGTGGCCTACTGAAGATGCCTTACGAGAAACTCAGAAATAAGACCTCGACGTTCACCAGAGTAGAACTCGTCACCGCCGTGGCCGGAACCTTTCAGCACATGCAACGTGATTGGCAATCCCGCCTTCGTGTAAACCTCAGTGATCCGCTCCGACTGGTCCAGCAGAACGGTCTTATCGTTGCCGCCGTGAAACACGAGAAACGGCGGATCATCCTGCGTGACGTGAAACGCGGCCGACGCCTGCTTCGCCAGTTCAACTTTCTCGTCCGCCCCGCCTCCGAGCAGCAAATACACCACAGAGCCTTTTTGGTTAGCTCGATGAGGCTGCGTCCTCGATCGCAGAACGAAGTCAGTCGCTCCGTAAAAATCGACGACGGCGTCAACTCGTGAAGACTGATCGACGTTCCCGCCGACGGTGCCTTCCAGTTCTTTGACACCACCGGACGTTCCGACCAAAGCTGCCAGATGCCCGCCTGCGCTGCTGCCGGACACTCCGATTCGGTCAACACCGTACCCGTACTTACCGGCGTTTGCCCGCAGCCATCGGATGGCAGCTTTGCAGTCATGAATCTGAGCCGGAAAAATCGCCTTATCGGTTAAGCGATATGAAATACTGGCGACAGCGAACTGATGATCAGTCAGCCAGGTGATTCCACACTTGCTCTTGCTACCGCCGCGCCATCCGCCACCGTGAATCCAAACGACAAGTGGGCCAACCTTCCCATCCACTGGCAGATACAGGTCGAGTTTCAAACTGTGCCCGTCGACGTTGGCAAACTCGATATCTTTGTGAACAACCGGCTCCGCTGATTCCGCAGCCCGAAACGAAACCGCCAGCGCACCGACCGCACAAAGCAGATGCACGACACGACAAATAATCATTGTTTAACCATCTTTCAGCAGGAGAGAGTGTGTGGACCCTGTCCTGAAAAGGCTATCGACTCGGCGCCGACTTCTCGATCGACAACGCGGTTTGAGAGCGTTGCATCACGGCCAACTGACACTGATACCAATTTCACTCCGACTTCGAATGCTTCCACGATGGTCCAGTCGTCGCAGCGCTCGGACGATTGAGAAAAGGGCCGCCGGGAACATCACACCCACACATGGCGGCTCCAACTCTCGGTACTCCATCGAAATCAAATTCAACGTCCGATCGAACCGCGACGGCAATCGCTTTCGCGTCAGTCGGACGCAGCAGTCCATCCGTCGCGCGGGCAAACTTCAATTCAGATCGTTCAAACTCAACAGGTTGTCCATCGATCTTCGGGCCAGTCTGCTGCCGATTGTCGCTCCAGTCGAATGAGGGTACTTCCACGTGGGCACGAAAGACCGGCCACTTGCCGGGAAGAAAGGCATTGTGAGTCACTCGGCAGTCAACCGGAGCGGCCGACTGCACTCGCCCGGCGCCGACTCCAATCTCGATCGACACCTTGCAATCCACAAACGTGTTGTGTGCAACCGTCGCTGACCGAACGGGCGCGTAACCATTCAGAGGTGAATTCGGAAAACCATTCATGAAGCAGAGGGCCGCTCGTTCTGCATCGCCACGCAGCCCCTCGAAGTAATTGTTCACGACCGTGTGCGACTCACCGATGATTCGCACGCCACCGGTACCCGACTTTTTTCTTCCCAGAAAGACGTTGCCTTCAACGAGGCAACGATGCCCGTGTCGCAACGTCAACGTCCCGGAGCACTCGTCAAACACGTTGTACCGGTAGACGTTGCCGCAAGCCTTGTTGGAAATTGTTTCGGCCTCGCCATCGCATCCGTGGAAATAATTGTGCTCGACAATCGTTTCAGAATCGAGTTCCGACACTTCGCTCGTGCCGATGCGAATTGTCTCGCCGCCGTTCTGTCCCAACTCGGGTCGAGGCCCGAAATGATTGTGATCAATTCGGTGATGCTGAGACTCGTCGCCCACCCAAACGACTGCCGACGGTCCGCGATTCTTCTTACCGGCAATGTAGCAATGATCAAGTCGGTTGTTCGTGCCGTAAATCGACAGCCAACGCGATTCGATCTTCGCGTCCGCGTCCGCCGCCTCTTCAAAAACGCAATCAGTCATCCGGCAGTGATGAGCGTGCCGCTCGCTGTGAGTCCGCAACTGAACGACGTCGCTTGCCCCGCTGCAATCTCGAAAGACGAACCCGGAAACGGTGACGTACTGACCAGACAACCGAAACTCCGTCGCCCCCGTAAAAACAACCTGCCCCGGCGTCTCGGCACGGATCACGATCGGCTTTTCAGCCGTGCCGGGCGGCAACTCAAACTTCAGGTCTGCGTCGTTCCAGACGCCATTTTTCAGGACGATATCATCACCAGTCGCGACTTCCTTCAGCAGAGCCTTCACATCCTGACCAGGCACTAATGACAATTCCCTCGCGGCGACATCGCCAGGCAGAACGAGGCAAAACACAGCCAACAA
>CALDJX010000222.1 GCA_937899075.1 uncultured Planctomyces sp. | reverse complement strand
GGTGTCGTCCGGGCCGATGGTTTGTTGTTTGGTCATCAGCCAGGTCACGACGTTTTCCATTTCGCCGGGCTTGGGGAAGATCGTGTGAACCGGGTCGATGAATCGAGTGTAGAGCGTTTCGAGGAAGTCCGGCTTCGGTTCTATCGTTTCTTTTATGGCGAAGGATGCTTCCGGCGAGTAGCGAGTGATCCGGCCGAAGCGGTCTGCGGCGAGGAATGAAGAATCGTCGTCAAAAGCGACTGCTGAGATGTCTCCCTGACCATTGAGTGATGGAGCGGCCGGCGTACCCGTCATTACGTCGTAGAGCCAGACCTTGCGATGGTGAAACAGCACGGCGGACCATCGACCATCAGGCGACGTGATGACGCTGCGCGGTTCATTGTTTCCAAACGGGCGTTGAGTATCGACAAGGTCGTTGTTGTCTGCGTCGAAGATCCGGATGAACCCATCCTGAGAAGCAGTCAGGAATCGGTCGCCTGGGAAGCCCACGACTCTTTCCAAAGATGATTCGAAAACGCCAGAGGATTCGACGACGAATTCGTTGTCGACCTCTTTCAAGATGGCAGTCGTATCGCCACTGCTGATCACTACTCGGCCTGTTGAGCGATCGATCGCCGCGGCGAATGGGCGTTTCCATTCGAGAGTCTCATCGTCGACTCGCACAAACCGAGCGGTTTCACCTAACCCCGGCAGCGACATGCCAAACAACTTGAAAGCGTCCGCCGGTCCAATGGCTTCTCCTTCGAGGCGATGCAGACCGTCAGTTCCGACGACGAGTATGTCGCCGTTGGTTGTGGGCAAGAGTTCGCGGGTTCCGTTCGGGACGTCGATACTTTCCTGAGGCTTCCAATCGTCGTCCTGCGTGGCGATCGCGAGTTTGGAGGAGCCTCGGAACCACCGAGTTCCTCCACCCGAACGAATTCCGACGAGTCGCTCGTTCGTCGCGTCGTAATAAGCACCCAGCCAGGCAGCTTGTCGAGACGCGCCGGGAGGGCCGCCGCGACGACGTTGCTCGAAGAGTTCTCGCCATTCGTTGTTCTCGTCGTCCCACTCTTAACCGCTGCCGGTTTGCGTCAGCCGGATCAGAGTCTCGCCAGCCGGGATGATGTTTGCCGTGCGGCGCGCATCGAGGAACCAGTTATCGAGCGACGATTTGGCAAGTCCGACCGTGAAGCAGACGGCCCAGAAGAGGATCGACACGACGATGGATACAACGGCGTTTCGCCAGATGACGGCGGCCAGCGTCGACACCGAGTAGTAAATCGCAAAGACGAAAACAAAAACTGGAATTGTCCACAGCAGCCCGTCACTCCAGATTCCGAATCGCCATCCAACGATCGCCCATAAGCCCGCAATTAGAAACGTCGCGTTCAGAAAGATGAACGTGCAGCCTCCGAAGAACTTGCTGAGAAACAACAGCGGCCGCGAAACCGGTTTGCTAAGGAGAAGATCGATCGCGCCGGAATCGAGCATTTGCGGAACTATCGACGCCGTCACCAGCAGCGCGATGAAGACTCCGATATTGCCAACCAGTCGGCTGACCAGGAATGACAAAACCTGCTCGCCGATCTGATGGAGCTGCGTTTCCTGAATCGGTAGCTCATCGCCGATCGGATACCAGAGATAAACGAACTGAATCGCATCGCGGCCTGAAGCTTCGATGTGTGACGGAAACGCTGCTTCGAATGCCAGGCGGTTGAAGCGGCGACGCTCTTCTTCGCTGAGCGAAGTCAAACCTTGATCGAGTAGGTCGTTGGCTTCGGAGCCCAGACGAACGTCTGCCCAGACTTCTTTGTTGTAAAAGTCCGGCTCGCTGAACAGGCGATTGATCTCGTTGCGTGCTCGACCAAGGACACCCATACGTCGTCGGCGATCGGTGTCCGGTTTGACATCGTTGACTTCTTCTTTGAACCCGTCAGAGAGTCGGCTCCACACATAACCAGCCGGTGTTTCGGAAGAGTTGCGGTTGTCGCGAAGCTCTTTGAGGAAGGCTTGCGGGTTCTGGAAATCGTTGAACTGAAGTGAGACGGCGAGGGCTCGTTCAAAACCCAGTGGTGCCAGCAACCCGAGCAGCACGCCGATCAGAATCAGCATGATCCAGAGAACTCGCGTGGCGAATGCTTCGCGGAATGAATCGCGGATGACGGCAAGGTAAGGCCTCATGAGTCGCCTCCTTTCGTCGTCTCTTCGGACTCTGATGGAACAGCTCTTTCAGACGGAAAGCGTCGCACATCGTCGATTTCGTCTGAGTCACGATCGACGAGCTGCAGGAACGCCTCTTCCAGTGTCATCTGTTTGCGAATGATTGCGGAGATACTGACGTTCGCCTTTCGAAAGCTGTCGATGACCTGATCGATCGTTGCTTGTTCGGACGACTCGACAATCACGGTCGGATGCCCCTGATTCTCAATCTGTCGCCAGGTAATGTCAGCGCTGTCCAGTAACCGGAGTGCGGATTGAAATTCTTCCGGCTCGCTGGTCAATCGAAAGGTAACACTCGACGAAGCGGCGTGAGTCAACTCCTGAATCGGGCCGACGTGTCGCAGCAAACCTTTCTGGAGGATCGCGACGCGGTCGCAGACGAGTTCCAATTCCTGGAGCAGGTGACTGTTGAGGAAGATCGTCTTGCCGCGATCTTTCAGCCAGAACAGCGTGTCGCGGATGCCGGCTCGGCCGACGGGATCGACTCCGTCGGTTGGTTCGTCGAGGATCAGCAGTTCCGGATCGTGCAGCATGGCTTGAGCAAGGCCGAGTCGCTGCAGCATCCCTTTCGAATAGCTGGCGATTGTCGCCGTGCCCCACTTCCCGAGACCAACCGAGTCGAGCAACTCACCGCGTTTCGATCGAATTTCGCTCAGCGACATGTGGCTGAGCTGGCCGTAATACTCGAGGGCCGTGTTGCCGGTCAGGTGTCGGGGAATTCGATGGTTCTCGGGCAGATAACCGATGCGCATCCGGCCTCGACGATCACCAGCAGGCAGGCCCAGCACGTTCGCCTGGCCGTCGGATCGCTTAACGAGTCCCAGCAGAACTTTGATCAGCGTCGTCTTGCCGGCTCCGTTCGGGCCAAGCAGGCCGAAGATTTCTCCCGGCTGAACGTCGAACGAAACGCCCTGCAGGGCTTCGACTTTTCGGCGGCGGAACAGCCCGCTGCTGTAAGTTTTCTTAAGGTCGGTGACCGAAACGGCCGGAGCGTCAGGCACGGTTGATCTTCTATGTTCTGGTTGCGAAATGCTGGTTGGAATGCGTCGTCAACCAGAGATTCCGAAATTCGGATCGTCAGTAGACAGGGAATCCTTGCAGTTCGCTGAGATTCTCGCACCCGACACACGCGGCAATGAGACTGGCTACCCGGCGACTGTCCCAGTGGTTTCGGTCATGCGGAATGGGGCACAGTTTTCTGCGGACCGTCGGAACTCTTGCAGCCCGACAGGCGTGGGTGAGTCACTTCGGGCCCGAAACTGCCTGCAGCCGGAAACGCTCGGAATTTGAGAGCAGGTCCACATGACGATTTTCTGTGTCGATCATCATCGAATGAAACGCGGCCTCGCCGGGCTCATCCTTTGTGTCGAGCAGAACTCTTCCGTCTTGCTTATCGAGAACGATAATGCGGCGAATTTCATTCGGTTGCCGAATAAATTCGCGACGATAATTGGTCGCGATCAGGAACGGGATCTGATCCAACCGCTCGGTAATGAGATGCTGTTCGAGCACTTCCTGATTCCACAACAGCTTTCCTGTCGAAATTTCAAACGCCATGAGCTGGCCATTAAGTCGAATACTGGGCAACCCGGGCTGGCGAGAGTCCATCGCTCCCTCTGTCTTCAGAGTCACGAATAAAATCCTTCCGTCCGAAAGGATCGTGTACTCTGGGTTGCCAAATCGAAGGCGCGTTGGAATCTTTTCGAACTCTGTCAGAACGCCCGTTCGAAAGTTCAACAGTTGGATACGACCAAAGCGGGCGAGAATTGCCAGCTCGTCGTTCGAAATCATGCGGGCTTTGCATTTCGACGAAAACTCATGGTTCCATTGTTGAACTTTTGTTTCCGGGTCGACCGAGCTCATCGTGAAGACCGGATCCGGAGTCAGGGTGCTCTTGTCGGCATCTTCGTCCGGCGAGGACTTTGCGATCGTGACGATCGAGTGTTCGTCGACTTTGACGACCATCCCCGACTCTGGCGTTTCGAATTCGAATTGCGCGGGGTCAAGCAATTTTCCATCGAGTGCGTCGTGAGCTGCTGAGAATGTGCCGTCAGGTCTTGTCAGAAACACTGTGTCGCGAGTTCCGACGATCCGCACGCTTCTTTCAAGTGGTTCAAGTCGCCAGCGAAGTTCGCCTGTTCGAGAATCGAAAACTGACAGAGAACGTGAAGCGCGACTGCAAAGGTAGCTCGAATTAACGACGGGGACGGCGTCCATTGATCCGGCACGGCGGCGGAGCATCCACTCGTTGATGTCTTCCAGCGGCCGTCCACGTTTTGTCGCACCGAGTCGCGCGTTGTCGAGGTCGTCGACCGGCTGAGTCCATAAGACTCGCCGCTCAGGCAGCGACAACATGTTCAAAACGCCGTTGCTTAGAACCGCGTTGAGCCGCCCCGCCTCGTACACGGCCAGCCGCTGGCCGTTGGCTGCAACCGGGCTGTTGGTTGATCGCAACGAAACTGTCCAGAACAACTCACCGCTTCCGCGCTCGAAGAAACTCAGCCGACTCGATCCGGTCCCGGAAGCGTGCGTGGTCACTCGGAATCGGTTTGAAGGACGGTCTGCAATCAGTCGCGGACTCTTGCGACTTTGTTGTGACGGCGCCGTTCGCGTGCTGGTCAGATCGAACGTTCCCCAACCAGAAGGTAACGCTTGCTGTGGCTTCGCAAGCTTTGCCAGCAGCGGTTTCAGCTTGACTGAAACCGCCGTACCGTCAGGAAGCGGTGTCGATGAAAACTCGTTCTGAATCCGTTTTGCGAGTTGATCAGTTTCCGCGTCAACGATGCCCATGTCCGTTCGGAGTTGCAGTCTTTGTACCAGTGCCTCGGCAGCTTGACTCTGCGGCGTGGTCTCGGCGATTTGCCGCAGCCAGTGCTCTGCGTCGGCAAAACGTTGCTCCGCAATCGCGTCGGCAGTCAGCTTACCAACCAGTTTTCGCGCAGCAGGATGAAACGCGAAAAGTGCTACTGCACGTTCTGAAGAGAATTCGGAAGCATCGGATCTGTCTGTGATTTGGATGAGGCTCGCGACTCGCGCGGAATGCCTGGCGCGAGCTTCCGGTGGCATCAGATCCCAGATCATCGTCAGCCGGCGAGCCAGCCAGACGTCCATCGAGACGCTGATTCGTGGATCGTCAACACGTTCAACGTCGCCTGCATGAGGCATCTCAGCCAAATCAAGCAGTTTTCCAAACGCCGCTTCCAGACGATTAGTTTCGACCAGTGCTTCGACTTCGAGTTGGCGACGCCGGCGTTCGAACTCTGCCCCTTCAACACCAGCGGCTTCGAAGAGCGGCTGGACTTGTGCCAGGAACGCGAGCGAGTCTTCCGGTTTCGATTCGACCTGTCCGGAAGCGGCCTGCATCAGAAGTCGAAGGATCGACTCGTGCAGAATTGTGTCCGGATTAGTTGAGAGCCTCGGAAGAAGAATGTCGATGGCGGCTGAGAATTCTTTTCGCGACAGCGCCACCTGAGCCTGCAGGATGTCCGCGGTGGCCGTGTCACCCGATGAGCGGATCATTGCCAGACGTGAGCTGAGACTTTTTTCCAGTTCCCACGCGGTGATTCCTTCCGGGGCGTGTGAAATCAGCAGGCCCTCGTAAAAAGCGAGATTCCCCAGGGCCGGATATCCGGCTGCGACTTCGATGCGTTCTGCAAGGCTGGCCTCTTCAAGGTCAAAGCGTAGCAGGACGTTCTTCTGCAAAGGCAGCCAGAACGATCCGTTTGCGGCAACGCCTCGACCGCATGGCAGACCGTCATCAGGATCGAATTCGATCTCTGCTCGAGTTTTACCATCCGGTTTGAGAATCACGATTGAATCCGGCCATGTCACGATGGTCTGACCGTGAGCCGTTCCAGTGACGGCCAGAGCTTCGTCGCGCGGCAGTGACCAGATTCGCTCGCCCGTGAAAACGTTGACGCAATCCAGGAAGCGTGTTGTGTTGTCGGATTCGTCGCGCGGTTCGGAAGGTGCAAAGACAACTCGATCGCCCATGATGATCGGAGCCGACGGAACCCACGCGTTGCCGATCGATTCGTTGGCCAGTTCGATGCCGCCCTGGTTTCCGCGAAACAGTCGCGGACTTCCGAGCCAGCCAGCGGGCCGCCGTTCGGAATATCGATGCGACCAGACGATCGTGCCCGTCGATCGGTCAACGCCAACCAGCCAGCCGACCGTCGTGGGGCAAACAACGATTCCGTGAGCGGTCGCAAGCTGCGCGGACCACAGTCGACGATTCAAATTTCGTTCGAGACCTTCTTCCGCGAAGGCGATCTGCTGCGACCATTTTGCCGAGCCCGTTGCGGGATCCAGGCAGAAAAGTCTGATGACATTTTCTTTCTGCCCAACGATGAACAAGTCGCCGCGGTCGGGTAATGGAGCCCCCAGAAAGAACCAGCCAGCCAGTTCCGGAGCGAGCCGTTCATTCGTTTCGGATCCACCGATTTGCCATGCTGGCTGTCCGGTTTCAAGATCGAACGCTTTCAGTCGATTGGAAGTTGTCGAGTCCGGTCGAGGCGACGCATTGCCACCGTTTGCTCGACGAATGCTTGTTCGCCCGAGCGTGAAGACCGGATCGTCCTCCAGGAAATAGACACTGTTTCCGTCGCTGCTGATCAGGCCGTGAGCCGCGTTCTGAAACAGAAATTGTCCAATAGGACCGCCAGTTCGATCGACAGCCGCCGACGCTGAGAGCAACGGCGTCATGTTTGGCATCAGATCCGCGATGCTGCTGGCGTCTGGCGATGCTGAACCAAGCAACCGCTCAACCGAAGCGGCTTCGGCCGTGGTCCAAAGATGTTGCCCGGAATCGACATCGACAACCTCGATGCCTCTGAACGTGCGACAAACCAGACGACCGTTGATAAAGATCGGAACCGCCGCAGGAGTCGTCGGAACCGAACGATCAGTCAGATCGGTAACGAGCCGTTCGATTGTCGATTTGAGACCGAGGTGCGAAGTCGACGGAAACTCCCACCGACGAATCATGACCGGTCGACTTGCCGATTCAGGTTCAGCATGTCGCCTTGAGTTCCCGCCGGGCAGTGGCCATTGCGAAAGCTCGGCAGGTTCTGCACTGACAAATTGTTCGCGAAGACTCCGAATGGTTGCGGTCAACGTCGCCGGATTCTGCGGCTGGCTGGTGAGTTCATGAATCAAGCCCGCCTTGCTCTGCCAGGCGGGAGACTGAACCATCGGCGCATCGGAATTCTGCAGAAGACTCAACCAGTGGGCGGCCAGAGCGAACTCTCCCCGGTCAACGAGCTGGGCAGCCAGTTGATCAGCGGCAAGATACCCGACAGACGTTCCGAAGAATCGGACGGCGACGTTGCTCAGTTGCCGCAGACTGTTTTCCTGAACGGCCTGTTCGAGCAGCGTTTTCGCCAGTGTGGTCTCGGCCCGTGCCCGAGCAACTCGCAGGTTCTGCGGCATGCTGCCCAGCAATCTCGCGATACTGAGCCTTGCCGATTTCAGGCTGCCGTCTTCATGACGGATGACGTAATCCTCAGAAGCGGGACCATCGACAGGGCCGACAAAGCGATCGAGTCGCTGCAACACGTCGTTCCAGTCTCGCCCCTGTGCCGCACGTTCGATCTTCTGCCACACAGTTTGCTTCGACCGGTTGATGGGAGCGCGAAAATCGATGTTGTCGAGATTTTTCTGCGACCGCGGATCGTCGTCGTTCTCTGGCGGGGTCGTTTCGTTTTCTTCTTCTGCCGCAACGTCCGCTTCTTCGGTGGCTGCCTGCGCGAAGCGTTCTCCGTCTGCGCCGGGAGCAAGGTTTTCTCCGGGAGCACCGTCTGGTCGAAACCCTGGTTCAACCTGACTGAACGCGAGAGTCTGAAGGCTCGCGAAAATCACTCCCGCAACAAACAGCTGCAACGAACATCGTTGCAACGAGTGCTGAATCGCCCACGGAACTGGCCGACTGATCTGCGATTTGTGATGTTGTCGGAGTCGCGAGAGCACGCAGTTTTCCAATCAGCCGTTCAGTCGGTGAGGACTTCGCAAATCGTGTGGCAGGACGACGGTTACGGACGTGCCAGCAAGTCCGTGAGTATATCTGCGAGGAAGACGCTTGCCACGACGTTGGCCGGTTCCTGGAGATTTACCTGCGGAACGTCTGCTGGTTGATGTGGCCGGGTCATCCGAATCGAACGAGCTGTGAGAATCAATCGTTACGCATGAACCGACTGCTCGCTGCGAACGCTTCCTGCGTGACGAAGCGGGATTGTCGAAGACGCCGGTTGCACAGGTCTGGCTGTGACGGTGCTGCGGGCCGGGCGAAGGTCGAGCCTCGATCGGATGCAAAACAACCCATCGCGTCAGCAGGTTCGGAACGACCGTCGCCTCGGGAAACATGCTCACGGAAACCACGAAACGATCGATCGACGTTTCAGGATCAGCCGCTTTGAATGTCGCTACCGCGCTGAAGTCGGTGGATTCTCTTTGTGTTGAGGATGACTTTCCGTTTGACTCCTGCCGATCTTCAGAATGGCTTCGCTCGGGTCGTATGAAGTGAGGCCGCTGGAGCCGTGCCGGCTCACACAACATGACGAGAAAACTGTAAGGAGCGTGCTTCGATGGTGAACCTTCATCGCTGGCTGAAGAAGACCTCGCCACATCTTGTTATCGCCGGGTCACTCGTGATCACTGGCTTGTCAGGATGCCGCAGCGCTCAATATACGACGCTTGAAGTGGAGGCCGTTCCGACAGCGTACCCCGCCCCCTCAGCGTCTCCAGATTCGTTAAGGGTGCCGGATGTGGTGACTGAAGCCGCTCCCTATTCCGAGCCGAATGCAGCTCCTTCAGCCGAGGAAGTGACAAATGAGCTCCGGCTCGAACCTCCCGCGGCCCCGGTGGCTGATTCAGGAAGCAACTCCGGGACCGGTTCTGCACCAAAGTTACCGCTGCCCGAGATCGAATCTCCAAAGATCGAAACTTCGAAAAAGTCTTCAACCAAAGAACTGACCCAGGCGAAGCCTCAGCCGAAAATCGTTCCGAAAGTAACCGCCGGCACCGATGCGGCTTCCGACCCTTTCGATGCGTCAAATGTATTTCCCGACGATGTTCCGAAAGCCGTCGACTCGACGGTCAGCACGACAGACGACGCCGACGTTGTCGTGAGCAAGCCCGCAGTGGAAAACGCAACGGAGACGCCAGTCAAGAAAAAGATCGAGGTTCCTCTTGTAGAAACCTTCGAACCGATCGTGGCCAATCCGGAAGTGCCCATTCCAATTCCTGGTGGAAATTCGGCGACCATTTCGAAACCAAAATCCGGCCTGACGCCAGTTACGCCCCTGAAAAATCCACCACAGAAAAACAACCCGACCGAAGTGCCAGAGTCGGCAAACAGCGGAACGTCCAACCTGTTTCCGCCGTCAACGACGAAATCACCGCTGCCGAAAGTTAGTTCGACCGACACACTCGACGACGGCGTGCTCAACGACGATGCAGCAAAGATCGACGACGGGAAGAGTGAGCTTCCCGTAACAGCGACGAAGGTTGAAGTTAAGACGAAAACTCCGGAGCAGGACCTCGACAATTCAGCATCGCTGCCGGTGATCGCTCCAGCCACGGTTGCAAAGAAAACAAAGTCGAGCATCGCGTTGGATCTACCGCTGCCTGTGGTGGCGAAGCCGACGATCGCTGAGCTGACAACATCGATCGAAAAACCTGAGCAGTATCAGCTAGCTTCAATCGCCAGGTCCGATGCGAAACTTCCGTCACTCGACACAGAGAAAAGCAAACCGGCTACAAATTCGCTCTTCCCAAATGCTGCGTCGAAGGTAACTAAGCCATCGGTTCATCAGGATGCGGTTTCGGTCGTGGCCGAAGTCTGGTCGCCAGCTGAAAATGTTGTTTTTGACAATTCAGGGAACGCGTTCGTCTCACACGGAAAACACATCTCGAAAGTCTCGTCAGATGGCACCGTCGAACCGTGGGCAACGATGGGCTCGCCGCGCGGACACGTCATCCTGCCGGACGGAAGTCACGTGGTTGCTGATGCCGGGCAGCGAGCCATTCTCAAGCTGAACGAAGCTGGCGAGCAGGTTCGAAAAGTCGCGACTCGCAGTGACGGCTACTTCCTGCGAGCTCCGAACGATCTTGTTTCCGATTCCCAGGGCGGCATTTACTTCACGGACCCCGGCTACGCTCGAATTCGAAATCCCATCGGCCGAGTTCACTACGTCGCTGCTGACGGAAGCGTGACCGTCGTTGCTCAACATCTGGCATTTCCGGAAGGGATTGCTTTGTCAGCCGACGGATCGAAGTTGCTCGTCGTTGAGAGCCAGACTCGGCAGATCATCAAATTCGAAATCCGTTCGCCGGGGGATGTTGGCCCGAAGCAGATCTTCGCCGAACTTCCAGCAGGCTCCGATAAAAACGAAGACGGCTTTGCCAACGGACTTCTTGTCGAGACAACAACTGGTCGAGTCTTTGTGGCTCACGGAGAACGATAACAGGTCGAAATGTTTTCGCCTGAAGGCAAGCTGCTTCGTTCATTCGAAATGGGGGCAACGGTGAACGGCATCGCCTTTAAATCGAGCGATACCGGGCTTCTCTTTGCAACGGGCGGATCGCGTTCGGGTGAGAAAGAAGCAGGTCAACTCTTCGAAATTCGAATCGACGATTGAGCTGCCCTACGAGTTGATCTTTAAAACCCGCTCCGCATTGCCGCGGAAAACTTTCACGGCAACGTCGGTCGGCAGGTCGAGACTGTCAAACAGCTCGAACTGCGGAACGGCCTGTCCCGGTTGCAGATAATCGGTTCCAAACATCAGCCGATCCTGCCGGCGGATCATGAATTCGCGTCCGAATTCGCGGTCGCGACTGATCGAATTGGCTCCGGAGCCGGCCGAAAGATCGCCGTACAGATTCGAGTATTTTTCCATCAGCGTGTCGATCGCTCCGCCCGGCCGGACCTTGCCCTTCGGATAGCTCATCAGCTCTGCCTGGGTCAGTCCGCCGGAAATCGATGCCCACCATCCCGGACCGTGACCAAGGAAGTTGAGCTTCGGAAACGTTGCCAGAGCATGTTCCAATCGTGGAAGTCCCGGCTGATCTTTTCCTCGCTGGTTGTCCATGTGGAAGAGCAGCGGGATCTGAAGTTCCTCGCACACGTCATAAATCTGCATCATCAGCGGGTCGTCGAAGTAGAGTCCCACTTTGTGCTCACCAAATCCGCGAGCCCCTTGCTCGACATACTTGCCGATGACGTCGAGGAATCCTTTGCGACCGCCTCGCAACGACGTGCGAGGATCGATTGAACAGAACGGAATGAAACGATCGGGGTGTGCTTTCGCGGCGGCCAGCGCCGGTTCGGTCAGCAGAAGAAAGCTCGACGATTCCGGCGACGTCAGAGGCAGCAGCACCGACTTTTCAACGTTGTGCTCGTCCATCCACCGCAGCAGGTCGTCTGCGGTCAGTTCTTCGTTGCCGTTCCAGGTCGTGCCGATGTGAGTGTGCACGTCGATGTACTTCGACGCTTTCTTCGGCGAAGTCTCCGCGGCGTACAGGCCGGGAATCGAGAATCGCCCCGACCGGCCCGATTGTGCAAACTCGCTGCCGACAAGATTCGCAGCTCCAGCGGCGGCGACACCACGAATGCTCCGTTTCAGAAACTGACGTCGATTCAGCGGCATGGCGAAACTCCGGATTAGTGACTGGACTCGCTGGTTGGCGAATTCGTTTTTGGAATAGCTGACGAGTTTTCTATCGAAGTGTCAGTCGGCGATGGCAAAGCTAGAGTCCCCTTGGAACTTCGTCCAGCCTGTGCACCCTCGACGGAGGCGGGAAGAACCGAAATACTGACGTCGCTCGTGCACCTTCGAGCGGCTTCGACACGAAGGACAGTTTCATTAACAGTCTTTGTTTTCAGTTATCAGCAACTTATCAGGCTCCGCTATGAATGACGCTATCCGCCAGGCTCTCAACCATATTCTTGACGGACAAACGGTCCCTCGTCCCGCCACTGAGGCAGCATTCGCCGCGATCATGGACGGCGAATGTGGAGAAATCGGTGTCGCCGCTCTGCTGACTGCACTTTCCGTTCGAGGCGAACAGGTCGAAGAAATCGCCGGAGCTGCCGCGGTCATGCGTCAACGAGCGACGCGTATCGAATGCCAGTCGAAAGGGTTGCTCGACACTTGCGGAACCGGCGGCGACAAGCTGCACACTTTCAACATCAGCACGGCGACGGCCTTCGTCGCTGCAGCTGCGGGCGTTCCGGTAGCGAAGCACGGCAACCGCAGTGTGTCGAGTAAGAGCGGCTCGGCCGACGTGCTCGAGGCTCTTGGAATCAACCTGCAACTTTCACCCGAACAGGTCGGCAAGTGCATTGACGAAGTCGGCATCGGATTTTGCTTCGCGCCGTTGCTGCATTCGGCGATGAAGAATGTGGTACCGGTCCGTAAGGCTCTGGGAATTCGGACCATCTTCAATCTTCTCGGACCGCTGACAAATCCAGCCGGGGCTCAGTTTCAATTGCTTGGAGCCAACCGAAAACACTTCGCCGAGAAGCTTGCGACGGCGTTGTTTGAACTTGGTTGCGATCGCGCTTTAGTGGTGTGCGGAAACGACGAGCTCGATGAAGTCAGCCTTTGGGGGCAAACGGCCGTGTTTGACGTTTCACGTGCCGGCGTCGTCGAGCGATCCTGGTCGGCCAGCGACTTCGGGCTTGCCGAATGCAGTGTCGATGAGCTGGTCGTTGATGGTGCAGCCGAAAGCGCCGATCGAATTCGACAAATCCTCGACGGAGTTCAGGGGCCATCGCGGAACATTGTCGTTGCCAACGCTGCCGCATCATTGGTCGCGGCAGGCAAAGCCGTCAGCCCTGTCGAAGCCGCCACGCTTGCTGCGGAAGCCATCGACAGCGGCAACGCAAAGGCTGTGGTCGATCGATTGGCGGAAACCACAAATTCGATGTCGCAGAGCTAACAGGCAGAACGCTGACCAGCGTAATCACTGACGAACGTCGCGATCTGTTTGCAGTTGGATCAACAATGTCGCTCGGTGTCGTTTGGAAAACGAGGGTGAAGCAATCGCGGTAGAGCATCCATCGACAAAACCAAGGTGCGGAACGATCAGTTTGCTGGAACTGATCGTTTTCGTGGCGCTTGCGATTTCGTCGACGTGGCCTCTGGCCTGGAATTTCCAGACCGCAATTCCGCAAGGTCAGGAACGCGTCGCGACGGTGCCACTGTTCAACCTGTGGACAATCTGGTGGAACGTTGATCGAGCTGGCGATCTGTTTTCGAACTACTGGGACGCCCCCATCTTCGCTCCGACTGACGGTGCTTTTGCACTGTCGGAATCGCAGCCGACGACTTCCATCGTTGCGCCAATCATCTGGGCGACGGAATCCCGAATTCTTGCGTACAACGTTTTCCTTTTATTCATGCTTGTGGCGAATGGCTGCTCAGGCAGCGTCTTCACCCGCGGCCTGACTGGCAGTCGGATCGCTGGTGTCTGGGGCGGTGCTGCGATGGTCCTTCTGCCCTTCGTGCATTGGCAACTGGGTGTGATTCAGCTGGCGTCGTTATCAGGCATCCTGCTCTCGCTCCATTTTCTGATTCGTTTCCTTGCTGACTACCACTTAAAAGACGCACTGCTGGCGGGAGTCGCGAGCGGCTTTTGCTATCTGACCTGCAACTACTACGGTTATCAGCTTTGCCTGACCCTTACAGTCGCCTTGCCAGTTCTCCTGATGAAGCGTTGCAGTGTTCGTCGCCTTGCAACCGGCTCTGTCTTGAGCCTGGCTGTGTTCGCGCTTCTGATACTGCCTGTCGTTTCGAAGCAGCTATCAACGTCAGGGCAGCATAAATGGGATCGTCGACCGGAAACCGTCGCGCGACTCAGCGCTGTTCAGGACGACTATTTCCGAACTCTCTGGCGAGGCCCCCTTGCGAACCGCACGACGGGAAATGCGAGGTTCCCTCTGAGTCCTGGCCTTGCCTGTTCAATTCTCGCCGTCATCGGAACAGTGATCGGTGTTCGCCGACGACCAACCCGTGGTGCCACGTTGTTCCTGCTGTCGATCGTGGGCGTGGCAGCACAACTTTCTTTAGGGCCAGGCTGGGTACTCGGTGGGTATCGGCCATTCGAACTGCTGGCGGAGTGGCTTCCAGGTTTGAGTGCCATGCGCAGCCCGTATCGCTTTGCCGTTCTCGTTCAGGTCAGTTGCGTGGCTCTGGCATCGTTGAGCTTCATTCGTGCGGAACGTGACCAGGCCTCGCAAGATGGGAACACCGCGAACTGTCCCACGCCATCGGTGGCGACTCCGTTGTTTCCTTCATCGAAGTGGCGTCGCCTGGTTCTAGTAATGCACTGTGGGTTGCTTGGCGGTGCACTGATTGAGTGCTGGCCGTCGAGTCCTCGAATGTACGCGATGCCCGATTACGAAACGCAGCGGCCATGGATTGAATGGCTGATCACCGGCACCGATGCGGATGACATCGTGGCGAACATCCCGTTTCCGGAGGGACGGTCAGTTGCTGACTACGAGGACACGACTCGATCGATGCTCTGGGCGACTTATCACAAGCGGCCACTCGCCAATGGGTATTCTGGATTCTTCCCCAGTAGATTTGTCGAATTGAAACGTGACGTTCAGGAATTCCCCAACAACACTTCGTTACGCGAACTGCGAAAAGCTGGCGTGCGGTGGTGCGTCGTCGACATGAGTAAGTTGAAATCGTCAATCGCCGACAATCTTGACAGTCAGCCATTGCTCGCTTTCCAATTCGAAACCAGAGATGGCATGACTCGAATTTATGAAGTCAAGCAGTTTCAATAGGACGACAGGAAGTCCCGCTGCGAGAATCGCGAGTCGACGCTTACATTCTTATCAGGAGTCAACGTTGTGAGAATTATTACTCGTTTGAAATGGTCGAAAACCTTGCTGGCTATCCTTTGCCTGGCACTTTTCTCGTCTCCGTACAGGGAAACATTCGGCGACGAAGAGAAAGCCAATAAACCGAACTTCGAAAAGTGGGAAGCATCGATTCAGAAGTTTGAATCGCAGGACAAGCAGACACCTCAGCCGCAGGGGGCGAATCTGTTTGTGGGAAGTTCCAGCATCCGAATGTGGAAGCTCGACAAGTCGTTCCCAAAGTCCAAAACTATCAATCGAGGTTTTGGCGGATCAGAGATCGCAGATTCAATTCACTTTGCCGATCGGATCATTCTGAAACATCAACCGGCAGTCATCCAGCTTTACGCTGGCGACAACGACATTTCGCATGGAAAGTCGGCTGAAACCGTGACTGCCGACTTCAGGAAGTTTGTCAGCGTCGTTCGAAAGAAACTGCCGGATGTAAGAATCACCTTCATCGCGATTAAGCCAAGCATCAAGCGATGGAACCTGGCTGATGAAATCCGCGAAGCCAACAAGGCGATTTCTGCGATTTGCGCCGCGGACAACCAGATGGACTATGTCGACGTCTTCAAGCCGATGCTTGGCGACGACGGAAAGCCTCGGCCAGAATTGTTTCTCAAAGACGGCCTGCACATGAACGACGAAGGCTACCGTCTTTGGGCTTCTATTGTCCGTCCGCTACTCAAATGATCGACGTTCAGAACGCGCCTGCGAAGATTCCAGGCCTGCAATCACTGACCGACCTATTTCTGACTTCCACGTTTCCGCAGGATCGTTCTACGTTCCCGGCGCCGGACGAACAGCGACATTGAACGAGTCTTCAGCCGATAACTGTGACCGGGTTCAAGATCCTTGGGCCGTCTGGTCGGATAGAAAGTGTCGAGTTCGCATTGCCAATAGCTGCCTTCGTCGAGCGGCGGCAACGTGAACGGAATGTCGTCCTCGCTGGCGTTCATGAGGAGCAGCACCGTTTCGCCTTCCAGCGGCTCACCGTTGGCATCGAATTCTTCAACCATTCGCCCGTCGAGAAGCATGCCGACGCAACGTGCGAAGCCCGCTTCCCAGTCGGCACTGGTCATTGGTTCGGCCGCCGGAGTCAACCAGTGAATGTCGAGGTCTTCTGACTCACCGTGCAGTGACGGGCGAAAGAATGTCTGTCGATGAAAGACGGAGTTTTCGTTCCACAACTGAATGGCTCGTCGAACAAACTTCTGGAAAGCCTTCTGTTCGGGGTCCAGATTCCAATCGACCCAACTGATCTCGTTGTCCTGGCAGTAGGCATTGTTATTTCCACCTTGCGTCCGACCAAACTCGTCGCCCGCCAGCAGCATCGGAACTCCCTGAGAGCAGAACAACGTCGTCAGGAAATTTCTCCGTTGGCGTTCCCGGAGTTGATTGATCGCTTTGTTGGTTGTTTCGCCTTCGAAGCCGCTGTTCCAACTGCGGTTGTGATCGTCGCCGCTGTTTTCGAGATTTGCCTCGTTGTGTTTCTGGTTGTAGCTGACCAGGTCTTTGAGCGTGAATCCGTCGTGAGAAGTCACAAAGTTGATGCTTGCCAGAGGGCTGCGGCCATTGTGCTGAAAGACGTCGCTGCTGCCACAGATTCTTGTCGCGAAGTCGCGAAGTTTTCCGTGATCGCCCCGCCAGAATTCGCGAACGGTGTCACGGTACTGGCCGTTCCATTCTTTCCACAGGCCGGGAAAGTTTCCGAGATCGTAACTGCCGACAGCGTCCCACGGTTCCGCGATCATCTTGACTTGTGAAAGAACAGGGTCCTGTTGCACGGCATCGAAGAACGCGGCACCGGGGTCGAAGTCGCGAGGTTCCCGGCCCAGCACTGACGCGAGGTCGAACCTAAAACCGTCGACGTGCATTTCCTGCACCCAGTAACGCAGACTGTCCATGATCAGTTGCAGCGCGAACGGATCGTTGACGTTCCATGAATTTCCGCAGCCGGAAAAGTTGTCGTAGTACCGGTGGTTTCCGGCGAGTCGGTAATAACTGGAGTTGTCGATCCCTCGAAAACTCAGCGTCGGTCCCATTTCGCTGCCTTCGCCGGTGTGGTTGTAGACGACGTCGAGAATCACCTCGATCTTGTGCTTATGCAGCGTCTTAACCATCCGTTTGAATTCGCGAACCGTTTCCTGAGGCGAGTCCGTAGACGAGTACGTCATCTCCGGTGCGAAGAAACCCAACGAGCTATAACCCCAGAAATTGGATTGCCCTCGTTCGACAAGAAACTGGTCCTTCGCAAAATGATGCACCGGCATCAGCTCAATCGACGTCACGCCAAGGTTCAAAAAATGCCGAATGACCGCCGGCGTGCAGAGTCCAGCGTAGGTGCCGCGTCTCGAAGTCGCCACTTTCGGATTCAGCTTCGTGAGGCCTCGAACGCTGGCCTCGTAAATGAGCATTTTATTCCACGGCACGTTGGGCGGCGCGTCGTCGCCCCAGACGAAGGCGTCGTTGATGACGGCTCCCAGCGGCGCGACGGCAGCGCTGTCGCGTTTGTCGAACGAAATGTCTGACTCACCGACGGAATAACCAAACAGTGAATCA